>JBJXFT010000225.1:0-16092 GCA_046155725.1 Saprospiraceae bacterium
TCAACATCTAACGTCCGATGAAAAGAATGCTACTTGCTGCCCTCTCCGCCCTTTATTTTACCGCCACCGCCCAAATCACCGTCACCAATGCTACTTTTCCGGCTGCCGGCGATTCGCTGCTTTTTGCTGTGGACAACCAACCGCTCGGTATCAACCCTGCTACTGCGCCCAGCAGCGGATCGCAAACGTGGGATTTTAGCACCTTGCAGACCGAAGAAAAATTCTCCACAGTCTATCGCCCTGCCAGCGCAGGCGGTCAGGTGGCGAACTTTCCTGGTGCCGACCTCGTGATCACGGGTCAAGGCGAGACTTATTTCAACGTGACCAACACCAAATTTGAGGCGCTTGGCTATGCAGGTGCCGACCCGGCAGGCTTTGGCCTCAATGTGCTGGCGAAGTTCAGCCCGGTGGTGCTGGAGCGGAAATCGCCGATGATGTTCTTTGATATCGGCTCGCAAACCACTGATCTTTCTTTGCCATTCAGCACCGATGCTTTGCCCGATAGCCTTTTTGAGGGCCTTCCTCTTGTGCCAGATTCTATCCGCGTGCGTGTGCATACCCAGCGGCTTGATGTGGTGGACGCTTATGGCACTTGCCAGATTCCAGGAGGCACCTACCCTGTGCTGCGCCAAAAACGGACAGACTATACGACTACGGGCATTGACGTGAAAGTCCCATTTTTGGGCTGGGTTGACCTCGGCACGCTCATCGGCGGTGGTGGCATAGGCGACGTCCTCGGCACGGACACAACGGTCTCTTTCCGTTTTTACAGCAACACGGAGAAAGAAGAAATCGCGGTGGCCACGATGAGCAATGACCTGGCGACGGTGGAATCTATTCGGTTCAAGAACCTTGGCACAAGCCCGGCCATCGAACCTGTGGCAGCGTTTTCGGGCGGTATCCAAGCATTCCCGAACCCTGCGGTAGAATGGGTCCGCTTTGATTGCACCAATATTGTGCAGGGGGAATACACGCTCAAAATCTTCAACATCATAGGCAAGTGCGTGTGGAAGAAAAATTACTCGCTGTCTGGCAACACCTCGTTCCGGGTGGAACTCGACGATTTCAAAAAAGGCACCTACATCTATAGCCTCGTGGACAAATATGGCAAGGCCGTTGGCACAAAGCGATTGGTGGTGCTGAAACCTTAACTGAACCAAGAACTATGAACGATAAACTATGAACAGCAGGGCTTGATGCCTTTTTAGAAAAGTCATTCCGTGTATCGGGATGACTTTTCTCATTTTTGCGCGATGGTTTCCGATGCTTCAAAATCTTGGTGGGCCAATATTTTGCTCTACGGCCTTTCGCTGGGGCTGTTGCTGGCTGCGCTCCAGTTTTCCCAGTACCGTCTCCTGAATTTTGGGAATTCGGAGGGATGGTACATCGGGCTGGTGGCCCTGCTTTTTGCGGTGCTGGGCATTTGGGCGGGGAGAAAATTGACCCAGAAAAAAATCTCCATCCCAGTTTTTCCCGTTTCTAAATTCCGCCCAAGGGAAGAGGTTTTGGAAAATCTCGGCATCACGCCCCGCGAGTTGGAGGTGCTGGAACAAATGGCGCAAGGGCTGAGCAATCAAGAGATTGCGGAAAAACTTTTTGTCTCGCTCAATACCGTGAAAACGCACAGCTCCAATTTGTTTTCAAAACTTGACGCACAACGCCGCACACAGGCCATCCAGCGGGCGAAGGAGTTGGGATTGCTGGCTTGAAGTTGTTGCTCCCCCGAAAGGATGATTTCATGGCCAAAACTTGAAATCACCCAAAAGTGTGAGGCTCGAAACTGTCGCATCCCTTTGGTTTGCAGCAGTTTTTCACACAAAATTTTTCTTTTTATGAAACAGACAATTCTGCGCTACGGCCTCCTTTCGGGGGCGGTAGCTGCGGTGCTGATGATCGGCACTTCCCTGTATTTCAAATCCACGATGGATTTCGAGAACGGCCACTACTATGGCTACGCGGGCATTTTGCTCAGCATGCTTTTCGTGTACTTCGGTGTGCGATCTTACCGCGAAGAGGTGGGCGGCGGCGTGTTGAGTTTTGGCAAGGGCTTTCAGGTCGGGCTGCTCATCGCCATCGTATCGTGCCTCTGCTATGTGCTGGCGTGGATGGTAGTGTCCGAGACGCTGATGCCCGATTTTATGGACAAGTTCATTGAACACTCTCTGGCGCAATTGCAGCAATCAGGCGCGGCGCAAGCAGAAATAGATCGGCAAGCGGCAGAAATGCAGCATTACAAAGAGCTGTACCAAAACCCGCTTTTCCGCTTTGGGCTTACCTTCTTGGAGCCTTTTCCAGTAGGTTTTTTGGTGGCCCTCGTGTCGGCGGTGGTGCTGCGGAAGAAAGGGTGAGGCCAATATAGCGACGGGGCAATTTGAAACCGCCCCGTCACTTTTTCTACTCCTCATCTTCCACGCCGCCCGTAGGGTTGCGTTCCCACATGAGGTACGCTTTGAGAAATTCGTTCAGGTCGCCATTGAGTATGGTATCCGGGTTGTGGATTTTGTAGCCGGAGCGAAGGTCTTTCACCCAACGGTCGTCGAGCACATAAGAGCGGATTTGGCTGCCCCATTCTATTTTGCTTTTGCCGGCCTCGATTTTGTCTTGCTCGGCTTGGCGTTTGCGCAGTTCGAGTTGGTAGAGGCGGCTTTTGAGCATCGTCATCGCGATTTCTCGGTTGCGGTGCTGGCTGCGGTCTTGTTGGCATTCGGCCACGATGCCCGTGGGGATGTGCGTGACGCGCACCGCGGATTCGGTCCGGTTGACGTGCTGGCCGCCCGCGCCCGATGCTCGGAACACGTCCCATCGGATGTCGTCAGGGTTGACCACGATCTCGATTTCGTTGCCTTCGATGAGCGGGTACACAAACACGGAGGAGAACGAAGTCTGCCGTTTGCCCTGGGCATTGAACGGGCTGATGCGCACGAGGCGGTGTACGCCGTTTTCGCCTTTGAGCCAGCCGTAGGCGTAGTCGCCCCGGATTTCGATGCTGGCGGACTTGATGCCCGCCGCGTCGCCGTCTTGTTCAAAAAGGTCAATGACTTTGAATCCGTTGCGCTCGGCCCACATCCGGTACATTCGGAGTATCATGGCCGACCAGTCGCAGGCCTCGGTGCCGCCAGCGCCCGCGTTGATGGTGAGCACGGCGTTCATTTCGTCTTCCCTTTGGTTGAGGGTGCTGCGGAATTCGGCGTCTTCGAGGATGCCCAGCGTTCGCTGGAATTGTGTTTCGACTTCCTCTTCGGAAGCCGCCCCTTCTTTTTGGAATTCAAAAAGCCCTTCGAGGTCGTCCACCTCGCGGGCGAGGGCGGCGTAATCGTCGAGCCACTTTTTGCTCATGCCGATTTTGCGCTGGATGCCTTCGGCGCGTTTGGGGTCGTTCCAGAAAGTGGGGTCGAGGGTTTGGCTGGTCAGGTCTTCTACTTCTTTGGCGCGGTTGTCCACGTCAAAGATACCTCCTTAGGACCGCCAGCTTGTCTTTCAACTCTTTGAGTTGTTCGATAGTCATTGGAAACGGAAAATTTTAGGAAATGATGAAGTGATAGGCGATGAAGTGATAGGCGTATCCCCAATTTTTCAAAGGATTTCAATATAAAAGACGAGTTCCGAATTGGCGGGGATGATGCCGTCGCCTGTCACCTCGTCACCGTAGCCGAGCGCCGGCGGGATGAACAAATAGGCGCGGGAGCCATGGTTGAGGTACATCACGCCTTCGTCAAAACCTGCGATCATTTGGTCTTCGCCGGCAGCGAATTGGAGCGGCTGGCGGCTGCTGTAAGAATTGTTGAAAGGAGTGCCGTTCGTCAGGCAGCCATAGTAGTGGACCTGCAGCACCTCGCCTTTTTGTACCCGTGCACCATTCCCGGCTGCTTCGACGAGCATTTTCAGGCCCGACGGATGGGTATGGATTTCTTTGGAAAGCGAGCCAGCCGAGTATGCTTTTGCCGTGGCCTGTACTTTTTGGCCGACCACTTGTACGGCGGCATCGAGCGAGCGGGCGGCACTGGATTTTTGTTCCAAGGTCACGATGTCGGTCAGCACGATTTCGAAGCGGATTTCCTTTGCCTCTTTTTCGGCTGGGGGCAAGTAGGTACGCATGGTTTCGTCCACGGGCTGGAAAATCGTGAGGCTGTCGCCTTTGCTCATCAACAATGCGGCATCCATGATGGGGGGGTAATGGCCGAGCGTTGCATCTGCTGGCGGGATGTCGTACCGATAAATGCCGACTACGGTCTTTTTAGAGCTGCTGAGCGAAAACTTTCCGACGTACACGTCCACGTTGGCAAGTATTGACTCGCCGCGCTGCGGCTTTGGCCCCGTTTTTTGAATGTGGTGAAAATACCGATAGCCGTGCTCGGTGGTTTTTTGTGTTTGCGCAAGGGCCGATGCACAAAATGCAAGGACGAATGCGAGCAAGATTTTAAATTTCAACATTTTGAGAGAACGATGAAGAACGATGAAGTATGAACGATAAACGATGGGTTGCCGCTGTGGTCAACGCAAAGTAGTTTTGAAAAACAAACTGCGGTCAAGCGTCCCGAATCGAACCAATCGGATCCAATCTTCAAAAATCGAATCATTCGAAATATGCCTCAAACGAACAGTGAGCGTCTCGCTTGAAACGAGACACTCACTGATAGTGTTTTCGGCAATTGTCAATAAACAATTATCAATCAAGAATCTTGCTTACTGCCCCATTTCGATATAGAACACCAAATCGGCATTCGGCGGAATGTCGGCACCTGCGCCTTGTGCGCCATAGCCCAATGCGCTGGGGATGAAAAGGAGTGCTTTGCCGCCCCGGTTGAGGAGCTTCATGCCTTCGTTGAAACCGGGGATGAGGCCGCCGACCGTGAACGGAGTGGGCCCGCCCCGGTCGTAGGAGTTGTCGAACATAACCCCATCGGCCTTGCGCGCGCCGAAGTAGCTGGTGGGCACACTTTCGCCATCTTTGAGGGCTGCGCCTGTGCCTTGCTCGATGATGACGTACTCAAGCCCAGAGGCCGACTTTTTGAGGTTTTCGAGTTTCTTCGCCTTGTAGTCAGCGAGCATGACTTTCACCGTTTCGGCGATGAGCATGCCTTGTGCTTGGGCAGCCTCGATTTTTTTCATTTCCTCTTTTCGGCGCTCCTCCATCATTTCGGGGGTGATGATGTCCTCCAGTTTTACTTCGTAACGGATTTCCTTTACTTCGCCGAATTCTTTCGGGATGCCTTTTTTCATGATGGAGTCGAGCGGCTGATACACGGTGGCGCTGTCGCCTTTTGTCATCATCATCAGGGCTTCGAACACTGCGGGCGTTTTGCCTTTCATCAGGCTGGAATCGGGCAAGGCGATTTCGCGTGCGCCGCCGTCGCGGGCAGTACTTTGCACGAGCGAGTCGTTCACCCAAGTGTCCACGTTGATGAGCACGGTGTTGCCATAAGTGACTTTTGGGCCTTCGAGGTTGGTGTGGTTGACGACGCGGTTGCCGTTTGCGGTGGTCACTTCTTTGCCTTTTTGGCAAGCCAGTTGACTGGCAGTGAAGAGCGTCAGAACAATCAGAATGAGTAAATTGCGCATTCTTGTCAAGTTAAGTGAATGATAGAAAAGTTTGAAGTGTCAAGTGTCAAGTTCCAAGTTGAAAGTTTCAAGACCGCACAATCGTTTCCCTCTCGGAATTTGCCACTTGAAACTTGCCACTTGTTACTCTTTTATCCCGCCAAAATCCGGTCTTTGTATTCCGGCAGCAAGTTTTTGAATTTTTCGATGGTGGCTTTCAGGCCTTCGTGCGAGTAAGCGCCGGAGGCATTCTTGTGGCCGCCGCCTTTGAAGTGTTTTTTGCAAATTTCCTGCACGTCAATATTGCCCTTCGAGCGTAGGCTGAGTTTCACCACCGTGGGCTGGTTGTGGATGAATGCCGCGATGCGCACATCTTTCACGCTCAGCAAGTGGTTCACGATGCCCTCCGTGTCGCCGCGCTGTATGTCGAATTGCTCGTAATCCTTTCGCGAAAGCCAAATAAGCGCGGTGCGGTATTCGGGGTAAAACTCCATGCGGTGCGTGAGGCAATGGCCGAGCAAGCGCAGGTTCCGCTCTTTTTGAGAATTGAAGATCATGTCCTGCACCCCCGTATCGTCGGTGCCGCGCTCCACCAAATCGGCGGCGATGCGAAAAACACTGGGGTTTGTGGCGTAGCGGAACGAGCCGGTATCGGTCACCAAACCGGTGTACAAACATTTGCCCACAGTGTTGGGGTTGATCTTGTCGCGGTCGCCGAGGCCCTCCATAAAATGGTACACCAACTCGCAAGTGCTGCTCGCCTCCGGCTCCGAGTACACAAAATCGGCAATCGAGTCGGGGAAGAGATGGTGGTCAATCAGAAGGCGCTTGGCAGGCAAGTCGCGCACATAGTCGCCAAGTTTGTCAATTCGGTCCAAGGCGTTGAAATCCAGAAAAACAAAAAGGTTTTTCTTGTTGATCACCTGTTTGCATTCTTCCGGCTGAAGGTCCCAGATCAAAATATCGGCCGCGCCGGGCAAAGCTTCGAATTCTTCGGGGTATTCAGAAGGGAAAAGAATGTGCACCGTATGGCCGTACTGTTCCAAATAGTGCCGCATGGCCAGCGAGCTGCCAATCGCATCGCCGTCAGGGTTGCGGTGCGAAAAGATGGCAACGTTCTGTGGAACGTGGATAAGCTGGCGGAGCGCAGGGGAGAATTCCATTTCTTGTAAAAAGCCCGCAAAAGTATGCGCTTTGCAACAAAACGCCCTTTTCGCCAGAGATTATTTTTTGAGAAACCTTTTTTCGTACCCGTTTTGAAATATAATCTTGGAATACCTTTGCCGGCCCAGAGGTGAGAGGAGTGAGAGACGTGAGAAAGTGAGAGATGCTTGAGGGTTGATTTGCCTTCAAAAAGACAATTTCCAAGATTACTCAGTCTCTAATTTCTCTTTTATCGTTCTCATACCTCTCACTTTCTCACGTCTCTCACAAATTCTCACCCTCTCACGTCTCTCACTTTCTCAATCCTCTCACGTCTCTCACCTATGAGCAACCGCACTTTCACCATGATCAAGCCCGACGCTGTGCGCGCCGGCAACATCGGCAACATACTCCAAATGATAAACGCTGCGGGCTATCGCATCGTGGCGATGAAACTCACCCAACTCAGCCCGGCAAAAGCGGGCGAATTCTACGCCGTGCACAGCGCCCGCCCGTTCTACGGCGAACTCTGCGAATTCATGAGCAGCGGTCCTATCGTGGCTGCCATCCTTGAAAAAGAAAATGCTGTGGAAGATTTCCGCACACTCATCGGCGCTACCAACCCGGCCAACGCTGCTCCCGGCACCATCCGCGCCAAGTACGCTACCAGTGTCGGCGAGAATGCGGTGCACGGCTCCGACAGCGACGAAAACGCGGCCATCGAAGGCGCGTTCCATTTTGGCGGCGTGGAATTGTATTGATTCGATTAGTTCGATTGATCCGATTGGTTCGATTAGGCCGATTAGCCCGATTGGTTCGATTGGTTCGATTAGGCCGATTGACTTGATTTCAAAAAAGCGAAGCCCGTTGCAAATCAATTATTTGCAACGGGCTTCATTGTTATCCCAGCCATTTGTGATAATTGGCTGCGTCACACAATCGAACCAATCGGCCTAATCGGCCTAATCGGCCTAATCGAACTAATCGGCCTAATCGAACTAATCGGCCTAATCGGACCAATCGGCCTAATCTCAGTACATCATCAATTTGCGGGAGGCGGTGCCGAACGGTGTTTCGAGCCGGCAGGTGTAAAAACCGGGTTCGCGGAGGTCGGCACGGTGCAGCACGATGTGGTTTTCTCCGGGCTGGTACGCGCCTTTTTTGGCGTTCACCTCGCGGCCAGCAGTGTCAAAAATTCGGAGGAACACATCGGCAGCGGCGGGGAGTCGGAACCACAAGAGCGTCATCTCTATAAAAGGGTTGGGAGAGTTTTGAAAAAGTTCGACGGCCCCTTCGGCGGCTTTGTTTGGCAGGGGCTGGGTCTGAAATTGAGCAGCGGTCATGATAAGTAGTTCGTGAGCGACCAAAAGCGAAGGCGTGTTTTCTCATAGCACGAAACCTTTTCGGTCAAAATCCTTGGCGGAATTGCTGGATGATTTTTCGCCCGAAGGCGATGGCGGCGTAGTTTCAAATGTTGTGCCAGAAATAAGGAGCGTGGCGATTTGCTCAAACAAGAAACCATCATTGTTAATGCAGCAAAGAGAGGAGAACTCGTAACCTTGCTATATTTTTGTGCCAAAATTTGGACTGTACAATTTGCGCCCCCACAGATTCAACTTTGAAATTCAACTTAAAACAACTCAACCATGTTTTTCAAAAAAAGTAAACCCCTCGCAAGCAGCCTCGCAGCTGCACTCTTCGTGGCGACCACTTTTGTCGCCTGTGTGAAAACGGATTTTGACCAGCCGCCCACTGGCGGCGACGGGCAAGACATCCCCACCAACACCACCATCCAAGAACTAAAAGGCTATCACGAAACTTCGGGTGGCTTCGACCTCCTCACGGACGACCTTGTGATAGGCGGCACGGTGGTCATGGACGACCGCTCGGGCAACTACTACAAAACCATTGTGATTCAGGATTCTACGGGCGGCATCGAGGTAAAATTCTCGAACGGCTACCTCCAAAACCGCTATCCCGTGGGCCGTAAAATCTATATCCGCTGCAAGGGCCTGATGCTCACCGACTACAACGGCCTCATCCAACTCGTGGGTGGCAGGGTGGTGGAAAACGGCATATCGAGCGATATCGGCCTGACCGAAAACCAAGAGCGCACCCAAATCGTGCTCGGGTTTAAGCGCGACGCGCCTGCGCCCAAAATAGTGTCCGTGTCACAATTGAATGAAGGCCTCGTCAGCACGCTCATCACGCTGGAAGATGTGGAGTTCACCAAAGCCGACACGGCGCAGACTTGGGCGGATGTGCCCTCCCTGAGCAGCCTCAACCGCACCATTCAAGATTGCAACGGCGCTCAACTCTTTGTGCGCACGAGCGGCTTTGCCGATTTTGCCATTCAAAAAACTCCAAGAGGAAAAGGCAGCATCACAGGTGTGCTGGGCATTTTTAAAACCGACTACCAACTCTACATCCGAGACTTGAACGACGTGGCGATGGACAGCCTGCGCTGTGGCGCGGTGGACCCCAACGCTCCTGCGCTCAAGAGCTTGAACGAAACCTTTGACGGCGTGACCGCTAACGTAGACGTGACACTGGGGGGCTGGCAGAACATCGCGGTGCAAGGCAACCGCTACTGGCGCGGCGCGGCGTTTTCGGGCGACAAATTCTGCCAAGCCACGGCTTTCTCATCTGGCCTGGCAAACATGGAAACTTGGATGATCTCCCCATCCCTCGACCTGAAGGTGCAACGGACGCTCTCGTTCGAGACTTCCTCGGGCTACTGGCGGCACGACGGCCTCACGGCTTGGGTGTCCACCAACTTCGACGGGCAAAACGTGGGCGCGGCCACTTGGACGCAACTGAACTTCACGCTGCCCCCGCAAGACCCAAACGGCTACTCGGCGTTTGTGGGTTCTGGCAATATCGCGCTGCCCATTTCGCAGAGCAAGGGCTATGTGGCTTTCAAATATGTGGGCAACACGAGCACAAACACTACGACTTGGCGGTTTGATGATGTCAAGATGCAATAAGGGGTAAGAGGGTGAGAGAATGTGAGAGACGTGAGAGAATGTGAGAGACGTGAGAGGGTGAGAGGGAAATTGCGGCGAACGAGGCTTGGTGCTTCGTTCGCCGCAACGATTTCTGGGCTGGCGCGTTACTTTTGTCTTTTATAGTCAACGCAAAGTGGTTTTGAAAAACGAACTGTGCTCAAGCGTTGATTCCCAATCGAATCAATCGGATTCAATCTTCAAAAATCGAATCATTCGACTATACCCGCCATAGCCTTCCTGCCCGCTGATTTTTTGTAGGCAGGGGCGAAGGCGGGAACGATGACTATGCGACTACTTTTTACTTTCCTCGCGGCATTTTTCTGCTTTACACTTTTTGCCCAAAAGCCCGATTCGCTGCGCGTGACGAGGGCTGATTCGCTTTCGCCCGCCTCTTTCTTTCCCATAGATCGGGACTCGCTTTTTAATAAGCCGCCTACAGTTCCTGACACCTTGGGTTTGGAAGAAAAAACCGAATCCACGCTTCCCGACTCTTTGATTTTGAAGGAAAAAAAGAGAGGGTTAGTGTGGCGGGTTTTCTCCAAAAAGTATCCCAACCCGCGTACGGCGGCCTTGCTTTCGCTGGTTTTGCCGGGGGCTGGGCAGGCTTACAACAAGAAGTGGTGGAAAGTGCCCATCGTGTGGGGCGCATTGGGCGGGATGGCTTACGGGACTTTCAGTACGCAAAAAATTTACCACAAATTCCGAGATTCTTACAAACTCCTCGTGGACGGCGACCCCAATACAAACCCCACCGAATCGCCCTACAACACTTTCGACGCAACGCGCACCAAGACCTACCGCGACACTTACAAGGGCTACACAGAGAAATGGTTTCTCGCACTCGGTGTCACCTACCTGCTGGCCGTCACCGATGCTTTTGTGGATGCGCACCTCGCCCGATTCGATGTGAGCGACGACCTGAGCCTCCGCTTGCAACCTTCATTGGAAACCACCGCAGGGCTTCCGGCATTTGGTTTTGGAATCTCCCTCTCATTTACCCGCCATAGCTTTAGCGAAGGCGGGTCTCGTGCCGCTCACATCTCTCGCTCGCTCACCTTGTCACGCCGCTCACAACCTTGAAATCCATCCTCGACAGCGAAACGGACAGCCTCGAACTGACTCGGCAACACCTGCTGGGAAGCCTGCTTTTCCCGGTCGTGGCGGTGGCTTTGCTTTGGCTGGTTCATCTCTGGCAAATACAAGATCAGGTTGGTTTCGACCCAGGTGCTTACGGCATCATGTCGCGCAGGGCATGGGGGCTGCGGGGCATTGTGACAGGGCCGCTCATCCACGGTAGTTGGAAACATTTGATTTCAAATACCGTCCCGCTCTTCGTGCTCACGTTTATGTGCCTCTATTTTTATCGGAAAGTGGCCATGCGCTCGTTCTGGTTGATCTATTTTCTGACGGGAGCGGCAGTGTGGCTGTTTGCTCGGCCGGTGTCGCACATCGGGGCGAGCGGAGTGGTGTACGGATTAGTGTCGTTCATGTTCTGGAACGGCATTTTCCGGCGCAGCCTGCGCTCCATTGTTTTGGCGGCGATTGTGATGCTGCTGTACAGCGGGATGTTCCTCGGCGTGCTGCCCGACCAAGAGGGCATTTCGTGGGAGAGCCACCTGATTGGGAGCATCGCGGGGATTTTTGCGGCGTTCCTTTTCAAGGGCGAACTGGAGGACGAAGAGGCGAAGGAGGCGCACGATCCTTTCGCCGACGAGCGCGACGTGGAGAAAACGTACTTTTTGCCGCAGGATATTTTTGAAATGACAAAGGCCGAACGTTTGGCCGCCTATTTGGCCGCCGCCGAAGCCCAACGGGCGCAGGAGGCAGAAGAAGCGCGCCTGAGGGCGCAGGAAGACCACTTTTTTGGCGATCCGCCTTTTTGGAACCGAAGCCAAACGTGGTGAATGTACCGGCGACTTTAGTCGCCAAAATGCCCAGAAAAATGTGCGATTTTTGCCTGTTTTAGCAGCCAGCACACACCCCTTCGCGCTACTCTCCAGAAATAATATAGGCTAGTAGCAGCACCCCGGTGCAGCCCAGCATGGGAAGGCCAATGGTTTTGGTGTGGTTCATTTCGCACACTTCCACTCTTTCCAGCGAGGTGTTTTGGATGATGAGGGTGGCGGTGTCGGGCAGGCCGGCGGCGAACTGTGGCTTGGCATAAAGGAGGATGTCGTTGCGGCTTTGCTGGGCATCGGTGCGGTTGCGGAGCCGGGAGGCTTCGAGCGTTTCCACTTCGGCCATGCGGCTGATGAAACCGGTGAGGCCGTTTTTGTCGAATCGGGGTTCGGCCACATACCAGCCCCGTGTGAGAGGGTGCGCCGCGTCAATGAGGTAAACGGAGAGCCCTTCGGGGTTGATTTTTTGCAGCCTCGATTTTGACATCGCATACCGCTGGTAATAGACGCAGGAGCTTTGGGAGAAAAGCAGGAGGCTCGCCAAAAGGAGCAGGAACGGAAGCCGGAGGGTTTTCATGTTGAAATAAAAATGTGAAACTCGATGCTTGCAATTTTACAAATCGGGTTGCCCGAAGAACGGTTTTGAAGACCAGGGCGCTGTTTGCCCCAAGTTTTTTCGATGTAGTTTTGCTGCTCAAAAGTCCTTCGCTTTTTTGATTTCTCTCACTTTTCTTACGATCCCCTCATTTTCCCGCCGAGACCCAGCAGGCGGCTTCTCACCCTCTCACGTCTCTCACCCCTCTCACCCTCTCTCAACTATGGACAAAATGATTGCCCGTTTCCCCGCCCAATTGGGCGAAGCCCTCGAAATAGCCCAAAAAGTCGAATTGAAAAAACACGCCTCGCCGTTTCGCTCAGTCTTCATCTCCGGTCTTGGCGGCAGCGGCATCGGCGGCGGATTCGTGCAGGATTTTGTGCGCACGTCCTGCAAACTCCCCGTCGTGGTCAGCAAAGGCTACCACGCCCCGGCTTGGGTGAACAAGCACACGCTCGCCATTTGCTCCTCTTACAGTGGCAACACGGAGGAAACGCTCAGCACTTTTGAGCAACTGCGCAGTACTGGCGCAAAAATCGTGTGCATCGCCTCCGGCGGTAAACTCATTGAACTTGCCAAGGCGCAAGGGCTTGATTATGTGCAGTTGCCCGGTAGCTGGAGCAGCCCGCGCGCTTGCCTCGGCTACTCGGTGGTGGCGCAGTTGGGCGTGTTCCGCGCTGCCAAACTCATTCCCGGCAAACTCCTGAGCAATGTCGGGGCGGCCCAAAAACTCCTCGCGCGCGACCAAGCCTCCATCCAAAAGCACGCCCGAAAGATCGCGGGATTCCTCGTCGGCAAAACGCCCGTGCTGTACATCGCCGACCACGCCGAAGCCGTGGCGGTGCGCTGGCGCCAACAGATCAACGAGAACGCCAAGATGCTCTGCTGGCACCACGTGATTCCCGAAATGAACCACAACGAACTGGTGGGCTGGCGCGACCACCGCCCCGACGTGGCCGTGATCTGGCTCCGCAACCACGACGACTTTGCCCGCACTGCCATCCGCACGGACATCAACAAGGACATCGTGGAGCATTACACGCAGACTTCCATCGAGGTGTTTTCCAAGGGGAAATCGCAGATTGAGAAAGCGATGTGGCTCGTCCATTTGGGCGATTGGGTGTCGGTCTATCTCGCCGAACTCCGCAACGTGGACCCCGTGGAAATCAAGGTGATCGAGTTTTTGAAGGAGGAGTTGGGGAAGGTTTGAGAAGGGTTATCGTCCAAGCGTCAGCACATCCTGAAGTGCATAGGGCCAAACAGGGAAATCGCCTACATTTGCATCAAAATAGAAAATCATGGCAGTTCACGAAAATTTTCAAGCCTACGACGAAACCCTTACTGTTTCCGATTACGAAATCGAACGCAACAAGCCTATGCCCTCTTTCAATCATGGCTCAATTCAAGCCAACCTTATCGCGCTTTTGTATTCTTACAAAAATTACCGAATCGTTTCCGAGCTCAGCCTCGACCTATCCGATTGGCCTTCGGTTCCTGATCTTTCGATTTATTCAAAGCGGCCGCTTGACTTCAAAAACGACCTCATCAAAGTAAAAGAGGCACCGCTCTGTGTCGTGGAAATCATCTCACCTACTCAATCGCTCAACGAACTCACCGATAAAGCCCGCGAGTATTTCGCGCACGGCGTGAAATCTTGTTGGCTCGTATTGCTTCCGCTCACCACTATTTGCGTTTTTTCCTCGCCCGACGATTGCGAATACTTTCGTGCCGACCAAACGCTACAAGACAAGATTTTGGACATTTCGCTGCCGTTGAAGGAGGTTTTTGAATGAGGGGGTAGGATTGTCAATTTTTTGAAAGTTGACAAATCTCGAACGCTCCTTGTTTTTAAAATCCATTTAACTTTGCAAGAAAAACGATGACTGCAAACCTTTCCACTGATATTCTGAAATCTGCACTGATTGAACTGGCCCAATCTGACCGTGCTTTTTTTGTTTCATTGATTGATGATTTGCTAAACGGGAACGCAGTAAAATCTGTGCAAAAACCGGTGTCGCAGAGAAAGAAAACAAAATTCCAGCCAGTCAACAGCAATCATAAGGTTGAAAAAATCAATCCGCCGTATCGAAAAAACGTCGAAGAAATGCGGGCGAAATACGCGATGGACAAAACTGTTCTGCTCCAACTTCAAGATTTGTTCAACGATGCCCCGCCTGCCGAGGAGTTTTTGCAATCAGCAAGCACCTGAATTATGGACTATCTCCTCGACACCAATATTTTGGTCCATCGCATCCGATTGAGCCTTACCGGACAGAAAATCGAACAACAATTCCGTCTTTTTTCAGGCAATCACAATTTGATAATCTCCGCAGTAACAAAAGGGGAGGTACTTTCTTTTGCCAAACAATCGGCTTGGGGGATTGCCAAAATGAACAGCCTGACCGCCCTGCTGGATGCCTTGACTTGTGTCCCGATTGACGGCGCATCCGCTTTGATGGACGCTTATGCCGATATTGATACTTACAGTCAGGGCAAACATCTTCTGTATCCGCCACCTCCAGAGTTTACCTCCCGAAACATGGGCAAAAATGACCTTTGGATTGCAGCAACCTCTTTTTTGTTGGATATACCACTGCTCACCACTGACCTTGACTTCGACCATTTGCACCCGCATTTTATTTCAGTGATCAAAGTTTCTTGAAATTGCCATGATTTTGGAGTAGGGGAAGATTTGTCAACTTTCAAAAAGATGACAAATCTCGACCGCGACATGAATAAAATCCGTGTCTCATCCGTGTCATCCGTGTTCCACCATCACTACCGCCTTACCACCAACTTCTCCGTCCAAATCTCCCCTTTCCCAAAGAACCGAACGAGGTAAACACCACCGGGAACCTCCGAAATGTTCAACGAGTGAGAACCAGCCGCCAACTGGCCAGACCGCATGACTTTCCCGTTGAAATCCACCACTTCAAAACGGCCATTGCTGGGCAAATCGCTGATGCTTACAACTTCGCTCGCCGGATTGGGAGATATTTTTATCCAATCAAGTGCCGAAGCAGAGCCTGCTCCCACCGTTCCAATCTGT
The DNA here is from genome assembly GCA_046155725.1 of Saprospiraceae bacterium. Taxonomy (GTDB): domain Bacteria; phylum Bacteroidota; class Bacteroidia; order Chitinophagales; family Saprospiraceae; genus M3007. Next base: position 15,232 of record JBJXFT010000225.1, read on the forward strand.
TGATAGCCAAGAAAAAAGATGAGGGTGCTCGTCATTGCTGGCACATAGCACGCGCCGTGATCTGCCGTGGGCAATACATCGGCAATGGCAAAATTTGTCACACCGGCAGCCATGAACGAATCCCTCGCCAGCAAACTATTGAGGTACGGCACCTGGTCGTCGGCCATGCAATAGAACAGTCGAAACGGAGCGATTGGCAGCCAGTTGTCGTAGGTATCATTGGCGTTGAGGGCCACATTTATAGGGTGGTTTGGTTCGCTTTGAATGGCTTGCACGATGCTGGGCTGGAGCATCCGGAAGGGGCGAGAATCGCCTTCGATCGTTGTCAGCGTCGCGATTAGTTGCTCGTTCAAATCAGAAAGATTGATTTGCCCAACATAAAATTGCTGAATCAATGTGGCATAGGTCGGTTTGAAAACCTCGATCAAATCGTTGAACAAATTGCCGTAAACCGTCTGGTACGACAAGGCCGTATTCGGAATGTAGGCTGGGTAGTAATACACCGCATCGGTCAGGATCAAATCCCGCATTGTCCCGGAAATGCTGTACGGCCCCGACATGGGCGCAGCAGCCGTCACCTCAAATTCTTGCGCGGGGTCTTGCTCGATGGCCCGGTGCAAAGCCATGGCCCCGTGCCCGCCCTGCGAATACCCCGTGACAAACAACTGCTCATTGGTATGCACCAGGTTTTGTTGCAAAAACAGCTCCCCTGCCCGCAGCATGTCCATCGCCGCCCAGGCCTCACTTTCCGCATGGACGTAGGGGTGAAACCCTTTGGAAACATTCCCCAAACCAAGATAATCTGGCAGAAACGCGACAAAGCCCAGCCCGGCAAACAACTGCCCCACAATGCCCTCCCCG
>JBJXFT010000228.1:0-4989 GCA_046155725.1 Saprospiraceae bacterium
GGAGTCTGAAAGCCCAGCAATTGGCCGTCTTGTTTTTCCGTAGTGTTTTGCGCGGTGATGCCGCCCGTTTGGTCGAACCGGAAATAACTCGACAAGCCCGATTCCTCGCCCGTCAATTTTTGGCACATGAAAGCCCGGATGTCTTCGATGCTCCGCGCCATATCCCACACGCGCACTTCGTCCATTTTCCCTTGAAAAGTATACGCTCCGACGAAGGCACCGACGTAGAGTTCGGGGTCATTGTGGGGCGGCACATTTTGGGCTTGGCTCACCAAATTTCCATTTTTGTACAGGCTCATTTCCGAAAGGGTGTCGTCGTAACTGACCGCAACGTGTGTCCACTGGTTGGGAATCATGGGAGCGGGGTCGAGCACCTGCCACCAAGCGTTGTTGTGGCCCGCCGCCAGATAGTAGTCCGTTCCGCCCTGCGGAATCCAAAACGCTGTGTTGGCCGCGCCAGAGATCATGTTGTTGCCCAATCCACCGCCTTGCCAATTGACCCAGGCCTCTTTTGTGTACGATGCGCCCAAGACCGGGCCGATGTAAACGCAGTCGTCCTGGCCATCCAAGGCCAAGCAATTGCCTGACCCCGACATGATTCCGGCGATGTCAAAATTGGGCAATGCGGTGTGGTTTTCTATCGGAAAATCATAAAAAGAAAAAAGCCCGTAGCCATCGCCGTTGAGCACCCAGCCGCCCGCGTCCCCAGCATGACCCGAATAGGAAATGCTTGCATTCGCGTCATAAACGGGCTGATCCAAGTCCAAAATGATCTTGTTGCCGTCTGTGCTGATTTGGGCGACCGCGCTGGCCGTTCCCAATATTTTGAAATCAAAACCGCTCCCCGTCTGCGCTGACAATGCGCTGGCATCGGTCGTCAGGGTAATTTGGGTATTCGTTTCGTTCGTGTACGCCGCGCTCAAAACGCGGACGTTGAGTTGCTCGCCAGAGGGGGCGTTGTACAAATCGCCCGCCAGTTGCTTGTACATTTTTCCCCCCAATTGTTCGTAGCCCAACACGCTGTAATGGCAGCCGTCGTGGCCGGCAATCCCATTCGCCGTCACGCTTTTCAACCTCGGAAGGTAGTCTTCAAACGCCCTTTGATATTCCCGCAACTGCAAGGACGGCGCACCACAGCCTTCCCGCACTTGCACGACGTAGCACACTTCGACATTTTGAAAATCTGCCTCCCAATCTGCGTACAATTCTTCAAAAAGCGATTTGTGGATTTCTGCCCGGTCGCCATCCGATTCGCCTTGGTAGTAGATGACGGCGCGAACATGGTTTGTCAGCCTGGCATTGTCCAAGCGTTGGAGCAGCCTGCCGTAATTGGTGGCTGGGTCATAGTGCAGCGCATCGTTCCGCTGAAAAAACTCGATGGGCTTGCCGGGGTCTGCGCCGTTGATTACCGCAATCGGGATGTGCAGGTGCTCTTGCAAAAGCGAGCCCATGCGCAAAGCCCATTGCCCCACGGCACCCGGCGTGAAATAGCCGTTGCCCTCTGCGATGTACCATTGCTGGTCGGTGTAGTTGGCAGGGTCGGAGTTGCCAAAACAGCGCACATAATTGCTTTGCCAGCCATTTGCGTCGCCATTGTAAGCAATCGCCTGAGCGTTTGACTGGCCTTGCACCACCACCACATCGCCTGCCACCACATTGCTGGCAGAAGCAATGAGCCAGGTGCTGTCCGCGCTTTTGAGTGCTGCTTTGAACTGATAGGTTTGGAGCAGCGCTTCGATGTCGAAAGCAAAATCAAAACCCTCGTGGGGAAAATCGTTCAAATGAAAAGCCATTCTGGTGGTCAGCCCATCGCTTCTTTCGAGGCTGAAAACGAGGCTGTCGGCCAAGACAGAATCAAGCGTACCGCTTAGCTGGACTTGGGCGGTGTTGGTCGCCAAGTCCCTTGGGTAGAGTTGATTATCTTGGGGGAATTGGGAAAAGGAAATTTGACCGGATAGGAAAGTGCAGGAAAATGCGAGGATAAAAACCGAAAGAAAAGGGCGCATGGAAAGATTGAAAAAAAGTGGACGGCTGGGCGGGGGGGCTTAACCTGAGCGGGCAAAGTTCTCCAAATATTACCATTCAGGGTGTGGCCTCGAGAGGCCGGGGTTTGCGCCGTTTTAGTTTTGTAGTACCTTCGTCCCGAACAACCGCCCGCCATGCCCAGACGAGACACTTATCACGACGCTGTACGAACAGCACTTGAAACCGACGGCTGGACAATTACTGACGACCCGCTTTCGGTACAGACCCCCGGAACCGAGTTTCAAATTGACTTGGCGGCCGAGCGTACCATCATTTTGGCGGAAAAGGCCGGGGAGCAAATCGCGGTCGAAATCAAGTCGCTTATCAGCCACACGATTTTTTACGATTACTATCGTGGACTGGGGCAGTTTCTGGTTTACAGGATTGCACTGGAACTGGTTTTCCCGGAAAAGACGCTGTTCCTCGCCATCCCAAAAGATGCTTATGAACAACTCAAAAAATCCTACGCCTTCCGGGAATCGTGGCCTCGGTACGCTGTCAACCTGCTTATTTTCAACCACAAGCGAAAAAATATCGTCAAATGGATAAGGTTCTGAAATATCAAAAAGCCATTGTGGCTTTCTTGGAAGATTACGCCAAAATCAAGCCCGTCAACATGAAGGGTGTGCAAAACCAAGTGATTGCCGACACCCAAAACCACCACTACCAGTTGGTGCGCGTGGGCTGGCAGGGCAAAAAGCACGTCCACTACGCCGTTTTCCACTTCGACATCATCGGCAACAAGGTCTGGGTGCAACAGAACCACACCGATCTGCCCATTGGCTACGAGCTGATGGATTTGGGCATCCCCGAAGCGGATTTGGTGTATGCTTACCTACCCGTTTCGCTTCGCTCGGCAGCGGCTTGACTTTTGTAAAAATTTTTCACCCAATTCATAAAAAAGCAAAACATGGGGCGGGTTTATACTGAAGTTGAATTGCTCAACAGCCGGGATGTTGACAATTTTGAAGAGGGCAATTTGCCCGAAGGACAAATCCGCAGGATGGATGTCCGAGTAAATGTGGACTCCAGTGCTATCATGTTGGCCATCAACGAAAATATTCGTGCCCAATTGGGGCTGCGTGTGGTGGATACACGCCCTTGTTTATTGGCCAATGGCACTTACGACGAATTGCCGATTGTGCGCAATGTGATGGTCCGTTTTGAGAATAGGGAATGCGTTGTCTCGGCTTTGGTGTTGAAGGGGGATACGGAGTCTTTGCTGGGGGCCATACCGATGGAGGAGATGGACGTACTGGTGTCTCCAAGAAAACAACAATTGATCGTCAACCCACAACACCCGAATGAACCAGTGATGGCCTTGCGGTAAACCCCCTCACACAAACCGCAACTCCAACAACCGCCGCGCCACCCGGTGCAGAGCCTCCTGCACCCGGCGCGATTGCTCCGGCGATGGGCGCTTGACTCCCGCAATGTATTGCCGCAACAAAGCCGGGTTCATGCCCGCCTCCTTCGCCACCGCGCTGACTTTCACCGCCTCGAAAGATTCCGGGGCAAGAGCTGATGCCTCGCCGGGCACTTGCGACAAGTACTCGCCGGGCGTGGGCAGCCAGTTTTCAGGAAGGGTTTTCTGTTCTGGCAGCAGTTCCGCGAGGGCGTTTTTTTCAAAAAAATCGCTTATCGAAAGCCAGCAGCCCAGTTCTGGGCGGGCAAACGCACTGTGCAAATCCGTTTGCCCCTGTCGCACCGCCCGCAAACGTTCGGCAGACACGGCCACTGCGACGTAGGCTGGCGTTTCGCTACTGTCGTCGGTCAACAAGCATAGGTAAAGGCCGCCAACGGGGTCGCTGGCCACAAACAATTGCGGCACGTCGTGCCAAATCAGGGTTTCCTGTACGCTCAGCGGTATGTTCATCAGTCAACTATTTTAGTAGTTTGCAAATCAAATTGGGTGCTGCGCCACCACGAGTAATGGTGCGGGTCGCTGCCAGTTTGCTGAATCAGGCCGTCCGGGGCGGTCAGGTCTAATTGCACCACTGGTCTGCCTCGCATCGCGGGCAGCAATCGCCGCAACCGCTCCACGGCTTCCCGGTCATCAAATACCGACAGTGACCGCGCCACACATTCGCCGACCTGAAAAACCCGATGCGGAAACCGCTTCCGATGTGACCAAAAATCGCTGTCGTCGGGCGGGATGCTCCCGATTCGGTAGAAAGTCCCTTCCGGTGGAGAGGCCTCTTCCGGGGGACAGCCCTCTGGCAGTTCTTCAAACCATTCCATTGGACAAAGGTAGCATAAAAGATACTTTTAGCTTGGGGGAAAGCCGCCCCCGGAACGCCCGGAGCATTGCCGCGCCTCTTTTTTGAGAAGGAAAAAATGGAAGCCCTGCATGCGCAAGCCATCTCCTTACAGCGCAAAAAAAAAATCGGCTGCGCCGAAATCCAGCCCCTCGACCGCTCCGCCTTGCCACAACGCCGCGCTGGGCTTCGTCCCTCGCCCCGCTTCGGCGTTGCTGCAAGGCTCCGCTCCTCTGCCCTCCTCCCGGCGGGAGGCCGGGAGGAGGGTTTTCTCCTGCTCACAGGTAAGCCGGAAGGGCAAGCCACCTCACTGCAGGGACAAGGCAAGGCGGAAGCCGAGATAGTCGTTACGGTAGTCCGGTGGCCAGTGGAAGCGGTAGGCGGCGCGGCAGAGCAGCGCTGCGAGGAGCCAACTGCCGCCGCGGTGCACGCGGACCGAGCCCTGTTCCGACCCCATCGGGTTTGGCTGCGGTTCGGCAGGTATGTCCGCCGAAGCCTTTTCAAAGGAGGGGTAGTCGCCGAACCAGTCGTAGCACCACTCCTCAACGTTGCCGCTCAGGTCAAAAAAGCCCAGCGCGTTGGGCGCGAACTGGCGCACCGGCGTGGTTTTTCCCCGGTATTCCCCTACGACGGAGTAGTCTTTCTTGTACTGCTCGCTGGCGTTGAAATTCATTTCAGATGGGTCGGCGATGTTTTTGCCGTTGCC
>JBJXFT010000229.1:0-4363 GCA_046155725.1 Saprospiraceae bacterium
GCCTGAACAACCTGGCGGCGCTGTACCAGAGAATGGGCCAATATGATAAATCCGAACCACTCTACCTTGAATCCAAAACTATCCGGGAAAAAGTCCTGGGCAAGGAACATTCCGATTATGCCCAAAGTCTGAACAACCTGGCGATTCTGTATAGTGTGACGGGCCAATACGATAAAGCCGAACCAGTCTTCCTTGAAGCCATAGCCATCCGGGGAATAACCCAAGGAAGGGAACATCCCGATTATGCCCAAAGCCTGTACAACCTAGCGCTTCTGTATGAGGAAATGGGTCAATATGAAAAAGCCGAACCGCCTTACCTTGAAGCCAAAACCATCTGGGGAAAAGCCCTGGGAAGGGAACATCCCGATTATGCCGCAAACCTGAGCAGACTGGTGAGGCTGTACCAAGACATGGGCCAATACGAAAAAGTCGAACCACTGTTGCTTGAACTGTCCTCGGTTAATAGGCGCATTATTGAACGAGCCTTACACCACCTTTCCGAAAGTGAATTGAACGATTTCTTAGATAAGTTTTCCAACAATTCACTCAGTCAGAACCAAACCCTCTCGTTCACCCGGATAGCGGGCAGTGAAAAAATGATCCCTGTCTGCTACGACAACAGCCTCTTCTACAAGGGTTTTCTGCTCCAGTCCGTAGGCCGGATCAAACAATTAGCCCTTTCGGATGCGGGCGCCGCTGAAAAATACATCCTGCTGAAAGGCTACCACCGCCGATTGGCCACTCAGTATGCCCAACCCATTGCTAAACGGGACAGCGCTCTGGTGGCCCAATTAGAAGTCAAGGCCAATGACCTTGAAAAAGACCTCGCGCGCACCGTAGCAGGATGGGGCCAAGCCAACAAGCAGGTCACATGGCAGGAGGTTCAGGCAGCATTGAAGCCGAATGAAGCGGCGATTGAGTTTGTACATTATCGTTTTCATCAAAAAAAACAAACCGACAGCACCTTTTACGCCGCATTGGTCTTGCAGCCCGGCGCAGACGCTCCCCAATTCATCCCCCTCTTCGAAGGGGGACAACTCACAGCCCTCCTCCAAACCGAGGGCAAGCCCAAGGCCGATTTTTACAACCAACTCTACGCTGCAAGCGAGAAAGGCAGCCAACTCTACGATTTGATCTGGAAACCCATCGCCGCCGCCTTGCCAGAAGGAGCCACGGTGTATTGCTCGCCTTCTGGCCTGTTGCACCGCCTGAATTTGGGAGCCATTCCCACGCCCGATGGAAAAAATTTGGCCGAAAAAAACCGCCTGACCATGCTGGGCAGCACCCGGCAGTTGGTCGTCCCTCCCGTATCCACCACCCAGCAAACCGCCACCGCCCAACTCTACGGCGGCATTCAATACGATGCCACGCCAGTGGTAGCCACTAATTCGAACCACCAAACCGACGATCTGGCCGCCCGACGCGGCCCCGGCCCCCACCCGGCCTCCCCCAATTGGGGAGGAGAGAACGACTCCACCCTGCGCGGCGACAACTGGAACTACCTCCGCTGGACGGAAGTAGAAATCAGCGCCGCCGCCGAGATCATGCAAGGCAAAGGCATGGCAGTGACCCTGAAAAAAGGCGCGGAGGCCACCGAAGAATCGTTCAAAAGCCTGGGCACGACAGGCTCTTCCCCGCACATCCTGCACGTAGCTACGCACGGCTTTTTCTTCCCAGACCCCGGCCTTCTCACCTCCCCCACTGGGGGAGGTGAGAAGGCCGGGGAAAAAACCTTCAAGGTGTCCGACAATCCCATGATTCGCTCCGGCCTGGTGTTGGCAGGCGGCAACCAAGCTTGGAAAACCGGAAAACCGGCCCGGCCCGATCTGGAAGACGGCATCCTGACCGCCTACGAAATCAGCCAGATGAATCTCTCGCATACCGAATTGGCCGTGCTGTCGGCCTGCGAAACGGGTCTCGGCGATCTCGTGGGCAACGAAGGCGTGTATGGCCTGCAACGCGCCTTCAAAATAGCGGGTGCTCGCTACCTCATCATGTCGCTGTGGCAAGTGCCCGATTTTCAGACGCAGGTGTTTATGAGCGCGTTTTACAAACATTGGCTGGAAGGCAAAATGCCCGTGCCGGAGGCGTTTCGCGCCACACAGTCGGAACTGCGGGCCAAGTACGGTGAGGCGTTCAAATGGGCGGGCTTTGTATTGGTGGAGTAAAGATTTTTTATCGCAAATAGTTGATAGCCACTGTTTTTACAAAACGGGCGATTTCGTTTCATGGAACGAAATCGCCCGTTTTTTTTGCTCATCGCAACCGAGCCGCCGGTTTTTGAGGCGCATTTACCCGGTGGCCCCTGCCCCTCCCGCCCATGATTGCCCATCAATTTTTTTAAAAAATCTGCGCTTCCCACTTACCTCTCCCTGTTCCGCTGCAATGAAGGTACAGACAAGTAACCACCCTTTTCAAGCAATTAAATCACCACTGACATGAGAAACATCTTTTTTTTCGCAGCCATTATCCTGATTTCACAAACCGCATTGCTCGCACAAAAAACCGCCACTTGGAAGGGCGGAACACCCGGCAAGCCTACCGACTGGAACTGCGCCACCAACTGGAAAGAAGGCCGTTTGCCCAATGAGTTCAGCCAAGTCATCATCCCCGATGTGTCCAGCAGCAGTTTCAGCAACCCCATGCTCATCAGCGGTGAGGTGGAAGTCTGGAGCATCCTGATTCATGCCGGGGCTTCCCTGCGAATCGGCAAGAACGCCCGCCTGATCGCCATTGCACAAGAAGAACACGGTTTTCTGGCTTGGGGCGAAGGTGTGCTTCGGCCAGGAACGCCGCCGCAACAACTGGATTTTGCCAAGAAATAACTGCGCCTTTCCCACTTACCTGCTCGCCCATCGGCTGCAATAAAGGATGGAAATGATGTGGCAATCGGAACCAATTTTTTAACATCAAAATCCTACGACATGACAACCAAACTTTTTTTCGCAGTCCCCCTCTCCCTGATCAGTTCCGCAGCCTTATCGGCACAGACCCCAACACCGCTGCACTTTGTGGACAGAGACGGCTCCGGCATAGCCGGGCTTGTAGATATTCTCGGACAAAACGCACTCACAGTCCTTTTGGGGATGGTGGTGCTGATGGGAGTCGTCTGGTTTTTTTGTATCTGTAATGCCTGTGCCGGGCTGAACAAAAAACAAAAAAACGCCCCTGTCTCCTCCCTTTTCCTCTACTTGTGTGTGGCGACAGGTCTGAGCGTGTGTGGCAGCAGCTGCACCACAGCACAGAAAGCACAAGCCGCCGACATCCAAGCCGCACGGGCTGCCGAAGGTGGCCACTGTGTTTACCATGCTCCGCTTGACAACCGCCATTATTATAGAAACTCAGGGCTGAACAACCGTTTTTCCCTCGACAACTATTCCAACGATAACGGCAGGCCATTTTGCAGAGAATGCGGCCAGCGGATTCATTACCGCAATCGCTGAGCGCGACCAAGCAAGCACAAAAACAACACACCACAAGTAGCCAGCAAAAGCCATCACACTAACGCTAATTTCTAAAACATGAAAAATCTCTTTTTCCTCGCGGCCTTTTTGTTCGCCGCATTCAGCACCCAAGCCCAAGGCGTCAACGACGAACAGGAACTGCAAGCCTTCACCCGCCGCTTCATGGCTGCCTACAACGCGCAAGACCATATTGCCATCGGCAAAATGTACACGGACGATGCCGTGCGCATTGACCAAGAAGGCAAAGAGATCAAAGGAGCCGGGAACATCGCCGCTTTTTTTGCGGAGCAATTCCGCAAGAACAACGCCACCCTCTTGCTCAAACATACCGGCATCAGTTGGTCGGATGCGGAACACGCCTGGATCGCCAGTGGCACCTATGAGGTGTATGGCAAAACCATCGTGTATGACATGCCCATCAACCTCAAGGGCAGGTATGCCAATGCGATGCTGAAAAAGAATGGCGAGTGGAAAATCGCCAAGTCATGGCTCAGCAAACCCGATATGTTGGCCATCAAAGTCGAAATTCAAGATTTGGAAAATGACTGGGCCAAGGCTTCTACCGACAAAGACATCGCCACGATAGTCGCTTTTTATGCCGACGATGCCATCAGTATGACCAACAACAAACCCATGATCACAGGCAAAGCGGCCATTCAAAAGGAGATCGAATCAGAAGTTGCCAAAAGTAAGGAAGCCGCCATCGTCACCTATGAAACGCTGGACGTGTATGGCAATGAAAACATCGTGACAGAAACCGGGAAAACTACTTCCAAGAATACCGCCGGGAAAGTGACCTACACCGGCAAGTACATGGCCGTTTGGGAAAAACGCAACGGCAAATGGCTGGTCATCCGGGACATTTACAACGATGACGCGAAGGAGAAGTAGCAGTTTTA
>JBJXFT010000234.1:0-16067 GCA_046155725.1 Saprospiraceae bacterium
TTTTCACGGGAACATTTGATTTTGGTTTTCTCCGTAATCGCCACTTCCAAGGGCAACACTTTTTCCGTCATCATCACCGTGGCCGTGGCCGTGCACCCGTTTTCATCGGTCACCGTCACGGTGTGCAGACCCGCCGTGAGGCGAAGCGTGGCTGCCGTTATCTCGTCGTTGTCCCATTTGAAATAATGTTCCACAGTGCCGCCAGAAGTCATGGCCAAGGCTTTGCCATCCGCGCCGCCTGTGCTCACGATTCCTTGCGCGATGGCCGAGACGGCCAATGGCTGGTTTGATTTCACTTTTATCGAGGCTGTTTGGCTGGTGCCAGCACCGTCGGTGACGGTCACCACATAATCGCCCGCCGGCACGTTCCCAGGCTTGTTTCCCGTAAGCGCGGGGTTGTTCCAGGCATACAGGAAGCCGCCTTTGCCGCCCTTTGCTTCCACCGCCAGCGCCGATTTTTCGCCGGCACATTTGATTTTTCCCGTTTCTGAAATGCTCACCGTGAGCGTCAGCACATTTTCGGGAATGACAAACGAAGTAGTGGCCGCGCAGCCGTTTGCATCCGTGACGGTGAAACTGCGGCTGCCGGGCGGGAGTTTGGTGGCGACAAAAACCACCTCGCCATTGTCCCATCTATAAAAGTAACTGCCAGTGCCGCCCTTGACTTGCGCGAGGGCTTTGCCGTCCGAACCGCCTGTGCTGGCGGGAGCCTGCACCAGCACCAAAACGCTGAGCGCATCGGGCTGTGTCACGCTGATGGCGGCTGTGCTGGTGGCGTTGGTAGCATCGGTGACGGTGACGACGTAATCGCCTGCGGGCACGTTTTCAGGGTTTTCGCCCACGATGCTGGGGTTGCTCCATTTGAATGTGTAGCCTTTTTTGCCGCCCTTTACGGCCACTGTCAGCCCGGCTTTCCCGCCCGCACACTTGATTTTTGTTTTTTCTGAAATGCTCGCCGAGACAGGTTGCGCCACTTCCGAAATGGTGACCTTCAAAGTCATGGTGCAGCCTTTCGGGTCGGTCACGGTCACGGAATGTTCGCCCGCCGTGAGTTTGGTGGCGGTGGCAAGCACCTCGCCGTTGTCCCACAGGACGATGATGCCCGATGCGTTGGTAGGAATGTCCACCTCTCCCGCGCCATCGGCCATTCCGGGTGCGCTGATGGGCTTTTTCTGGCGGACTTTTACTTTCAGGCGAGAATCGGGCACGCCGATTTCCGCCGAGCGGGCTTTGCCTTTGATGTCTGTGACGGTGACGGAATAATTGCCCGCGCCTACGTTTTGTGGGTTTTCGCCGGAAAGCCCGCCCGTCCAAGTGTAGGTATACGGTGCCTCGCCCCCAGTGATTTTTGCCATCAACACCGCGTCTTTGCCGTTGCCTTCGCAGCTGATTGGCTTGTCCACGTAGGCGTTGAGCACCATGCTGTAGGCTTTGTCCACCATGAAAAGCCCTTTGTCGCTCGTGCCGACCCAGACCACTCCGTCAACGCCCACGGCCATGCAGTTGCCGTATTGGGAGGTGTAATATTCGGGGCCGCCGAACTCATCGTAGGTGTTGGCGAGCAAATCAAAGCGCGTGAGGTTGCCGCTTACGAGCCACATTTTTCCCGAAGGGTCAATGTCAAAATCGTTGATGTCGCCTTCCAGATATTTTTCTTCCAAGGCCAAGTCGCTCCATTTTTCGCCACCGGGGGCTTTGGAAATCGAACCTTCGGCCAGCACATAAATGACGGTGTTGTACTCCCGAACGCGCTGCACGTTGGTGCCAGGGAGGTCGCTTTTCCAGCGTCCGGGCGGGCCGTACATGAGGCCTTGGTCGGTGCCGACCCAGAGCCTTGCCGCAGCATCTTGGAAGATGATGGTAATGTTGTCGGACTTTAGTTTGGAGTTGACGGTCTTCCATTGCTGCACCTTTTTCAATTCTGGCTGGGTGCTGAACTGGAACAGCCCGGCCTCGTCGGTGCCGAGCCAAAGTTGTTGGTTTTTCTCATCGTACCATGCGGCGGTGACGGAGCAGGGTTCGTCCACTTGACTTCTGAATGCCGCTTCTGACCACGAAAAGTCGGCATTGCCGCCCCGATAGGCCAGCACGTTTTTTTCGCCAGGGCCGAGTTTGAGCGGAGTGGCGAGGTCGGCGGCTTTGACCTGGAAAATACCATTGGCATTGGCGGCCCATTTGCGGCCAGCAGCGTCTATGGCCACGTTTTTGAGCGTGAGGGCACGGTCTACTGCGCTGCACCGGGTGACTTCGAGGCCGGCCTTTTGGGCACTGGCGCTTTGCAGGGTGACAAAAACAAAAAAGAAGAGGAGAAAAGTGAGCGTGAAAAAGTGGAGAAAACGGAAAATCAAGTTGAGCATTTTTTGAAACGGAGTAACTGGTTAGCCTCTATCCTCCGGCGACCCGATACTCTGGGATATCGCCAGATAACATGGTATAGAGTTCATTGAAAAGATTGAATTTGAGTTTATGTGAATAAGGGTTGCCATGCTGAACAAAAGGAAGCCTCACAAAGCCATGCGGGGCTTCCACTTACTGCACGAATGCCTATAAGGTTTAGTCCGTGATGCTCATCTCAAACTTCCCATTCTCAAAGATCACAGTTTGAGGATAAGGGCTATTTGAGATACGATTTTTAAAAACAATTCGAGTAAAGGTGCCTGCCACTACCTTATTCACCATATCAAGTTTGGTTAATTCAAATATTCCTTCCCCATCGTCAGGATGATATGCAGCACCAAGCACATCGCCGTCGTCTTCCGCACACCCATAAGTGCTGCCTACGCTGCCGTCGTATATTTCCGAGATATGCCCTTTTAAAGGGTACTTGCCCAATTGAAGTGGAATTTCATTTAGAAGAATTTGCTCTCTTCGAGATCCGTCTGTCGTGTAAGTATTGAAGTACAGGCCTATATAGTTGGTATCCGTGCTATGATGCACCGCGAAGGCAGTTGCTTGCCAAACGCTACCGTCACGCACGGCAGATCCCCATCCAGTGTCCATTGGGCCAGCATCCCAGATTTCAAGTATTGATGTCGCCCCTTTATCTTTTTTACAGGCGGCCAGCATCGTGGCAAATACAATCAAATACAACATTGGCTTCATGGCACTTTTATTTAGTAATGATTACTTTGTAGGTGTCGGTCATGTTTACTCCTTTTACCACTACCTGGTAAATCCCTCCAGTCAGTTCACTTCCATTCACAGTGATGTCTTGCCCACCGACAGATTGCCGCCTGGTTTTCAGTGTGCCGTAGGAGTCGAAGATATGAACCTCGTAGACAGCATCCCTATGTGTCCCAACGCGGAAAACAAAAGGAAGTCCCGCACAACCGAAGTCACAGGAGGCTTCCACTTCCTGCACGAATGTCATAGGGTTTAGTCCGTGATGCTCATCTCAAACTTCCCCTTCTCAAATACCACAGTATGAGGATAAGGGGTGGCTGGCCCATAATTTTTAAAAACCAGTCGTGTAAAGGTGCCTGCCACTACTTTATTCACCGTATCGAGTTTGGTCAACTCAAACGTTCCTTCACTGTCATCAGGGCGGTATGTAGCGCCAAGCACATCACCGTCATCTTCTTTGAAACCATAGGTACTTCCCACATTGCCGTCGTATATTTCCGATATGTGACCCTTTAAGGGATATGTACCCAATTGAAGTGGAATTTCATTCAAAAGAAGTGTCTCTCTTAAAAGCCCATCAGCCGTATAGGTATTGAAGTATAGGCCGATATAGGTTGAGTCAGTGTGATGGTGAACGGCAAAAGCAGTCGCTTGCCAGGCATCGCCATCACGCACGGCCGTACCCCAGCCGGTATCCTGCGGGCCGGCGGCCCAGGTTTCGAGTTTTGGGTTGTTATCCTTTGAACAAGAGATAACCATCGTAGCGAGCATTGCCAAATATAGAATCTTCTTCATGGCATCTTTATTTAGTAATGATTACTTTGTAGGTGTCGGTCATGTTTCTCCTTTTACCACTATGCGAGGCGCAAAAATAGGGCGGTTGGATGGAGCGGAGTTGCATTAATTATGGTCGAATGATTCGATTTAGATACGCAAGCAATATCGGAGTTTGCCGGCAAGCCGTTGGCGATGCCTTTTCGGCACAACCCTCAAACCGCTATTCCACCATTAAATTGCAGCCGCGCATTTCCGCCGCGTCGGCCCGGCCCAGCACCTCGAATGAACCGTCGGGAAAAACGCGCCCCAAATCCTCCGTTTGCACAAAACTGCAGGAATCGAAATTGGCAAGGTCAATGATGTTCAGCACCCCCGTCCGCCCAGGCGCTGCGAGGCAAAACGGGTCATGGAGTTCCGTCGCCAGCACCTGCATGGTGGGCGCGGGGCGGAAGCGCGAACCGCCGAGCGCGTAGGCTTGCGAGAAAAGTTCGGTCATCCCGTATTCCGAATGCACCGTTTCCACGCCCAGCGCGGCTTGCAGCGTTTCGTGCAATTCCGAGCGCGTCAGTTCGCGGCGGCGGCCTTTCATTCCGCCCGTTTCCATCACCGTCACCCCGCGCAGATCCATCGGGCATTGCTCCGCAAAATCGAGCAGGGCAAAACTCACGCCGAGCAAAAGTGTCTTGCAGCCTTTTGATTTGCAGGCGTTCAGCGCGGTTTTCAGGTTTTCAAAATCGTTCAGAAAAAAGCCGCTCTCCGGGTGTGGGGAGTTTTGGACAAAGAAATCCGCCATGGCTACGAGCGACGAACCGCCGCGCTCGAGGTACGATGGCAGCAGGGCCAAAATGGCCCATTCGGAAGGCTCGCCATAAAAGTGGGCAAATCCTCGGCGGGCATTTTCCAAATAAAAATCGAGGTGGCGCACGGGGTGGCGCGCGGGCATTTGGCCAGTGGTGCCACTGCTGGTGAATTCTGTTTCGGCTTCCCAATCGCCCGTCTGGACGCGGTGGGTTTTGAAAAAAGAGACAGGCAGGAACGATGAACGATGAACGATGAACGATGAGCCTTGGGGAGTGCGCCCGGTCAATTCCAGGTATTTGCAAAAGACTGGGTTGTGGGCGGCTTGGTAGGCAAACACGGCTTGGGCGGCGGCCTCGAAGTTGGCTTGGGTGAGGTTTGCCAGCATGGGCAAAAAATCGGCTCGTCGAGGTGTTTGCATCTTCCAAAAAAAGCCCAATTTTGGGGCAAAATTATTTGCTATGAAAAAACTGTTCCTGTTTGCCGCCGCTTGTTTGTGCGTGCTTTTTCAATTTTGTGTGCAGCCGCCCGATTATCCAGACGAACCTGTGATCGCGTATGTTGGGCTTTCCAAAAATCTGTTGCAACAGGGCCAAGACAACGACTCCTTTTTAGTCACCTTCTCTTTTACGGATGGCGATGGCGATTTGGGCTTTCCTGTGACGGACTATACGCCCAGCGTCTTTGTCCGCGATTCCCGCGATTCGTTCCCTAAGCCCGGCTTCCAACTGCCATATGTGGAGCCTCAGGGAGCAGGCAACGGCATTTCTGGCGAAATATCGGTGAAACTGTACAGTGTTTGCTGTATTTATACCGCGCCCGACGGCATCAATCTTGCCTGCGAGGATGTGCCGCAATCCTTGCAGTTCGACACCTTTTATTATTACATCAAGATCCGCGACCGGGCCGGCCACGAGAGCAACGAAATCAAGACGGAGGCGATAACGCTGCGCTGCCATTAAGAGCCTATCCGAAAACCGGCCCGACGCTACGTTTACTAAACCTCCAAGGTTTAGTAAACGTAGCTACTCAAGGCTTTTCGGCTACTAAACCTCCAAGGTTTAGTAAACGTAGCTACTCAAAGTTTTTCGGCAATGAAAATCAAGCGCTTGGAGGTGTTTTCATCAAATGCTGAGAGGTCGTAGCCGCCGTAGGTTTGGCGCAGATGCAGGCCAGCCGATGCCAGCAAGGATTGAAAGTCCGCCAACTCGAACAAGCGAACTTGCTCTTGAAAATGGAGCAGCCGCTCGCCTGTCTGGAATTCCACTTCTTTGAAAACATACCCGCCGCGCACCCATCTTTTGATGAAAAAATCGAGGTCGTCCACTGATTTTGTTTCTGAGCGCACCAGATTTTGGCGCACGAAGTGCGCGTTGAAAAAATCGAGCAGGAACAGCCCGCCGGGGCGCAAGCCCTTCGCCACATTTTTTAGCGAAAGCAAATGGTCGGCATCCGTTTGGAAGTACCCGAAACTGGTGAACATATTCACCACCGCGTCAAAATAATTGATCCTAAACGGTTGGCGCATATCGTGCTGGTAAAACTCCAGCCGTTCCGCCTCGAATTGGCGGGCGAACGAGATGCTGGCCGGAGCGATGTCAAGCCCCGTGACATCGAAGCCTTTTTCGGCGAGGTAGCGCGAATGGCGGCCTTTGCCGCAAGCGAGGTCGAGCACCCGGCTGCCGGGCGGAAGGCCGAGCGCGCCCAAAAGATTGTCGAGCGCGGCGCGGGCCTCATTTTCGTCGCGGCTTTTGTACAGCAGGTGGTAGTAAGGCGAATCAAACCACTCGGCGAACCATTCTTTTTTCATCCATTTTTGTTTTGCGGCGGCGAAGGTATAGCCAGTTTAGAGTGGTTTGGAAGTTTAGATGGTTTAGAAGAATTGGTTTTCACGCAGTTGAACGACTTCGTTTTTTAAAACCACTTTGCGTTGACTATACTTTCGCCGCACAGTTCATGCTTCATCGTTTCTCGTTCATAGTTTCTCGTTCATAGTTCATCGTTCATCGTTCTAAAAAATGCACCTATTGCTCGTGGCTGCCACGCCTTTTGAAATTGCGCCGACGCTCGCGTGGCTCGAAACCCATTTCCAGCAAACTTCAGAAGGGGTTTTTGAAAAGGAAAACTTGGCGGTGCAAACGCTCGTGACGGGGGTAGGCAGCACGGCCACGGCTTTTCGGTTGGGTCATTTTTTTGCCCAAAGCCGACCCGATTGGGCGATAAACGCGGGCATCGCGGGAGCATTCGGTGTCGAACTGAACATGGGCGATGTGGTGCAAGTGGTCAGCGAACGCTTTGGCGACCTCGGGGTGGAAGAGTCGGACGGGCGTTTTACGGATTTGGCGGAACTGGGCTTTGCCCCCAATGCAGTATTCCAAAACCCGAACGAGCCGCTTCCAAACTTGCCCCAAGCCATGGGACTGACGGTGAACAAAGTCCATGGCACGGCGGCTTCGATTCAAAAAATCCGGGAAAAATATCCCGACGCACAGGTGGAGAGCATGGAGGGCGCGGCGTTTTTTTATGCCTGCTTGGCGGCGGGCGTTCCGTTTGCCGAAATCCGGAGCATCTCCAACCGCGTGGAGCCGCGCAACCGCGATGCCTGGGATTTGCCGTTGGCTGTCCAGCATTTGAACGAGGTGTTGGTGGGGATGCTGGAGGCTTTCATTCGCGAATGATTTTCACGCTTTCTTGCTTGCTGCGGCCAGCCACGAGGTCAATGGTCTGTTCGCGCACCCCGTCGTTGATGAGCACCATGGCTGTGTTTGGCTCGGCTTTCCCAAAGTCGTCGGCGAAAACCGTGAGGTAGTGCTCTTTCCCTTCAGGGAGTTCTATCTCGAATTCCTGTGGTTTCAGCAGGAGGTAAATGCGGTCAATCACCTTTGTGTCATTCAGGTAGACCGAGATGATGTCGCCATCCTGCACTTGACTGTCCCACAGTTTGATTTTGATTTTGCGGCTTTTCACTTTCACTTCTTCGCCCACTTCTACTTTGCGCCCGCCGATGGTTTCGGGCTTGGGCGAGGGTTTTGGCTCTGTCAGAAGCCCCCCCGTTGCTTTGGGCGGCTTAGCCTTTGCGGCGGCGATTGGGTTTTGTTTTTCGCAGGGGAGCAAGGCTGTGCCGCCGAACGAGATGTCGAACCCTGGCCCACTGGAAGTCACGTTGCTGATGAGCAGGATGTATTTTTCGCCTTTCAGGACATTGAGCGGGGCGAGCCAGGCATTGTCGCCGGTGTCGTTGCAGCCGGCATCTTCGCTCGAATCAGATTCTCCGCTGCGCAGGCCGGTCTGGCCGAGGCATTGGCTGTGGGAAGCCCAATCGGAGGGGTCGCCGGCTGCGTTGCAGCGCACTATTTTCACGTTTTTGCAACTGCCGTCGAGCGAGCGGTAGACCACAAAATCAATGTCGTCGTCGGTTTTGTGCGGGGTGATGCTGAAGGAGAACGAGCCGCTTTCGGCGATTTCAAATTTGAGCCAAGTGGAGTTTTCCTCGGCTTGGCCTTTGTTTTCGCTGCTCATGAAACAGGCGATAAAATCGGCTTCGCTGCGGTTGGCGCCCTCTCCGCCTGTTGCGCTGATGTTGAGGGTTTTCTTTTCGCACACCTCTTTTGCCGCCACACAGTCGGCATGGGCCTGCGCCAAGAGGTTGGGATTCAAGAAAAAAAGACAGGGAAAAAGTGGGAGCAGATATCGCATTGGGAATGTGATAATGGGGTAATGAGATAATGAGATAATTGGATAGCGTCAGAGCCTTACAACGTCTGCCCCCGCAATGAGTTTTACCATACTACTGGACATTTTTGTTTTGGGGTGCTTGTACCGGCTGCTTTAGCTGCCGGATGTGTAGGTGGCTCCCAGTATTCCGGCAGCTAAAGCAGCCGGTACATGGGACTCGCCCGCCGCGCTGAGCAAAATGTCCAGTAGTAGGGAGTTTTACGAAACAACTTTTTGAGGCAAACCCGCGTAAACCCGCGCAACTCCGCGCAATCCCTGCCTACCGTCAGGCAGGCGCGTTTCTCACTTCGCCAAAAAACTCCCCGCTTCGTGCGCCTTGTTTTCGCCGCGCTGGTATAGCACAAAATTGAAGCCCGGGTGAATGGCATAGCCCCCGTGCCGCCCCCGCTTGTCCACCGCGATAAAGCCGACCTGGTTTTCCTCGCTTTGCTTTGGGTATTTGCGCGCGATGCGTTTCACGGCGGTCTCCACGGCTTTTTGTGGGTGCGCTCCGCGCCGCATTTCTTCTACCACGAGAAAACTTCCGAGCGTACGCAGCACCATTTCGCCCAACCCGGTGCTGGCCGCGCCGCCCACCTCGTTGTCCACAAACATCCCGGCGCCGAGGATGGGGCTGTCGCCCACGCGCCCGTGCATCTTGAAAGCCAAGCCGCTGGTGGTGCAAGCCCCCGCGATGCGCTGCTGCGTGTCCATCGCCACCATTCCGATGGTATCGTGCCGTTCCACGTTGATGATGGGTTTGTATTTCGATTCCTTTTTCCAATGCTCCCAAGCCTTTCGCGCCACATCCGTCAGCAGGTTTTCTTTTTTGAAACCCTCGCTGAGCGCGAACTGCAAGGCGCCCTCGCCCGCGAGCATTACGTGGGGCGTTTTCTCCATCACCTGCCGAGCCACACTGATGGGGTGCATGATGTGCTGCAGGAAAGAGACAGAACCTGCGTTGCCGAATTCGTCCATGATGCAAGCGTCGAGGGTCACGTGGCCGTCGCGGTCGGGGAATCCGCCGTAGCCCACGCTCGTGTCGAGGGGGTCGGCTTCGGGCACGCGCACACCGGCTTCCACCGCGTCGAGCGCGCGGCCTCCTTTTGAAAGGATTTCCCAAGCGGCGGCATTGGCTTTCAGGTTCGGCCCCCAAGTGGCGATGACGACGGGCAGCGCGTTTTTGTCAGGCTTTTCAAAAGCGGGGAGGGCATTCGCCCAGAAATCGGCAGTGCTGGCGGCAAGCCCACCGAGCAGGGTGTTTTGTAGAAAAAAGCGACGTGAGTTCATGGTGATTGATTCGATTGATTCGATTAGTCCGATTGATTCGATTAGTCCGATTGATTCGATTGGGCCGATTAGTCCGATTGATTCGATAGAAGCAATACCTTTCTTGACAAAGGAATGAACTTTCACTACTTCGAGTCAAATCAATCGAATCAATCGAATCAATCGAATCAATCGGACTAATCGAATCAATCGATTCAATTGGGCTGCCGTATTTTGGCGCAAAATATCACGCCCGCATGAATCGCTTTTGCCTTTTTGTACTAATGCTGCTATCTGCCCATTGCACACCGCCCAAAACGGCGGAGAATCCTGATGTCTGGAAAAAAATAAAGCTGGATTTCAGGCAACTTGACTCGGAGGGGCTGGCCGGGCCAGAGAAAGGGAAGGTGGCCATGAATTACGAATTCTGTATTCCCACCAACGAGAAGCACTGGAAACAGGTGCGCAAAATAGACCCGACTGCCCAAAAAAATGGCGGGAAGGGTAGGGTGGGCTGCAAGGAAAGCCAATGGCTGGTGGTGGGCTCTACACACCAGAAAAATTATCAGCGGGTACTTTTCCAACTGGCTTCGCTGCCTTTTGTGGTGCGGATTGAGCCTGTTTTTTGGGAATAAATGAACTATGAACGAGGAACTATGAACGAGGAACTATGAACGTAGGCACAATCTGGTTTTGGCAATCTCTGTGGGCTTTGAAATCACGGAGTCATTGTAAGTTTGTGGGGCTGAATTCAATCGGTAAGTTCAAAAAGGCGAGATAAAATTACTGCGCCCCAAGAACTGGCCGCAGATTTTCTTTCTCTCGCGCCTCTCACTCTCTCACACCTCTCACGTCTCTCACACCTCTCACTCATGTCCGACCGTCGCTCGTTCATCCGCCAGTCCGCCGCCATGCTCGGCGCATTTGCCCTCCACCAAAACGTCGCCGCAGCGTTCCCGGAAATTCCGAATGCGGAATTCGGAATGCGGAGTGGCGAATTCGGAATTCGGAATCGTGGAATTCCGCATTCCGAATTCGCCATTCCGAATTCCGATGAGGATTTTTGGCGGCAAATCCGTCTCGCCTACGCCGCCAGCCCCAACATCATCAACCTCAACAACGGCGGCGTAAGCCCTGCCCCCCGCGCCACGATGGATGCGCTGGACTATTACAACCGGATGTGCAGCGAAGCCCCCTCGTACTATATGTGGCGCATCCTCGAGCAAGACCGCGAGCCGCTGCGCGAGAATTTGGCTGCGCTCGCAGGCTGCAATCCCGAAGAAATCGCCATCAACCGCAACGCTACGGAAGCGCTGAACACGGTGGTTTTTGGCCTCGACCTGAAGGCGGGCGACGAGGTGGTGCTGTCCAAATACGACTACCCGAACATGATGAACGCTTGGAAACAGCGCGAAAAACGCGACGGCATCAAACTCGTGTGGGTGGATTTGGATCTGCCTTCTACCGACGAGGATTATCTCACCAATGCGTATACGGCAAAGTTTTCGGCCAAAACCCGCATCGTCCACGTCACGCACATCATCAATTGGAACGGCCAGGTTTTGCCGGCCCGCCGCATTGCCGACGCGGCGCACAAGCAGGGAGCGGAGGTGCTGGTAGATGCGGCGCATTCCTTCGCGGTGCTCGATTACAAAATCCCGGAGCTCGGCTGCGACTACTGGGGCACGAGCCTGCACAAGTTTCTTTGCGGCCCATTTGGCAGCGGAATGCTGTGGGTGCGGAAGGAAAAAATCGCCGGGATATGGCCCTTGCTCTCCAACAACGAGCCGAACGGCACGGACATCCGCAAGTTCGAGAGCCTCGGCACAAGGAGTTTTCCCATCGAAATGGCCATTGGGTATTCGCTGGATTTGCACAACCTGATCGGCTCGCAGCGCAAACAGGAGCGGCTGCACTACCTGAAAAACTATTGGATGAGCCAAGTGCGCGATGTGCCGGGCATCCGATTTTTCACCGCGCCCGCGCCCAAGTGGAGTTGCGCCATCGGCAATTTTGGCTTCGAGGGGAAGAAGCCCGTGGAGATTGCCGACAAACTTTTCGGCCAATACAAAATCCACACCGTCGCCATCGAATGGGAGAAAATCAGCGGGGTGCGCGTCACGCCCAACGTGTACACGACCACGGAGGAATTGGACAAACTGGTGAAGGCGATTCGGGCGATGGCTTAATGGTCGTACGATTCGATTTTTGAAGATTAAGTCCGATTGATTCGATTGAGCGTCAACGCTTGGGCGCAGTTCGTTTTTCAAAACCACTTTGCGCCGACTAAAAATAGTGCCTTCTCAACACCCTCAACATTCTCAACACCCTCAACATTCTCAACTCCCTCAACACCGTCAAGGATGCAATCCGGCAACGCTCTTTTCCCCATTTTCCTAAAACTGGAGCACCTGAACACGCTCGTAGTCGGCGGCGGCAATGTCGGCCTGGAGAAAATATCGGCCTTGCTGCGCAACAGCCCGGCGGCGCAGGTGACGCTCGTCGGCCGCGAAATCCGACAGGACTTGCGCGACTTTGTGGCCGACTACCCGCAGGTGATTTTGCTGGAAAGGCCGTTCGCCCCCTCGGATTTAGAAGGAAAACAACTCGTCATCTGCGCGACCGACGACCCTGCGCTGCATCACGACATCCGCCAACGGGCGCACGAGCGCGGCATCCTTGTCAATGTGGCCGACAAGCCCGCCGAGTGCGATTTTTACTTGGGCTCGATTGTGCAAAAAGGCGACCTGAAAATCGCCATCTCCACCAATGGCAAATCGCCCACCATCGCCAAGCGGCTGAAAGAAACGCTGAACGATGCGCTGCCCGACGAACTGGACGACTTGCTGCAAAATATGCCCGCCATCCGGGAGCGGCTCGACGGCGATTTCTCCGAAAAAGTGCGGACCCTCAATGCGCTCACCGCTTCGCTCGCCGCAGGCGAGGAGGTGCTGGCCACCGTGATGCCCCACCAAAACCTCGACCTGATACGAGACCGCAAATGGCGGCGCATCGCTACGGCAGCCATGGCGGCCTTCGGGCTGTCGCTGATTTTCAATGTGGTGTCGTACTACATCCCGACGCACACCTGGCCCGAAATGATTGGCAGCATTGACAGTCAGTTCTGGACCTTCTTGGCCGTGGGCTTTCTGGCGCAGTTGGCCGATGGGCTGCTGGGCATGGGCTACGGGGTGGTGACGCAGATTTTTTTGATGGGCGCGGGGGTGCCGCTGGCGGCGGTGAGTTCGAGCATCCACACGGCGGAAGTGTTCACGGCGGGGGCTTCGGGCTACTCGCACTATCGTTTTGGCAACGTGAATCGGCGGCTGTTCCGTGTGCTTTTGATTCCCGGCGTGGTAGGGGCCATTGTCGGCGCGGTGCTGCTTTCGCAACTCGGCGAGCAGTATGCGGCCATCATCAAGCCCTTGATTGCGGTCTATATTTTGCTGCTCGGCATCCGCATTTTGAGCCGTGCATTTGTCAAAGCCAAAAAGCGTCGGGCGCGGAGGTTGGGTTGGTTGGCGGCGGCGGGCGGCTTTCTGGATTCCTTCGGCGGCGGCGGCTGGGGACCGCTGGTGACGAGTACTTTGATTGCCAAAGGAAAAACGCCGCAGTACGTCATCGGCACGGTGAGCCTCACGGAATTTTTCGTGACGTTTGCCAGCGCGGTCACGTTCTTTTCCCTCATCGGGCTGTCGCACTGGCTGGTCATAGCCGGGCTGATTATCGGCGGCGTGGCGGCGGCGCCGTTTAGTGCGCGGCTGGCGGGGAAGTTGCCGGTGCGGCTGATGTTTGTGCTGGTGGGGGTGACGGTTATTTTTTGGAGTGCGCGGGTGTTGTGGAAGTTGTGGTGAGGGGGTATGTTATGATCACAACCGCCAACAAGTGCTGCTACAGAAATTTGCCTACGTCAGCATCCATTTACGCGCCATTCCCATTTTGGACTGCTCATCAAAAATAGCAGTTACTTGTTTTCTCGCTGGGTGGCTGGTTTTTGAAGGATTGCTTGGGAACATGAGCCGTAAAATTTGTGGACAAAAGTATCCCGTTTTGCATACCGCTCCCGCCCTTCTCTCTACTTTTGTCGAAACGAAAAGCCCGCTCCGGCGGCTGAAACTGCCAACTGCCACTGCCTACTGACCTCCCCCCGCGTATGCTCACTGCCCGTCGCATCGTCATACTTGATTTTGCCCTCCTCGCCGCCTGCCTCGCCCTGATGTGGGCCACCTGCGGCAAGGCAAATGGCCGTGCAGAAGGGCCAACCACTGTGCCTGAAATGCCCCCTGCGGGCGACACCGCGGTGATTGCCGAGATGCCCGCCGCGCCCTTGGGCCCGCGCATGGTGTCGTCGAAGGTGCTCATCAAAGGCATTCCCGACACCACGCCTTACCTGACTTTCGAGCCGGATTTGCTGCAAGCCATGTACGAACAGGCCAACTACCTGCGCCGCCGCGACGTGAAAGAGCGCGGCGCATCGGGCATCCAAAAAGCCGAAATGCAGCGCACCATCGAACTTTTGCAGGGTCTCAACCTCCTCGACCCCAGTGTGCTGCTTACCACTTTCGACTTCTACAAGGTGAACACAGATTTGCGAAACGACCGGGTGCGCATGACGGGCTACTACACGCCCGTCATCAAAGCCAGTCGGGTGCAAACGCCTGAATTCCGAGTGCCGATGCTCAAAAACCCCAAGTCGGACATCCCCAACCCGGCGGCTATTTGGGCGGGCGCAATGGCTGGGCGCGACCTCGAACTGGCTTGGCTGCGCACCGAAAAAGAAGTGCGCAACGCGCAGTTGCAAGGCAACTGCCTCGTCGAGTTCACCAATGGGAAGCGCAAGCACTTCGGCTTTGGCGGCTCGGTGAAGGGCAAGGGCGGGGCGTACATTTTTTTTACGGAGGTGGACGACCAAGTGCTGGGCGCTGGCACATTCCCGCTCACAGCCCGCTATTCCATTGCCGTGGATTTGAAATACATCCCGCTCGGCGCCACGCTTTTGGCCGAACTCCCCGACCTCGACGCATCAGGGCGGCTCAAGGGCTACACTTACCGAATCCTTTTCGCGCAAGACCGTGGCGGAGCCATCCTCACCACCAAGCGTCTGGACCTCTACTGCGGCATCGGTCAAAAAGGCTTGCAAGAAGCCCGCAAGATCAACGGGTTTGGGAGGTTGTGGGTGATGCTGCCGAAAAGATGAGGGGGAACGATGAACTAAGAACGATAAGCTATGAACTGCGCGACGTTTCAGAAATAGGCGCAAATCCGCGTTTCAAAATCCCGGCCTCTGCCCACTGCCCACTGCCCACTGCCAACCGCCACTGCCAACTGCCCTGCCTCTGCCAACTGCCTCTGCCACTGCCAACTGCCAACCGCCTACTGAAATGTTCCTCCTCCAAATCTTCCGCCTCGTTCCCTTCCGCGTCCTGTACGTCCTCTCCGACGCGCTGGCGTTTTTCCTTTTCAAAATAATCGGTTACCGTCGGAAGGTGATTTTTGAAAATTTGCAACGCGCATTCCCCGAAAAGAACGAGGCCGAAATCCGGCAAATCGCCCGCGCCACTTACCGCAACCTCACGGACGTGACGCTGGAAACGTTCAAATCCTTCACCGCGCCATACCCCGAAATCGAACGCCGATGCTTTTGCCTCAACCCGGAAATCATGAACCACTACCTCGACCAAGGGCAGAGCATCCTCCTCATGGGCAGCCACCTCGGCAATTGGGAATACTCGGGCCTCACGATGCCGCCCCAATTCCACGGCGCGACGCTGACTGCCTACAAACCCCTGAAGAACAAAGGGATGGACGCTTACCTCAACCGCGCCCGCTCCCGCACTGGGATGGAAATGGTGGCGATGGACGAGGTGTTCAAAGCCATCCGCAAGCGCGGCAAGGAGCAGCCGCCGACGGTGTTCATCCTGCTGGCCGACCAATCGCCGAGCAGCCGAAAGAGCGCGCATTGGGTGGAGTTCTTCGGTCAAGACACGGCCTCGCTGCCGGGGGGCGATGTGCTGGGGCGGAAGTTTGAGATGCCCGTGCTGTACTACCGCGTACGGCGCACGGCACGGCGGGGTTTTTACGAAATTGAATTCTCGGAAATCTGCGCCGACCCTTCGGCTGCCGCCGAAATGGACATCACCCGCGCCTTCGCCCGGCGTTTGGAGGCCGACATTCGGGAGCAGCCGGAG
Source organism: Saprospiraceae bacterium (assembly GCA_046155725.1). Classification (GTDB taxonomy): domain Bacteria; phylum Bacteroidota; class Bacteroidia; order Chitinophagales; family Saprospiraceae; genus M3007. Next base: position 15,870 of record JBJXFT010000234.1, read on the forward strand.
CAATGGCTTTGGAGCCATAAACGGTGGAAAATGAAGCGGGGGCGGGATTGAGTACGTTTACTAAACCTCTAAGGTCTACCGATTACCCACAGAATGAAGGTGCGTAGCACCGATGATATTTGTAGCACTGATTTGCCCTCCTGAGAAGGTGCAGCGCACCGAAATGTACCGAAGATGGTGCCGGTGCGCTGCACCTCA
>JBJXFT010000240.1:0-3267 GCA_046155725.1 Saprospiraceae bacterium
GAATAATAACTTGTCAATTTGATGTGATTCCTTTTCACCCAAACTGCCCATCTTTTTGATTAAATAGCCCCACTATTCGCACAAAAAGATAGTTGTTTTGGCAAAAACGAACCTACCTGAAATCCACAAGTTATTATTCATCCGTTCCTTAATCTTCAAAAATCGAATCATTCGGCTTTACCATTCCACATACAACACGCCCTCCATCCAGGGCAGTTTGATGACCGAAAAACCCCAGGGGAGCCGTTCCATCAGCACGTCCACCGCTTTGCGCTCCACTTGCAATCGCCCATGCCGCCCGTCGCGGGTCAACTTTCCTTCGCGCTGCAAAAACATTTCCCTCAGCCCCGCCGCCGAAGTGCTTTTCAAAACGGCCCATTGGCGGATGGCTTCTTTCAACAGTTCGTCCGCTTCGGTGCGCTGCGCATCGCTCAAGAGGGTGAATCGGTGAATCGGCATTTCCTCCGGCACGTCGCAGAGGAGCTTATGGAGCGAAAGGTCGTATTCCCAAACTTGCTGCTCGCCAGTGACCAAGTATTGCAGCAAGTGGACGGCGGTGTGCTGGGCTTCTTCGCTGACGAAACGCCGGTTTTCCACCAGCCCAGTGCGCTCAAACAAGACGAGGAAAAATGGCGCGAGCAAAACCACCCCTGCGTTCTGGATAAAAACCGCTTCTTCAAAAGGTACATCCACAGCGACTGGCGACATCCATTCTGCCGGGTCAATTCGTTCGGGCCTCGTGGCCTTGTTTTCAAAAAACGGTTGCTGCGCGGGTATCAGCCCTTTTAGTTTTTCCTGAAAAATATACTCCCCTCGCGCTGCCAAGTCGCGGTGCTGCAATGCCAATTGCCAGATGCGCAGGGCGGCCAAGGGAGTGCCGGGCAAACCTTGCGGCGATGCCGAGCCGTCCATGGTCGCGTCGCCGGGAGCGGCGGCCAGTTCTGCCAGCCACTCCAACAAGCCCGATGAAAAGCTGTACCGCGAGCGAAGCAAATATTTGACCCGCTCCAAACCAACCGCGCAAATCAGCCGCAGCCACATCGAGGGTTGCTGCGCCGCCCGTTGCTCCATTTCCTGCAAAAACGCTTCTGCCTCCCCGATGTCAGCAGTCGTCAGCAGGTGCTGGACGGCCGATTTTTGCTGCGCCGAGGCGTTCCAGGGCAGGGTTCCCCGTTCGAGGAAATGCAGCGCGAGCGCAATGACGCTTTTTCCCACAGACATCGTTTGCTGGTGGGCGTGGGCAACTTGGTGAGCGAGCGCCTTTCGCAATGCTTCGGGGAAAGCCCGCTCGAAATCTCCCTCCCGCTCCATGCGCAGTTCGATTTCCAACCGGGGTATTTGCAGCACCACCCCGTCGCCAGCCAATCGGTCGAGTTCCTCGTTGAGCGCCGACAAAAAACGCTCCGACCGTACCTGCTGGCTGCAAGCCTGCTGGTAGTCCCCGGCGTTGGCGGTGTTCGCGCCGTGTATTTCCACCGTTAGTTGGCCGATGATGTGCTGGTTCTGCAAGTCGGTTTTATTTATCTCTTTTAGTAACTGCTTAGGTCAGGGGCAGGGCCCCGAAATATTTGTAGCATTTGCAAACCAGTTTTCCGTGGAGGTGCAGCGCACCGAAATATATCGCGGTGTGCTGCACCTCCAACCCTATCTGACCATGTTTTGCTATCAATGAACCACCTGTTCCTGGACGGGAATCATCTCGAGTTCATAAGCGTCAAACTGGAATTTTCGGATAGTTTTCTTAAGGCTGTTCATTATCTGTAGCCTATACTTTTTTTCGTACTCTTCAATACCTTTTTCAACAAAGCCCGAGCCGTGTTTCATGAAATTGTAAAAATAGACGGCCAATTTCCGGGCAGTAGCCTTTATGGCAATGGCCGGCCCTTTTTTGGCTCGGAGCCTTCGGGCAAAAGCGCCCAGCGCGCAATCCTTGCTGCGCAGCAAGGCCATTGCTGCCTGGCGGAATATCAGGCTGGCCCGGGTGGCGGCCATCGGGGGGCTTTTTTTGGTTTTTTTGCCGCTTGCGTTTTTTCCGGGGGCCAGCCCCAGCCATGCGGTAAAGTGGTTGGAGTCCATCCACTTGGAAAAGTCGTTGCCCACTTCTGCCAACAGGCGCAGTTGGGTGTAATCGCCGATGCCCGGAAGTTTGCAGCCGTCGCGGTTTTGGTTGCAGCGCATGATCTTCTCGTGCATACCGTCGATTTGGGGCATGTGGACCTTGGTGGCCGGCTTTGGCTTGCCGTTTTGGCTGGCATCATAGGCGGGGCCTTGCGCCTCCATTTGAGCCAACACCTGCCCTATTTTCTGGTCGCACTCCGCGATTTGCTTTTCATAAAAATCGTAGGCGTCCAACTCTTTTTGCAGTTCAAAAAGGTGGCGCTCGACATAAGTGCCCCTCAGCGACGATTCGACCAGTTCCTTTTTGGCGCGCAGGATGCTCTTATCGCAAAGTGCGGTCAAAACGGCGACGTCGCGCTGCCCCTCCAGGATTGCCCGGATGATTTTTTGCCCCGACACGCCCATGATGTTCGATATGACGTTCGACAGCCGGACATTCATTTGGGTCAAGGCTTTCTGCATCCGCTGCACACACTTGCTCGAATCGGCAATCTTTTGTTCCCGGTAGCGCACATACGCCCGCAGTTCGCGGATGTCGTCCTTGGGGACAAAACTCTTCGTCAGCATCCCGTGTGCGTACAACTGCCGAATCCACTCGCAGTCCTGCACGTCGCTTTTGCGGCCCGGAAGGCTCTTGCTCTTGCGGGGGTTGACCAGGCACGCTTCCATGCCGGCGGCCTCGATCTTGTCAAAAAGCGCGCACCAGTAAATCCCCGTCGCCTCCATCGCAGCCTGGCGGACACCTTGCCCCTGAAGATATTGGACCGCCGCGTCAAGCCCCACCGTAAAGGTGTCAAATCGTTTGACGGGCTGATGCTCGACCGCAATGAAGATGTGCTCGCTGCCGATGTCAATGCCCGCTGCATGCTCGAAAATTTTTTCCATCGCTTTAAATTGGTTTGTACCCGGAGCAGGAAGTTGGCAAGTGGACATGATACAGAATATGCTATCAATCGGGCAAAGAACTTGTGTCTCGCACCATGTTTATTTACATCGTCCACTTGCGGCAACGCTACAAAACAGGCAAGAGCGCTATGCAAAATTCTGCCATTTAACTCCCTGTCCCCAGGACGTGAGCCGCTAAGGTCGGCACGGATCCGTTCATATCCTTTATATCCTCGGTTGCCGGGGTCGCTCCCTACAAATATT
>JBJXFT010000248.1:0-50593 GCA_046155725.1 Saprospiraceae bacterium
GTGCAACTGCCCACTGCCACTGCCAACTGGGTACTGCTCGGCTTCTTCCTCGCTTTCGCGGTGAAAATGCCCGTGTTCCCGCTCCACACGTGGCAGCCCGATACCTACGTCACTTCGCCTACCGGCGGCACCATGCTCCTTTCGGGCATCATGCTCAAGATGGGCGCCTACGGCGTAATCCGCTGGATGATACCGCTCGCGCCCGAAGCCATGCACACGCTGAACCCCGTGTTCATTTCGCTGGCGGTGTTTGGCATTCTCTACGCGAGCATTATCGCGGTAAAACAATCGGATATCAAACGGCTGGTGGCCTATTCCTCCATTGCGCACGTCGGGCTTATCGCTGCCGGCATATTGGCTTGGAATAAGGCGGGAGTACAAGGCGGCATCCTCCAAATGCTCAACCACGGCATCAACGTGGTGGGGCTTTTCTTCATCGTGGATTTGCTGGAACGCCGCCTCGGCACGCGCTCGCTGTCCGACATGGGAGGTATCGCCAAGTCTGCGCCGAAGTTCGCCACACTGTTCATGATCATCGTGCTGGGTTCGGTGGCCGTGCCTTTGACGAATGGTTTTCCCGGCGAGTTCCTGCTACTAAACGGCATTTGGAACTACAATTTTTGGCTGGGCGCGCTCGCGGGTTTGACCATCATCTTTGGCGCGGTGTATATGCTACGGGCTTATGGGCTGGTGGTTTTTGGCGAAGCCAAGCGCGAAACCGCGAACTTTGCCGACGTGAATTCAAGGGAGTTTCTGGTGCTGGGCATTATCGCCGGGCTGGTGATCGTGCTGGGTTTTTTCCCGCAATCGGTGCTGGGGCTGACGGAGGAGAGCGTGGACCGGATTTTGAGGGCGGTGCAGTTTTGAGGGGGTTGTTGATGTGTTGATTTCCTGCCTGCAGGCAGGCAGGGGGGATTTGGTTATTTGACCGCCCTATCTTTGACTTCTAAATTTTAAAAAAATCGAGCCATGACTGTATTAGAACTTAAAGGCGACATCTTGGAAAAGGTCTCTGTTTTGCAAGACAAAACCACCGTTGAAGAGTTGCATCAACTCATCAGCACTTTCATTTCTTTGAAATTGGAACGCACCGATTTTTGGGACGAACTCTCTTTGGCCCAAAGGGATCATATCCTCAAAGCGATGGCAGCGGCAAAAGATAAAAGCAAATGGATACCTCAGGAGGTGGCTTTTAAAAAATATGAAAAATGGCTGTCGTAATCTGGACTGTCGAATTCGCAAGTGATCTCGACAACTTGCTGGCTTACTTAGAGGAGCAGGGCGCGGCCACCGCCATCAAGAACATCTTGAAACGCATTCGTGAGAAATCTGACCAGATTGCCAAATACCCAGAAAGCGGTCAAGATTCTCAAAAAGTCGAAAACGTGCGGTCGGTGAAAATTGGCAAGCACCACAGGATGTACTATCAGATTTTCGATGACACACTGGCTCTCGTCGCCTTTATTGATTTACGGCGCGATCCTGCTAAAAACCCTTTCTGATGGCGGCATCTCAGTAATTTAGCCTCCTGAATTTTAAAAAAAAATGAGCCATGAGCGCAATCGTAGAGTTGAAATACAACATGGTGGAGATGATTACCCAACTGGAAGACGATTCCAGTGTGGAAGAACTCTACCAGATCATCTTGGAATTCCTTCGGGAGAAAAACAGTGTCACAGACCTGTGGGATGAACTCACGCCCGCTCAACGAGAAGAATTGGACATAGCCATTGCTGAAACTGAAGATGAAAGCAAATGGGTGCCGCACGAAGCCGTCCTGAAGAAATTTGAGCAATGGGCAGAAAACTGATCTGAACAGAAACGGCCTTTTTCAACTTGAGGCAAGACCCTGAGAAAGCACCGTTTTGAGACTTGTAGGCGGTGCGGTTTTAAACGCAAATTACCATTCCATGAGTAAATCAGACTTGAAGGAGCAAGATTTCAGAAAAGGAATTTTTGAAGCACTTTTTTGGTGGCAGAGAAGTGAATGCCAATACTCGGTCGAACTTAGAAATGCTTTTGAAAAGAGACATGAAAAGGAATCTGTCAAACTCTTTGTTGAAAACTCCTTTTATAAATTCCTAACTGACTATTCTATCCGCCGAAATTTAAGAGGAAAAGGTGTAGAACCCGTCGAGTCATTCATCAAAGAATGTTTTGAAGAAAACGGGCTAATGGACAACTTGAGAAAGAAGGAGGAAAGTGTTGGAGATATAATTGACAAATTCGTTGATAAAATCAAGGAAAGAGACTTTGCTAAAGGCAAAAAAGGAGGCAAACGCCTGACATCTTTGGTTGCAAAAACAGCTTTTTTATTTCGGCCAGATTCAGTCCCACTTTATGACCAACTGGCCAAACAGGCTCTTGAAGAAATTCAAGGAGTGAAGATCAAATCTTTCAGCAATTTCTTAATCTACTTTGAAAGCCAGAAATTTGAGTGGGATGAAGCAATCAGAAGGCTTTTGAAAGAACAATCTCAGACAATGAAAATTTTCAAAGAGTTTGAGGGCATTGAGAACAGAGAGGACTTCTTTGTTCATCGCACTGTTGACAAACTTCTCTGGATGACGGGAAAATCCATGACCAAAATTAAACCTTGATATGACCTTCCAACTCACCGACCACGACCACATCCCCCTAAACAGCCTCCTCAAAATGCTGAACCTCGTCGAAACAGGCGGCGAGGCAAACACCCGAATCACCGCCGGCGAAGTGAAAGTGAACGGTGAGACTGAAACGCAGAAACGCAAAAAACTCCGCCCCGGCGACGTGGTGGAGTTTCAGAAACAGAAGATAACGATCCAATAATACAGTATGCCCAGAAAGGATACTTTTCATGAAACCGTAAAAACCGCTTTGAGGAAAGATGGTTGGAACATCACCAACGACCCACTTTTCGTCCCGACCGAAGGCGGCATCAACTTCTTTATTGATTTGGGATTTCAAAAACAATCACAGCATGGAAAAAGTAAAAAAATACGAAACAGCCATCCTCAAAGTCTTGGGCGAATATGCTGTCATCACATCGCCCTTCATGCCCGATGTGGAAAACAAAATCGTGGCTGATACCCTCAACCACCGCTACCAACTCATCCGCATGGGCTGGCACAAAGACCGCCATGTACACTACACCGTGTTCCATTTTGACATACTTGAAGGCAAAGTCTGGGTACAAGAAAACCGCACCGACGTAAAGATTGACGACGAACTTGTGGATGCCGGCATCGCTCGACAAGACATCATTTCAGGTTTGCAACACCCGGCACTCAAAGAAGCCATGTCCGCCGTCGCAGCCTGAATACCCCCAAATCCCCAAATCCCCAAATCCCCAAATCAACGAATCACCAACGCACATGACCGCACTACTCATACTCTTCCTCACGGCCATCGCCGTACTCTTTGCCGGGCTGACGAAACACCGCAACTTTTTGCAGCCGCTCGCTTTGCTTGGCTGCCTGTTGGCGCTCGGTGCCACCGCCTACGACCTGTTTGGCCCGGGCTTCGGCTGGGGCCGCGAATACGCCTCCATGTTCCGGTTCATGCCCTTCGCCCATGCGTTCACCGGCGTGGCCATCCTCGCCACCGCGCTCCTCGTCGGGCTGTCGGGCTGGGGCTTCCGCAACCTGAATTCCACCTTGGGCGACCACTACGGCCTCATCTTGTTCAGCCTTTGCGGCGCGCTCATCATGTTCTCGTACACCAACCTGACCATGCTGTTTTTGGGCATCGAAATCCTCAGCATCCCGCTCTATGTGCTGGCCGGCAGCCGCCGCCAAGACCTTGCGGGCAACGAGGCCGCGCTCAAATACTTCCTCATGGGCGCGTTCGCCACCGGCATCCTGCTCTTTGGTATGACACTGGTGTACGGCGCCACGGCCAGTTTCGACCTCGCATCCATCAGCCGCGCCATCGGCAACGGCGACTCGATGCCGGGGATGCTGAAAGTAGGCATCTTGCTCATGATCGTGGGTTTGAGTTTCAAAGTCTCCGCCGTGCCGTTCCACTTTTGGGCGCCCGATGTGTATCAGGGAAGCCCCAATCTGGTCACGGCATTCATGGCCACGGTGGTGAAAACGGCGGGGTTCGCTGCGTTTTACCGCTTGTTTGCCATCGCCTTCCCCGGCGCGGAAAGTTTTTGGAGCGTCCCGGTAGCCATGATCGCGGCAATGACCATGACGGTCGCCAACTTGACCGCCATTTTCCAGAAAGATTTCAAGCGGATGATGGCCTATTCGAGCATTTCCCACGCAGGCTACCTACTGCTGGCTGTGCTGGCCATCGGAACGGCGGGGGCTGACCAAGCCTTGCTGTTTTATACACTGACATATTCGCTGGCGACGATTTGCGCCTTTGGTGCCTACATCGCCGTGGCCGAGCAAAGTGGCGATGGCTCCTTCGCAGCGTTCAACGGACTGAGCAAGAAGCAGCCCCTGCTTGCTGCGGTGCTGGCTCTTTCAATGCTCTCGTTGGCGGGCATTCCGCCTTTGGCGGGCTTTTTTGGCAAATACTTCCTGTTCACGGCGGCTTTCGCCAAATACCCTTGGCTCATCGTGCTGGCCGTTATCAATTCGGCGGTTTCGATTTACTACTATTTCAAAATCATCATCGCCATGTACTTCACAAAGGAAGAAGCTGCAGGCGAAATGGTGTTGCCAGTAAGCGTTCGCTGGGCAGTCATGCTCGGCCTTTTGCTCATCGCCCTGCTGACGCTTGCTCCGGGGAGCGTGTATGGGTTGATTTGATTTTCGCACTTCTGTACCGGCGGCTTTAGCCGCCGGCACGTCTCGAAATACCAAAAAACCACCTCTATAGTCAGAGCAAAGTGGTTTTGAAAAACGAACTTCGCTCAAGTATCCCGAACTTCTCGGAATCGAATCAATCGGATTCAATCTTCAAAAATCGAATCATTCGACTCTACCCCGCATCGGCGCCAAAGCAGCCGGCACACAACTACTGGTTTGCATGAATCCTTTTTTACGCCGCTCATTTCCCATTTTACTCGCCCTTTTTCCGCTCTTCTTGTTTTCCCAAAATAGAAAACTGCCGCGTCGGATTGCGCTTCCTGCCGAACTGAAAGAGGTGTCGGGAATGACGCGCCTGCCCAATGGCGATCTGTGGCTGCTGAACGATTCTAAAAACCCCGCCGACCTTTTCCGCTTCGACCCAGTGGCTGGAAAACTTTTGGAAGTCAGGCATTTGCCCGTCAAAAACTTTGATTGGGAAGACCTCGCCCACGACCCTGAGGGCAACCTTTACATCGGCGATTTTGGCAACAACGCCAACCGCCGCCGCAACCTCCGCATCTTCCGCTACAACCCCTCGACGGGTGCGCTCGACAGCATCCAGTTCCGCTACCCCGACCAAACGGCGTTCCCGCCCGCCCGCGAGGAAGACTGGAATTTCAATTGCGAGGCCATGGTCTTTTTCCGCGACAGCCTCCACCTTTTTTCCAAAAACAGTTTCAAAGGAAATTTTTACACCAAGCATTACGTGCTCCCGGCAAAGCCTGCGAGCGGCGAGTATGTGGCCGAACTGCGCGACAGCACCCGGCTCAAAAACCGCGTGGTGACGGGGGCAGCCATCAGCGCCGACGGCAACACGCTGGTGCTCACAGGCTACATCATCGGCAAGCGATTGGGGTTCATCCCCTTCACCAAAGCCAGCGCGATGTACTTCAAGGGCTTCCCCGGCAGCCATTTTTTGCAAGGGAAACAGCGCTGGAGACGCTTGCCAAAATTCCTGATAGCGCGGCAGTTTGAATCCATCGCGCAATGGGACGGCAAAGTCTGGGCAGTCGCCAACGAAGGCCGGAAGCCGCAGTTTCAGCGCGTTTGGAAGTTGAGAAAATAAGGCCGCCGCCCTCAAATTTTCACCAGCCGCTTTGTGGTTCTGAGGCCTTCGGTTTGAATTTCCACAAAATAAAACCCGCCCGGCAAGTCTTCGATTTCCAATCTGAAACCTTCCTGCGCCGACATTTCCACCCCGTCCCATTCCTGCCAAAGGCGGCCTGCCGCGTCGCGGAGGCGGATTTTCAACATCCTTTTTTCTCCAAAATAAGAACCCCTCGCGCTGAGCCACGTCTCTTGGGCGGCTGGGTTGGGCGAGATTTCAAAACGCAAGTTCCGTCCCGGCAAATCCTCCGTGCCAGTGGTCAGCACTTCCACGTTCCAGACGATGGTGGAATCGCAGCCTTCGATGGTTTGATATTGGAAAGCAAAGGCGGTGTCTTGAGTCACCAACCTCCCAAAAACCAGCGAACCGGATGACACCGTGATGTCGTGCTGGGTTTCCCACACGGGCCACACCGCCACATCTGTCACCCACACCGTGTCCGTCCAAGCCGTGGAAACCGTGTCAACGATAAGGGTGCTTTCCTCCCAAATGCTGCCGTTCCAAGTGTCGCCTTCGCAGAGTTCGACGCTCGTGGCATTCAGCACCGACCACTTGGGGTTTTCGGCCAGCGATTCGTTGGTGCGCACCGGGCTGTTGAAATCAAAGAAAATATCGGCGTCGTTCGGGATGGCCGAGCCGGGCAGTGCGTCTGGCTTGGTTTCTATTTGGAAACGGATGTAGCCGTGGCTGGCTACCTCGTTGGTGTTGCTGTCGGCCAGCAGGATGTCGCGGAAAATCCATTTTACCACCCGATTCTCTAACATCCTGAACTCAAAAGCGTGGCTGCTCTCGAGGGTGCGAAGGCTCATCAGGTTGAATCGCGGGTCGAGCGTATCGGTGACGACCACGGTGAATGCCGTGTCGGTACCAGTGTTCTGGAAGCGGATGAGGTAGTCGAACGTGCGGGGCTGGAACGGGAGTTGGGCTTCCACGGGCTGCGCCGTTTTGTCGTTCGGGTCGAAACTTCCGGTGACGGTCTGGGTGGCGACGGCGCGGTTGTTGGCCGGTTTTGCATCGCCGTTGACTTGGCAAAGGGCTGCGAAAAAGAGGTCGGTGCCAAGCGGCGTATTGACCGACACGATAAAATGGAGGGTGATGATGATGGCTTGCCCCGGCGCGAGATCGGGCAATGGCACCACGGCTTGATTCCCCAAAAACTGCCCTATCGGGCTGATAGAGCCAGATTCGAGCCATTGCTCGTCAAAATCCACGGTCAGCACCGCGCCCGAAACGGAGGCGGTGCCCACGTTGTTCACCTGCACTTTGTAACTGACGGGGAAGCCCGGCCTCGCCCGCACGGGGGTGGTGAAAAGGACGCACAAGTCCTTGATGTCGGGTTCTGGCTGGAATATCAAATCTGCAGAAGTGGTTGCGCTGGTGGTTACGGCGTAAGGTTGCGCTGCTCCACAAGAAGCCGTGTGGTAAGCGGGGGCAATGGTGCTCAGCGTGTAATTGCCGGGAGGAAGCGCCACCGAGTATTTGCCATTGGCGTCGGTGACGGCGGCGATGTTGCCGGGCTGCAAGGTGAGGGGTTTGTGGCCGAGCGGCACGTCGCCGTTGGCGGTATTGTATTCGCAGGAAGCGTCCGTGTCGCGGTAGAGCCGCCCGCTCAGGATTCCGTATTTGCCGCCTTTCACCAAAGCGTGGTCGCGGACGGGGGCAAGTTCTGTGCGCCAGATGCCTTGGGCTTCGGTGGCGGCGTAGAGGTAGCCGTCGTCGGCGAAATAATAAGATGCCCCTTCGGGAGTGGCATCAAAGAGGGGATCGTAATCGCTGTCGAAAAAGGAAATCCTTTTTCTAAAGGGGAGGTTGAGAAAGCGAGACCAGTGCAGGCCGGCATCGCTCGATACATACAGGCCATTGTTGGCGTGCATAAAAATAAGGCCATTGGAGAAGTATGGGAAGGAGGCTGGCACACTCCGGTTGAACGCACTGGCATACGGGTGGTCTGTGCTGAACGTCTGAGTCCAAGTGCTGCCTTTGTCCAAGCTGACAGCCAGAGATGAGTTGGGGAAATTTAGGCTGTGGCCGCCAATACCGATAAGTTCCGATCCATTTTGAAACACATCTCCCATCGGTAGGGGCGCGATTGTATCCCAGGTAAGCCCTGCATCGGGAGAACGGTACAATGCGTTCCCTGTGCCGAAAACCATCAGCGTGTCGCCCATGACGTGCATTCGCCAAATACCGTCAGATGGAGTCGCTAATGTCAACCACGATTCGCCGTTATCGTCGGTGAAAAGCAAGTTGAAATCGGACTTGCTGTAAAAATAGACCCTGTTTCCGACAGGTTTCATACCTGTTATCGCAGCGAAAAACACGTGGGGTATTGTGTCCCAACTTTCGCCACAATTTGGGGATCTGAAAAACTTTGCGCCACTGTAACAGTACGAATATCCGTTCCAATCGCCCAACAAACCTCCACCTGAATTGTCAGCGAGGCCAACGGGAAGGCTGCCAAGATACCAATTTGCAGTGTCAACATTTTGCGCCCATTCTCCGTCTTGCGCATTCGAACTATTGTAAACCGATGGGTCGCCGGCACCAAAATCAGGGTTCGAATTTCTCACGAGCAGTTTGCCACACACCGCCCCCATTTTCTCTGTTCCGCTCAGCATGCCTTGCGAGCGGATTTCCCATGGTTCGATCCCGTTTTTGGAAAAAATGCTTCGGGTTGTAAATGTGTTTGCCCAATAGCCGGAGGGCGTGGCACAAAAAACCCTTGCGGCTGCGCTATACGCATGTTCTCCGGCATACACCTTCGTCAGATCAGTAGGTGCGGAAAAATCGCCGCGCCAGACCCCCGACGCTGTTCGCAAGAAAAAGGTATTCCCGTACACGATCACTTCTCTCAAACTATCGGGAGGAAAGGCTTGGGATGTCCAAGTCGCACCCTGATCTGTAGAGGACATTAAAGTATTGTCGGCCAAAAAAAGGTGGAACGCTCCGGCACAATGAACGGCTTTGCGCAAATCGCTGCCAAGCGTTGGGAGCGGTATGCTCTGAAAATCAGCAAAAGAAACGCTGCTGCAAACGTAGCCTTTGAGCGGGTCGGTTGTTGCATGCTTCCGCCAAAGGCCCGAATACAAACCGTCAGCAAATGTCAGCGTGCGGAGTTCCCTGAACGTAGGGGCCGAATGCTCTGTCGCCCAAGTCAAGCCATTGTCGGTGCTATAAAAACGCTTGCTGAAAGTGTCAAAGTAATTTTTCCGGCTGAACAAAAAACTAATCGCAGTGCCTCCGTCAGTCGCAAAATCTGATATCTGGTAGCCAGGGTCACTTCCAGACGCGACCCCGATGGGCGCATTGAACACCTCTTCCCAAGAGCCACCACCATTGGTACTTCGCCACACGGAAATGGATTGGAGGTTGTTGTTCTGGGCATGGCCAAGCATATTGGCTTGCAAAGCCAAAACCACCGCATCGCTGGCAAAAATGCCCAGCACTTTTCGACGGCCCCAAGCGCGGTTGTAGCGCCAGTTTTGACCTTCGTTGGAAGAAACGTAAAGGGCTTCGGGGGCAGCCGCAAACAGCCGCCCGCCTCCCTCCGCGTACTTGAAAACATAGCCCGGAGGCCCGTCCAACTGCTCCCAGAACACGAAGAGCGAATCTGAGGCGATGGGGGTTTGAGCGGTTGAAAGAAAAGGGGAAACGAAAACGCTCGCCAGCGCGAGCAAGGCAGGGAAAAGATTACATTTCATGAGAGCATTGATTTTGGTGAAAGAGAGAGTGGTTTTCAAATCAAGCGAAAAAGTACGCAGCCCTAAAATCTTGGATGCTGCAAAAATTTCATTTGTCAGATTTCCAGCAAAAAAAACCGCCGCCCCACAATTGCTTGCGGGGCGGCGGTTGTCCTCAAAAATCAAAACACGCTTGTATTGAGTACTTGCTCCAAAATAAACGTGGTTACCTTTTTTACAGCAAGCAGGTTGCCAAGCCTTTGTGAAATCAGCAACCAGCAATCAATAACCAGCGATCACTTACTTGGTGCGCACAATCGTCTGCGTCACCACCTTTTCGCCCGTGGTCATGCGCAAGAAGTACAGCCCGTCGGCAGCCTGCATGGCCTGCCATTGGAAGATCATGTCGGTTTCTATCGCGCCTTTGTACAGGTTGGTCACCACTTGGCCCATCGCGTTGAGGATGGTCAATTGTGCGTCGGCGGATTTGATGCCTTTTACTTCAATATTCAGCACATCGCTGAACGGTACTGGGAAGCAATGCACCGAAGCCTCGGAAGCATTGGGCGACAAGTCGTCGCGCTGCTGGCCGTCGCCGCCTGGGCGAAGTTGTGTATCGCAAAGCCCGCCGTAGAGGACCACCGAGCCTTGGTCGCTCAAGGCAGTGTTGTCGAGCGGAGCGCCGAGGATGATGTTGCGGCCACTGATGGCAGCGCTGCTGCCGAGTGCGTCGCCGTTTTGCCCACCATTATCGAACAGATAGTCCACGCGCGCCCAGTGGTTGCCGTCGAGCAGAAACACAAAGCCGCTGCCAGAGCTGCCGCCAAACGGGTTGTCGCCCCTTGCAGTTATCACCGCATAAGCACCGTCAATGCCGACTGCACTGCCAAAACGGTCGCCTGCTTGGCCATCGTAGTCAAGCACGATTTGGCTTTGGCCCCAGCTGTTCAAGATTCCGTTCTGGTTTTTGTTGTAGAAAAAGGCTGCGCCCGCGTTGGCGCCTTTCAGGCTGTTGCGGTCGGCACCGACAATGGCCCAAGGGCCGCTAATGCCCACCGTTGCGCCAAAGTTGTCGTTGCCGGTGGGTTGGCTTGGGCGAAGCCTGGCCACTTGGCCCCAAGCATCGGCACCAAACTGGTTGCGGCCAAAGATGTAGGCCGCTCCTGTGTTTTGTTGCAGGCCGTCCACGCCGTTGGCGCCCACGATGGCGAAATCGCCGTGAATGTCCACGCTGACGCCCAAACCGTCGTCGGCAGCGCCCGTGATGGCAAGGAGTTTTGCCGCTTGTCCCCAATTGTCAGCACCGCCCAGATTGCGGTAGAATATGTATGCCGCGCCGGCATTGCTACCGCTTGCGTCGTTCTGGTTTGCTCCTGCCACGAGCCGCCCGCTATTGAGGGCTACGCTTGCGCCAAAATTGTCGTTGGTGTTGGCATCGCCCGCAGCAATCTTTTTCTCAAAATCCCACTGCGCGGGGTTGTTTGCATTTTGGTGGTAAATGTAGACCGAGCCTTGGTTGGCAAATAAGTCGTCGTCTGAAGGAGCGCCCACCGCAGCGACGCCGCCCGCAATGGCTACGCTTGCGCCAAAGTTGTCGCCGGCTTGCAGGCCAGGAGCAGAAAGTTCGATGATTTGTCCCCATTCGTTTGTGCCATTTTTGTCTCGGAAAAGGATGTAGGCGGAGCCGACGGTCTGGCCGGCACTTTTCTGCTTCGAGCCTACGATGGCATAATCGCCGTCAATGCCCACGCTCACGCCATACTCTTCGGCAGCTGCGCCATCGGTGGCAAAGCGTTTCACGAGTGCTGGCCAGCTTTGGGCTTCGTCCACCCAACCGTCGCAGTCGTCGTCGAAGTCGTTGCAAATTTCTGGGTTTCTGCCTACAAATATTTGGAACGTACAGGTAGAAGTGTGCCCTGCTGCGTCGGTAGCGCTGGCTACCACAAGGCTCACGCCTATGTCGAAGGATGCTGGCGGGGGCGTGTTGAAATCTAAAGACACGCCAGGGCAGTTGTCGGTTGCCGTGGCAGAATAGTCCACGCTGGCTACACAATCCCCTTCATCTGTTTTGACCTGTATGTTGGAAGGACAAGTTACGTAGGGCCACTCGCGGTCTTCGATCGTGACCCTTTGTGTGCAAGAGCCGCTGTTGGGGCCGTCTTTCGCAATCCATGTGACGATGGTAACGCCTACTGGGAAAATGCCTGGGTTGTTGTTGGTCACAGATGTGACCCCGCAATTGTCCTGGGAGGTAACGGTGCCGATGGTGTTGCCCAAGTTGGCACTGCAATCGCCAAAGTCCGCTCCTTTCAGGATGTTGGCGGGGCAGGTGATGGTAGGCGCTTGCGTGTCGCTCACCGTGACGTTGAAGGAACAAGAGACCACATTGTTGCTCAAATCCGTAGCGCGCCACTCATTGGTGACCGTGCCGATTGCGTAGAACGCACTGGCCGGCGACCCGCTTATCAACGAAACGGATGAGATCCCGCAGTTGTCGAGCGCCACTGGGGTGTTGTAATTAATGATTGCACCACAGAGATTGGGGTCATTGCCCCGCACGATATTGGCCGGGCAAGTGACGGTGGGGAGTTGCGTGTCGTTCACCGTCACATTGAAAGAGCAGGTGCTGCTATTCCCAGCCGCATCCGTGGCCCGGAAAGAAACAGGTGTGACGCCTACTTGGAATGACGCGCCATTGGCAAGGCCCGCTGTTTGCACTATGGTGGGCACAACACAGTTGTCTGCAGCCGTTGGGGCAGCCCAAGTTGTTACAGCCCTGCATTGATTGATGTCATTGACCTTCGTGATGTTCGCTGGGCAGGAGGTGAAGGTTGGAGGCGTTGCGTCCACTACTCTTGTGGTGAAATTGCAAGTAGCCGTCAGGCCCGACCCGTCCGTGACTTGTAGGGTAACGGTGGTGGTGCCCAAAGCCAACAGCGTTCCTATGGCCGGGGTTTGCGTCACCGCATTGGCGGGAAGCGAACAGTTGTCGGCAGCGATGCCCAAGCCGGTATAGCTGGGCACAGCGCCTTGGCAAGTTGCATTTGCATTGATGGTTTGCTGCGCGGGGCAGCTGATGGTTGGCGGTGTGAGGTCGTTCACCGTCACTTGGAATTGACAGGTGCCGGTGTTTCCTACGGCATCGGTCGCGGTGAGCGTCACGGTCGTATTTCCCGCAATGCCAGAAGCTGCGGCAGGTGATTGTGATTGGCTGTAAGGCCCTGCGCAGTTGTCAGACACAGTGCCAGAGAAAGCGGGCATGATGCCTTGGCAAAAGGCGTTCACGCCTACCGGTTGGTTGGGAGGGCACACGATGGTTGGGAGGGTGGTCTCCATGCCAACTGTGAGAGAGCCGCAAGCTCCTGGAGTGATCACGCAGCCCCCTTCGCCGCGAGCAAAGTAGCTGGTAGCTGCAGATTGATTGACATTGATGCTCGTGCCTGTGCCGATGGGTGTACCTCCACAGCTGCCACTGTACCATTGCCAAATGGCTGCGCTGCCGAGCGAACCGCTGGCGATGCTGAGCGTTACCGCGCCGCCAATACAGGGAGCAGCAGTCGAACTGAGGGTCGGGGCGGCGGGGGTGGAGTCTGTTCTCTTCAAGGTGAAAGCCCCTGAACCAGCGCTAAACCCTGTCACCAGCACATAGTAGGTGGTGCCTGCCACGGAAGTGAAGGTCACCTGCGATTGCACCCCACAGAAATCGTCGTTGCCCGTGACACAGGTCAGTGCGGCGCAAGTGCCGCTGAAAACACCCAGTTTGGTGTCGTACCCAGAGCCACAAAGGCTCAAAGTGATGCTGCTCCCGTTGCCTACAAGACTGTACCATACGCCTGGCGCAGTATTGAGGGCAGTGATACAAGTTGGGGTGGCGGCATCTGTGGTAGCCGCGCTGGTAGAGGCAGCGATGGTTTGGTTGCAGCTGATGGAGATGGCTCCCGTGCAAAGATCGTTGGCAGGTGGCGGGGGCGGCACACAACTGGTACACTGCACTGTGGTGGTGCGGCAAGTGTTTTGGGTTCCGCAAGCGGCATTTGTGTTCCAGTGCGCAAAAAGCGTCCCAGTGAAGGTGTTGGCGAACGTGAGCGGAGTAGTGCCGAACGCAACTACTGCGCCCCCTGAAGTGCCGGAACGAATGGTGATAAAATCGGTGGCCACGCTGCTGGTGAACCGGAGGGTTTGGCCGTTCACCGCGCTACTGATGGTGGAATACTCGCCGGCAAAAGAGCAGGTGGAGATGGTGACCAGCGAACCGTTGGTGTTGATGGTAGCGCTGCCAAAAGCAGTCGTGTTTGTGCATTGACTCCAAGCTTGTTGGGCCAAGAGCAGCAGCACAGGGGCCAAAGCCCAACGCCCCCAAGGGGCGAGTTTGAATACCTTTTGTTGCATAAGAGGTAAAATTTTGATGGGTGAAAAAAGATGATGACAATGATCGGTGAAAAACAAATGGGAGGAAAAATCAAGCCCCTGTACCCGAAGGGAACGATGAACTATAAACGATGAACAACTCAACCCCCTTGAATCGCAAGAATTTGAGTTGGCATTTTGCTTCCTTTATTTCCCACTCGTTCCAAAGGTGCAGCGAGCAGAAAGATTGTAAGCCCCGACAAGGTCGGGGCTTACAATGTCTCGAAGAACAAAAAGGAGATTATGTAACCGGGAGAAGTAAAAACTGGGGGCAGCGGCGCAAGTCAAAAAGGAGGGATTAAAACTTGCGGAGCTGGAAGAATAATTTTCGGGCAGCAAACTTAAACTAGGCTTTTATGGTGGAGAACAAAACCGTCGTTTTTTTCTGCGTTCTGTCGGCAAGGCGCGGTATTCACGGTGCCATCATGGTTCAATCAGGCTTTTTCCCGCCCTTTAAAAATCCTTGCACGGATTTGAGCGTGTCCCACTGGTCGTTGGCAGCCAGGTTGGCCTGAGAGGGCCAAGTGCCAGGGTCGTGCATAGCGAGTTGTGGGCCGGCTTCGCCGAGTATCTCTTTCAGGCGCACCACGTCGGCTTCGGCCAGTTGGCGGTAGGTGAAAATGTTGTATTGGTTGAGCAGCATCTGAATCTTTGGGCCGATGCCTTCCACTACCGTCAGGTCGTCGCGCTCTGTCGAAATGGCGGGCGAAGGCAAAGGCTCGGCGGCGGTGGCAAGCGGCTTTTGTCTGGAAGGCTTTTCGGGTTTTGTGTCCATCAAGGCCACTGGCTCCACCACAAACACGGGCGGCGTGGGCATTTCGGGGTTGGTGGTTTGGTTGCCGCTTTCCGTTGCATTGGCTACGGTGGATAAAATGGCTGATTCTTGATTGTGCACCTCCACGACGGTTTGGGAGGAATCCTGCGAGCCAGGGTTCACTACCACGAATACGTTGACCGATTCCTTGTCGGCGGGCTTTTCCGTCACAATTTCCTTGATCTCCAGCGGAATGTCGTCGGCCACGGGCGTATCGGGGGTGTACGAAAGCCCCAGTTCGGTTTCTACTTCCCGGTTGTGGGCTTGCAGTTCGGCCAGTTCGGTCTCCAAGAAAGCAGCCTTTTCGCGCAAGCTTGCGCTCTCGCGGTTGAGGTTCGTCACCTGTGTAGCGAGGCCGATATTGTCGGTTTCGGCCACCACGGCGCGGGTTTTGACCGATTCGATTTCGAGGCGCATGGCGTCGAGCGTCACGTTGAGGCTTTGGTTGTCGAGTCGGAATCGCTCCAGTTCTTCTTTGAGCCGCCCCCACAATGCCCAGCCCAGCCATAGGCCGATGAAGAACGCGCCAAGGAGCATGATGAGGATTTCGAGCGTGTGCGTTGCGAATGGGTTATTTTCAAACATCTTCTTGATTGTTGATTGCTGATTGGTTATTGTTGATTGCTGATTGGTTATTGTTGATTGGTTATTGTTGATTGGGTCAGGGCTTTGGATTTTGTTTCTGGTTTTGGAGGAGGCCGTTCAGGTATTTCAAATACCCATTTACGGATTTAATGGCTGCCTCTACCTTGGTTTTACCTTCCTGATATTTTTCTTCCGAGAGGTAAGCATCGTCTTTAGCGGTGATGAGGTCGTCCAAAATCTCAAAAAGTGAGCCTCTTGAAATCCGGCAGAATTGGAGGTTCTCTCCATGGTGGTGCCGCCCAAAGCCTTCCGCGATGTTGCGGGTAGAAGAGCGCGCGGCTCGCCGTATGTTGTCTTTCAAATCGTATTGCTCTTCTTTTGGCAGCGTCTTGCAAAAGACCGTTATCCAAACCCTAACATCTCTGCACAATTGCCAGCATTCCAATTGTTCAAAAGAAGTGTAGGTCATAAAATTTCAAATTGAATGCGTAACCCAATGCAATTATTAATCAACAATCATGAATTAGCAATCAACAATTATCAATCATCAATCAATACGGATTTCCGCGCGGCGGTTGAGGTAGCGTCCGTAGGGCGTGTCGTTGGTAGCCACGGGTTTTCGGTCGCCGTAAGATTTGCAGCGGATTTGCGCTTTCGGAACGCCTTTTTTTATCAAAATTTGGCGGAGGCCGTAGGCGCGGCGAAGTCCAAATTGTTGGTTGTCGCCCGGCTCGCCCACAAAATCCGTGTGCCCCGTGATGGTCACTTTTTCGCCCGAAGAAATCAATTGGCGGGCAAGGTTGGCGAGGTATGCGTCAATGGCAGCATTGTCCTCTTTGCGCGTGGATTTGTAGGGGAAGTGGATGACCATGCGGTCTTCCACTTCTTCCATTTGCACCTCGTCCATGTTGTTGGGAGAAACGGGTCTGGAAGGCTTGGCATTGGTGGGCGCCGTGTTGCCGGGAGTTTTTCCGTTGGAAGGTTTTGGGTTGTCGAGCGGCTGTATCTCGGGCGTTCCGGCCACAGGGGAATTGTTCATACGGTCGTCGGGCACGGCCACTACTTCTTCGTTTGAGATACGGGCGGTATTGTCGCCGCAGGCATCCATGAGGCCGCAGACATACCAGCGCCAACAGATAATGCTCCAAACGGCAAAGACTACGAGGACAAGGGATTTCGAGTTCATAAAGGCGTACAGATTAAAGTTTCAAGTAGCAAGTTTTCAAGTTTCAAGAAACAAGCAGTGGCAAGTTTTCAAGTTTCAAGTGACAAGTATTTAGATCGCTCGGTACTTGAAACTTGAAACTTTCAACTTGCTATTCGTTCCTTGAAACTTGAAAACTTGTGACTCTATGGTTGTTTCACGGGGCAATTATCGCACACATTTTCAGGTTCTCATAAAAAAATTTAAAAAAGCCTGACTTTCGCCGCGCAAATCAACCGCCCAACCACCACATCGTGCCAAGCATCGTACAATTCAACAACGCCGAAATCCGCCAAGCAGACGGCAGCAGCATCCTCCAAAACATCAGCCTGAACATCGGCGAGGGGGAGTTCACCTACCTCATCGGCAAAACCGGGAGCGGCAAAAGCAGTTTGCTCAAAACCATCTACGCCGCCCTGCCGCTCGAAACCGGCTCCGGCGAAGTGGCAGGATTCGACCTCCGCAGCATCTCGCGCCGCAACGTGCACGAACTGCGCCGCAAACTCGGCATCGTTTTTCAAGACTTCAACCTGCTGACCGACCGAAACATCGAAGAAAACCTCCTCTTTGTGCTGCGCGCCACTGGCTGGGACGATGCCCCCAAAATGGACAAGCGCGTGGGCGAGGTTTTGAAAGAAGTCGGCCTTTCCGCCAAACGAAATTCCATGCCTTTCGAACTTTCGGGCGGCGAACAGCAGCGCGTGGTCATCGCCCGCGCCCTGCTCAACAAGCCCGCGCTCCTGCTCGCCGACGAGCCTACCGGCAACCTCGACCCCGAAACCAGCGACGACGTGCTCACCCTCATGCGCAACCTTGCCAAACAGCACAATACGGCGGTGCTCTGCGCCACGCACGACTACCGAATCCTTCAAAATTTCCCCGCCCGCATCATCCGTGTCATTGGGGGCAAATTGATTGACGACGAGGGGGCGGCGTTGCGGTAATGCAGACGAAACCTATTGGCTCAATTTTTACGGCCTTTGCCTGAAGCCTTTTTAGTAATTTTGTCCAAATTTTTGTAAAATGGCAAAAAGACTGGTTCAATTTGATTGGGCAATGAAGCGATTGTTGCGCCACAAAGCCAACTTCGACATTTTGGAAGGCTTCCTCGCCGAATTGCTGGGAGAAGATGTGACCATCAAGCAAATACTCGATAGCGAAAGCAATAAAGAAACGGAAGACGACAAGTTCAACCGAGTGGATATTCTAGTGGAGAACTCAAAGGAAGAACTGATTATCATCGAAGTCCAGAACAGTAATGAGTACGACTATTTTCATCGGATGCTGTACGGCACCTCCAAAGCCATTGCGGAGCACATCAAAGAAAAACGCCCCTACGCCGAAGTGAAAAAAATCATTTCGATAACCATCGCGTATTTTGACTTGGGGCAAGGCAAGGACTATGTTTATCACGGCACCACGGTGTTCAAAGGCATTCACAAAAATGATGTTTTGACCCTTTCCGGCAAGCAAACGGAGTTGTACAAAAAAGACAACATACACGAAGTTTACCCAGAGTACTGGGTCATCAAGGTAAGCCAGTTCCACAACCGGGTAAAGGACAAATTGGACGAGTGGATATACTTTTTCAAGAACGCCGAAATAAAAAACCACTTCACCGCAAAGGGATTGAAAGAGGTGAATGAGCGCTTGGACGAGATGAAATTAAACGAGAAGGATGCAAAAGAATACAAAAGGTATTTGAAGAACCTTCGTGACATTGCCAGCGAGCAGCACACCAAAATGGCGGATGCACAGGATTTAATAATAAAAGGAGAAAAAAATAAAGAAATTGAGGCTGTACTTGGACTGCACGAAAACGATGTGCCAATTCCAACCATTGCAAAGTCTCTGAAAATCACAGAAGAAAGGGTTCTTCAAATCATTGAAAATAAAATCTCCCAATAACCCAACAACTCACTCATTCACTCATTCGCTCACTCATTGATTCCATGAATCTTCACGAATATCAAGGCAAAGAACTGCTCAAATCCTACGGGGTAAAAATCCAAGAAGGCATCGTGGCGCACAGCGCGGCAGAAGCCGTAGAAGCCGCCAAAAAATTGAAAGAACTCTACAACTCTGACTTTGCGGTCATCAAAGCACAAGTCCATGCGGGCGGGCGCGGCAAAGGCGGCGGCGTGAAAGTGGCGAAGAACCCCGACCAAGCGGGCGAACTTGCTGGGGCTATGATAGGGATGCGGCTCATCACGCCGCAAACTTCTGCCGAAGGCAAATTGGTGCGCAAAGTGCTGGTGGCGCAAGACGTGTTCTACCCCGGCGCGGCAGCGCCCAAAGAGTTCTACATCAGCGTTTTGACAGACCGTGGCCGTGGCTGCAATGTCATCATGTACTCGCCCGACGGTGGCATGGACATCGAAAAAGTGGCGCACGAAACCCCCGAGCGCGTGTTCTTTGAGTTCATTGACCCCATGCTCGGCTTGCGCCCTTTTCAGGCACAAAAAGTGGCCTTCAATTTTGGACTGAGCGGCGCGGCATTCAAGGAAATGGTAGATTTTATTCAAAAACTCTACGCCGCCTTCATCGGTTCGGACGCCTCGATGTTCGAGATAAACCCCTGCCTCAAAACCTCCGACGACCGCATCATCGCCGTGGACTCGAAGGTGACGCTGGACGACAACGCGCTCTATCGGCACAAAGATTTGGAACTGCTGCGCGACACGGACGAGGAAGACCCCGCCGACGTGGAAGCCCAAGAACTTGACCTCAACTATGTGAAACTCGACGGCAACGTTGGCTGCATGGTGAACGGCGCCGGCCTCGCCATGGCGACCATGGACCTCATCCAACTTTCGGGCGGCTCGCCCGCCAACTTCCTCGACGTGGGCGGCACGGCGGATGCTCAGCGCGTGGAAAATGCCATGCGCTTCATCCTCAAAGACCCGAACGTAAAGGCCATTCTCATCAATATTTTTGGCGGAATCGTGCGCTGCGACCGCGTGGCCCAAGGTGTGGTGGATGCCTACCGCGCCATCGGGAAAATCCCCGTGCCGGTCATCGTGCGCTTGCAAGGCACCAATGCCGACATTGCCAAGAAAATAATTGACGAATCTGGCCTCGAAGTCATGGGGGCTACGGAATTCCAAGAAGCCGCCGATTTGGTGGCGAAGGTGCTGGCGAAGTGATGGACGGGTTTTTGCGTTTACTAAACCTTTGGAGGTTTAGTAAACGTACGTAACGCCTTTCAAGAACGCCTTTCGGCCATGCGACCGAAAGGCGTTCTAATTTTCGATAATCCCCGGCTTGCCGTCCCCACTTCTTTCTGTGAGCAATTCCTCTGCTTGTTCCACCACACGCTCCATGCGAGGCAAGTCTTGTGCGAGGATGCGCAGATCTTTTTCGTATGCCTCCAACGTCAGGCCGTGCATTTCAAAAACCTGTTTGAAATAAACCTGCATCAGGCTGTCTTTGGCGTAGCCCGTCAGCCCCGTGGTGGCTGCGTCGGCAATGCTGAAGTCGGCCATGATGCGCGCGATTTTTTCGTCGGGGAGCGTGGGCTGTTCCGGGGCGTTTGATTGGCAGGCGCTGAAGAGGCCGAGCGCGAGTGCAATTGCAACGCGGGTTGCGCGGATTATGGCAACGCGGATTGCGCGGATTGTGCGGATTTGCGCGGATTTGGATTGCACGTTTACTAAACCTTCGAGGTTTAGTAAACGTGAGCCGAAATGTGAGCCCAACGTCCAACGTCCAGCAGTCCACCCGCCTTCGGCAAGCCTTCTGCGGATAAAATGTCCAATGTCCAATCTCATAAAACTTCTTTTGGGAAATAACAGGCGGCCACTTTTGAATTGCCTTCGTAAAATTCATTCCACGAAGCCGCCGAGGACGTAATCTTGACGATGCCGCAGGTGGGAACGTTCTCAATAAAATCGTCTTCGGAAAAATGGTTGGCTACTTCCGTGAACGTGGGGTTGTGGCCGAACAGCAGCACCGTCTGCGCCGACTCCGGCAATTCGCTGACAATGCGCAGGATTTCCTGTGGGAATGCCTCATAAATATCCTTTTCGCAGCGCACGTCCTCGGCAGCAATCTTGAATGCTTCGGCAAAAAACAAGGCGGTAGTGAGCGCTCGTTTGGCTGGGCTGCTCACCAAAAGGTCGGGCTGGACGCCCTGTGCTGCCAGCAGTTGCGCCATTTGGGGCGCGTCGTGTAGGCCGCGCTCGTTGAGCGGCCGGTCATGGTCGCGCAGGCCGGGATTGCCCCAACTTGATTTTGCGTGGCGGACGAGGTAGAGGGTTCGCATGATTGAGTAAAGTGATGGAGAAGAAGTGGCACTTTTTGGAAAAGCGCCACTTCATGTTCAAATTTTTAGCACATAGCCTTGCCCGAATTGGGTGTGAATCAGTTTTTGGTCAAATCCTTTGTCCATTTTGTTGCGCAGGTAATTGACATAGACTTCGATGATGTTGGTGCCTGTGTCAAAGTCAAGGTCCCACACTTTTTCGGCGATTTCAGATTTGGAAAGCACCTTTCCGGGGTTCAGCAGAAAGAACTCCAGAAGCGCGAACTCCCGGGGCGTGAGCATGATTTCGCGCCCGGCGCGGCGCACGGTTTTGGCATCGAGGTCCTGTTCCAAATCGCTGAACCGCAACACATTTTCCTTTCGGAAAGCAGCCGTTGGGCGGCGGGAAAGCGCTTTGATACGGGCAAGCAATTCCCGAAACTCAAACGGTTTTGCGAGGTAATCGTCGGCACCGGCATCCAGCCCCGTCACCTTGTCGTCCAGGTGACTGAGCGCCGTGAGGAGCAAAATGGGCGTGGCCAGGCCTTCCTCCCGCAGTTGACGGCACAGCGCGAGGCCGCTCATGCCCGGCATGGTGATGTCCGACACGATGACATCGTAGTCCGTCTGCTGGGCAAGCCGCAGCCCGAACAGCCCGTCGGTAGCGGTGTTCACTATCCAGCCTTGCTCTTCCAGCCCTTGGCGGAGCGATTGCAAAGTCTTGGCTTCGTCTTCTATGAGTAGGATGCGCACGGGGCGAAGATATTGTATAGTCAGTTTAGAGTGGTTTAGAAAGTTTAGAGGGTTTTCAAAATGACGGTTACTAAAAGTTTAGTAAACGTGCTTCGGCTGCTTTTTTCGACCTTCGCCGCTTCAACTGCCCGACCGTGCTCCCTCTTTTTCGCAGCAACCAATTTACAACCGCCATACCCCTCGCACTTTATGTGGTGCTGTTGCATTTGAGTGCCTTGCTGGGTTATGTGCAGCCTCTGGCCAATGCTGTGGAGGGCGGCCTTTGGTACCAATCTTGGTTTGGTTGGGCGAATGACGAGCCGTCCTTTTCGGCATTGGCTGCGGCGGTTTTGGTTTTTGTCCAAGCCCTGATGGTCAATACCTTGGCCGACAAGTTCAGGCTGATGGGCGATAGAAACTGGTTTCCAGGGCTGTTCTATGTGCTGGTGGCAAGCGCATTTCCGGAGTTTTTGTTTGTTTCTGCGCCCTTGGTGGCGGCCACCTTTGTGCCCTTGTCGGTATGGCGCATTTTCAACGCATTTCAAAAGCCCAATATGGCGACCGCTATTTTCGATTCGGCTTTGTGGGCATCTGTGGCCAGCCTTTTTTACCCTCCCGCGCTGTTGCTTTTGGTGGCGGCATTTGCTGGCTTGGAGGTGGTGAGGGTGTTTCGCTTGCGCGAGCGGTTTGCTTTTTTTGCGGGCGCTTTTGTGCCCTTGTTTCTGGGTTGGCTGTGGTATTTTTGGGCTGACCGGGGCGAAGCGTTCCGAGACGTACAATGGGGCAGGCTGTTTGGGTTTTACAGATTCGATGCGGTTTGGGACGAAAAACAAATGCTCAAAACCGCGCTGGCAATCTTATTGACCGTAGTGTTTTTGATGGGCCTTGGCTCGCTCAATAGCCGAAAAGGCAATCAGGCACAAAAATTTGCGAGCGTGTTGTACTGGTTTTTGGCCGTGGCCGGCTTGTCCATTTTCTTCCGCGCCGAATGGCGTTGGGAACACCTGCTCCTTCTTTCTGCAGCAATGGGCATGCTGCTCGCCTTCACTTTTCAAAGTCTGCGAAAGCGCCTTTGGGCAGAGCTGTGGCATCTTGGAATCTTGGCTATTGTATTGGTCATCCAGTTTGCAGGCTTCTTTTTCAACCTTTCGGGCTCAATCTTTTAGCCCCTCACTTTCTCACTTTCTCTCACGCCTCTCACTTTCTCACATGAAATTCAGTGTTATCGTTTTCCCAGGCTCCAATTGCGACGACGACATGGTGCACGTCCTCGGCGAAGTGATGGGCCAAGAAGTGACCAAAGTCTGGCACAAAAACCGCGCGCTCCCCGAAGGCTTCGGCCCCGATGATTGCGTGGTGTTGCCCGGCGGCTTCTCTTATGGCGACTATGTGCGCGCTGGCGCGATTGCCCAATTTTCGCCCATCATGCAGGCCGTGAAAGCCCACGCGGCGGCGGGCGGCTTCGTGTTCGGCGTGTGCAACGGCTTCCAAATCCTCTGCGAATCAGGGCTTTTGCCGGGCGTTTTGCTCCGCAACGGCGGCCAAAAATTCGTCTGCAAAAACGTGTGGATAAAAGCCGTGACGCACCAATCGCCCATCACCGAAGGGCTTGAACTCGGCCAAGCCCTCAAAATGCCCATCGCCCACGCCGAAGGCCGATACTACGCCGACGACCATACTTTGAACGAACTGGAGCGCAACGACCAAGTGCTGTTCCGCTACTGCGACCCACAAGGCAGCGAAACGCCCGAGTCGAACCCCAACGGCGCAACCCGCAACATCGCTGGCATCTGCAACACCCAGCGCAACGTGTTCGGCATGATGCCCCACCCCGAACGCGCCAGCGAGGAGGTGTTGGGCAATACCGACGGGCGCGGGCTGTTCGAGTCGCTCTTGAACATTGTCAACCATTCAATTTCGATACCATGAAAAAATCCTTTTTCGCGCTCCTCGCACTCTCCATGTTCTCTTTTTCCGCTTGTAAAACCAATTGCGTAGAAAAGCAAAAAGAAGGCTGCGTCTGCACCAAGCAGTACGACCCCGTGTGCGGCTGCAACAACAAAACCTACGGCAATGCCTGCGAGGCGGAATGTGCCGGAATCAAAAAGTACAAAAAAGGCGAATGCCCCAAGTGAGCGGCATGGAAATCTTTTCTGCCGACAGCCAAGGAGCGCGGGGTTCTGTCCGACGCGGGCCGAACCCCGCGCTCCCGCAACTCATCGTCATCGGCGGGGCGACGGCGACGGGCAAAACCGCGCTGGCCATTCGGCTGGCGCTGCACTTTGGCACCGAAATCCTCTCTGCCGACAGTCGCCAATTCTACCGCGAGATGAGCATCGGAACAGCCAAGCCTAATGCTGCGGAATTGGCTGCCGCGCCGCACCATTTCATTGACTTTCTTTCTGTTGAGGATGATTACAGTGTCGGCGATTTTGAGCGCGACGCGCTGGCAACACTCGAAAACGTCTTCTATTGTCGGGGTGACTCAAAGTCGCCCCGACAATCAGAAAAACCCCGACAATCAGAAAAAGACGTAGCCATCCTCGTAGGCGGTTCTGGCCTTTACCTCCGCGCCGTTTGTGAGGGCTTGGACAAATTCCCCGACATATCGCCCGAAACAAAAAGGGCGGTCGAGGACGGCGAAAAAACAGGCGGCCTCGCTTGGCTTCAGGGCGAACTCGCACGGCGCGACCTGGCACATTTTCACAACATTGACCAGCAAAACCCCGCCCGCCTGCGCCGCGCCCTCGAAGTGTGCATGGAAACCGGGCAGCCGTATTCTTCTTTTTTGAAACCTGGCCTAAAAAAGCCCCGCCCTTTCCAGCCCATTTACATTTTGCTTGATTTGCCGCGCCCCGAACTCTACTCCAGAATCGAGGCCCGCGTGGATGGGATGATTGCAGCTGGCCTGGAGGACGAAGCGCGTGGGCTATTGCCGCACCGCCACCGCCCACCGTTGAAAACCGTGGGGTACGAGGAGTTTTTCGACTTTTTTGACGGGAAAATCAGCCGCGAGGAAGCCGTCTCGAAAATCAAGCAGCACTCGCGCAACTACGCCAAACGCCAAGCCACATGGTTTGCGAAGCACGGCGATTGGCAGGTTTTCAGGCCAGAGGATGAGGCTGGGGTTTTGGCGTTTCTTAAGTTTGCGCGCTAAACTGGCTAATATCATGACAACACAAACGATAAAATCCAGCCTTGTTTTTTGGCTGCACGTGCTTTCGGTCATCGGCGCTTGGCTGATGCCTTTTCTAATTTCGTGGAAAATCGCGCTGGCTATTTACGCCGCCGTGATGCTGCAGTTTGCCATCTGGGGCAAATGCTTAGTGAACGAACACCACGGCTTGGACGAGTCCGGTGGGCGGATTTTTTACACCGATTTGCTGGAAAAAATGGGCTTCCGCCCTGAGCCAAGTTTGGTCAAAACCATTGTGCGCCAATGGCTTTACCCCTGCTTGGCAGTGGTGTCCATTGTGTGGCAGGTGCTGCTGGGGAATGCGCCGTGGTGGTTTTGAGAAATTAGAGGTGGCTCACTGTTTCTTCTTTTTGATTTCTTCGAGGCGTTGTTGGAGGCGTGCTTCTGCCAAGCGAGTTTGCGTAGATTTTAAATCTGCCAAATGGTTGCGAATGGCTTGAAGGATATCTTCCGCAACCGTGGCGTAATCAACATTTTTGAGAAGTACCACAGGTTGCTGGCGGTCGGCAGCTGGGGCAGCGGCGAGGTGGTCAATCACCAGACGCAAATCGCGGTGCGGGATGCGTTCGTGGTAAAATTCCAGCAACTCGGATAAAGGGTAAACGGAAAGCAGGGCGTGTACATCGCGGAAATCTTTTTCCTCCTTTCGATTGATAATGGCATCCAATTTCAGCGCGACAATGTCTGGGATTGCAGCCAACCGCATCCCATCTGATTCAATGGGCGGAAGCAAAAACGGAACATTCCAGGTGTAGAGGTCGAGTTTTACACCTTCGTAAACCCCAGCAAAGCCGTGCGGAGATTCTTTCATGATTACAAATCCCGGCAAGCGATGGAGCAACTTGGCTTCGGCTTCTCTTTTGTCAAAAGGATTTTCAGAAAAAAAATCTGCATCTACCGACAAACGATGCCCGAGGTAAAGGCTTAATGCAGTACCTCCAACAAGGCGGAACTCCCGGAACATCGGCTCGGAAGAAACCGCTTGGATGATTTTTAAAAGAGCGGGTGATACTGTTTCGAGGTAGAGCATTTGAAATCTTCTTTTTTCAGCCGAAAAAGTGCCGAAGCCAAATAGATGGCATTTTCGGGAAGGTAATTTGCTTGAAGCAAGGTGTTGACTATCAAATCATCCGAGTAGTAGCGTATAGACTCTGCCACATCTTCCAATCGCCCCAAATCAAACACCCGGCGTATGATATACGAAGCATCACGCTCGTAATCAATCTTCTTCAGGTCGCTGTCCCAAAAAAGATAAGAAGAGAACTGTGGTGTCGGCTTGGCCGTGTTTTTTTCAGATTCCATTGTGCTACAAAAGTAAGGTTTTCGAGGCTGATAGCCGCCTCAGCGCTTCCCCTCCACAAACCCGTTGTAGCCTTTTATCAATGACTGGTACAAAAGTTTGCCTTGAAGGGCATAGCCGTATTTGGTGTAATGCACCGAATCGTGGGTCATCAGGCTGTGCGATTTCCAACTGACCGAAGAGTTTTCCCCGCCCGTAAAGTCGAACAAGTCCCACAGCGCGAAGCCTTTGTCGCGGGCGAACTCCCGGATGACTTTGCTCATCTCGGCCATGTGCGGGTTTACGCCCTTGCCGCGCAGGTAGGAGTCGGCGGGCGTGGTGAGCAAGATGTGCGCCGTAGGGCTTCCCTCCAAAATCTGGGCGGTGAGCAATTCCATAGTGCGGCGCATGTAGCCCGGTTCGGTGGTGCCTTGGCTTTCGTTGGTGCCAAAAGAGAGGATGACGAGGTCGGGCTCGAGGTCGGCCACCTGGCGCGCAAAATATTTGGCGCGGGCAAAATCCATGAATTTCGCCCCATTGGCGCCGATGGTGTGGTAGAGCACGCCGCTCAGTTCGTTTTCCAAAGAGATGCCGTCGAGGGTCAATGTCCTTTGTTGGGCGGCGTTCTTTTTGGCGGCTATGGTGACGGAGCCTACCGGGCGGTCGAAGTAGAACGAGCGGGCAAAGTCGTCTTCGATGAAGAGTTGCGCCACTTGGTTGGAGGTTTCGTCGCGCACTTCCAAATCGTACTCAAGAGCGGTCTTGCGCTGAAAAACAGTCACTTTTGTAAAAAAACGGGTTTCGGACGTGGCCGTGTCGCGCAGGCGGAAAGTCAGTTCGGCGCGCGGGTTGGTGGTGGTGAGTTTGAATCCCGCCACGCCAAATGCCGTTTCTGGCGAGATGTCGCGTTGGCAATTTGCCCCGATCCAGCGGCAATTGGTTTCGGCCAAAAAATCCTTTGCGCCGTTGGACTGCGCCAGTTTGTAGGGGAAAAGAAGCCCCCGGCCCGCGTCGCCAAACTCGCGCTGCAAACGCTCGCGCACCTCGCGGGTGAGGAAATTGCCCAAAACGTGCGAGTCGCCGATGTGGACGATGCTGATTTTTTTGCCGCCTTGGGTGCGCTGCGCAAAAAGTTTTTGAAAAACGGGGTCGAGATACGCCCCGTTTTCAATCTCGTTGTCGTCTTGCCGGATAAAAACGTAGCCCGCGCCAACGGTATCGGCATCGGTGATGGCAACCTGCGGCGGGCGAAACTGTGATTGGCATTGCCCGATAAAGAGCAGCAAAAAAGCCGAACAAGCCACCAAGCGCAAACGGGAAAAGGGAGGGTACATAGTAGTCGAATGATTCGATTTTTGAAGATTAAGTCCGATTGATTCGATTGAAAGCCTTGTGGTTGCTGAGCAGCGCGTTCAAAACCTTGTCTGCTGTCAGGCCGGCATTTTAATCAGTAAGGTTGTTTTCGGGGGTCTTGGCGAGTATCAAAAAGTGCCAGCACAGTCACGCGGCGGTCGGAATATCGGTAGTAAAGGCGGCGATGACGGTCTATCAAAACATATCGGATGTTGCGGCTTTTTGCAGAGAGTTTGCCCGCTTCGGGGTACGATTTTGCGCGCTTCATTTTCCCTTCGATTTGCTCTAAAAGAGCATCCGCTCCCTGTGAAGACAGGTTTTCATCAATGTAAGCAAGGGTTCGATTGATTTGCTGGAGAACCCGTTTGCTGTATTTCAACGTCCTTTCCATGTCGCAAACATTTGGTGCGCTTCTTCTTCTGATACCAAGTTCTCCTCATCCTCCGACTCTTCGATGGCAAGCAACAGCTCTTCATATTGTTCTTTGCTGAGGCCGTCATACTCGGATTTGGAGTCTGGCACAGACAAGAGGCGCAACACGTACGCCCTTATTTTTGCCAAATGGCTTTCTTCGTTCACCTGTGCGAGCAGGTCGTGGAGTTCGCCTTTCATTTCTAAAACGCTCATGACCAGTTTGTTTTTAAGTTTGGAAAGCAAAAGTACAAAACGCGCGCATCACTGTGCTTGCCGCCGCGCCCGCGTTTATGGTTCATAGTTTATCGTTCATCGTTACTGTGCTTGCTGCCGCGCCCGCGTTTATGGTTCATAGTTTACGTTCATCATTCATCGTTCATCTTGCCGCTGCGCTCGCCAATCGGCCTGCTCCCGCAAAAACAACTTGGCGAACATGATCCCAACTACTTTCCCGCCTTCGTGCGTGAGGTGCGTGTAGTCGGTATTCGCCAGCCGTGGCCGTTGGTGCGCAAAACGGAGCATCGTGTTCGGCCCGCCCATCCCCCAGAAAAGGTCGTAGAAAAGGAAGCCGTGCTTGCGCGAGAGGTTGCGCTGCATCTGCACGATGGCCGGAACGCCGCGCATGGTGGCGATTTCGGTGCCGTCTTTGCCGCCCCGGTCGCCCACGCTCACCACCAGAATCGGCTTTTCGGGGAAACAGGTTTTCAAATGTTTGAAAGTGCGGTCGAGTTCGGCCTCGTACCACCGCACATTGTTCAGCGAGTTCGTCACGGCGTTCAGGCCGACTTGTAGCACAATCAAATCGTACTGCTGCACCGCGTCGAACTGGCGGATGAAATCTGGGGCGAGTAGTTTCAGAGGGCCGCCGCTGTTGCCGCGAATCGAAAAGTTGTCGAGGTAAATGCCAGGCCCGCTTTCGAGGGTGGCGCCGTAGGCCATCAGCCCATCTGCTTCGGGGAACCGGATGGCAAAAGCGTCGGTGCCTGCCGGGGCGCTCCATTTCCAGGTGCCGATTTGATTGGGTTTGGCGGGAAGTTTTTCTTGGCGGGACGGCTCATTGTTGGCTTGCCAAACAAAAGAACGCTCCGACTCGGAGGTGTAGAAAACGCGCACTTGGCTCCAGCGTTGCGTGTGCTTGAAATAGTTCGCGCCTTCGTAGTGGACTTTCGCCTCCGGCGCTGGGCGGTAGGCGTAGCCGTTGAGACCGAGGCGCGGGCGGTTTTCAGATTTTTTGACAATGGAGTAAGCCGTCCAGCCTCGAAAATTGTGCTTGAAAGTCCGCTTGAACTGTGCCACTTCGGAAGTTATCGGCACAAAGCCGACGCCTGCGCCGCCCCAAGCCGTTTGCAGCGAATCGCGCAAATCGCCCACCAGAATATCGCCTTCCACAAACGAGTCGCCGTACCAAGCCACGCGCACCGTGCGCCCTTTCGAGATGGAATCCACCGCCGCAAAAAAGCGGTTAAGTCCCTGCTGGTCAAAGGAATAATCTTCGATTGTTTTTCCAAAAAAGATGGAATCCTTGGCGGGGACGACTCGAATGGAGTCCGCAATGGCAGCCGCCGTGGCGGAATCAGGGGCGGCCGTTGAGAGCGAATCTTCGGGGTAATACTCCGTGGTGTCGGGCGGGGGCAATGCTGCCGAAAGGCGCGACGTGCCCGAGGCGAGCGAATCGCGCACGTCGGCGAAGATGTCCATTTTGCGCAATTCAAAATCGCCCAAAATCATGCCGCCCGGCAGCAGCGAAAGGGCGGTGAGCAGCAGCAAAACGAGGATGGTGAGGGAAAGGGCTTGCCCGGTGTAGTTCTTTTCCATTTTCACACCCAGTTGTCTAATTCCAAGTTGGGAATTCGCACAAAATGAGCCTGGTTGTTGGTGACGACCTTCAAGTTGTGGTGCAGCCCCGTTGATCCGATCAGCACATCTGTATGGCCGATGATTTGATTGTTTCGGCGAAGCCCAGCATAAACATCGGCAGCGATATTTGCTATCTCCATACTTAGCGGTAACACGCGGCAGTCTTTTAGGAAGATTTGGAAGGATTGCATTTGCTTTCTGGCATCTTTGAACAAGAGGCCGTGCATAATTTCATAGTAGAAGATGACGCTGAGGTACAAATAACCAAAATGCTGGTAGTGGGCTTCGATTTGGTTTGTCACGGAGGCAAACCCTTTGAGGTGTAAAGAGATGGTATCAGAATCGAGCAATGTTTCTTTCATAATTGGAGGCTGCGGTCTGAGAACATTTCCTCGCGGCTGTTTTTGAGCAATTGAAGGAAGTCTTCAAATTCTTGGTTGTCCCAATCCTTCCATGCGCCGGCCACTTTGGATACATTGCTATTGCCGATTTTTGATTTTCTGGCGGCAGGTTTTACCCGAATGAGCGACGAGAGGTAAGCATCGAGTGCTGCCAATTCCTGAGCAGGCAATTGACCGAGTTTGGAAAGCACTGATTGGTAAAGTTCAACTTGTGACATAAGAAGTCATGGCTAATTTTTGTGCAAAAATAGGCTTCTCAATAGTTCCTACCGAAAATACATCAGTATCGCCCCAAACGCCGTGATGAGCGCAATCAGCACCGAAGCCATTTTGATAGAATACCGCATATAGCGCACGAACGATTCGATTTCGTTGCGAAACTGCGGGTAGCGCGGCAGTATTTCTTCTTCCAATTTCTGGCGGTTGAAAATATGCGCCGCGCCAAACTCGACTTTGTTGCGCACCAACACGCCGTACACTTTGAGCACCTTGGCCCGGAAGTACAGGTTGACAAAAAGCATGGCCACAAACAGGCCGATGACGATGGAGAGGAGGAGGGTGTACATGGGGCAAAGGTAAAACGGGCGCGGACGCTGCCCCATCTTTACCCAACTTTTACACGCCAAGTGTGTTCGAGTGCGGAAATTTGCGCCCATCATGCAGAAAGAAGAAGAACAAACCCGCCCCAAAGTCAGCCGCGAAAGCCTCCGCGAAGCCCTCAAAATCTACGAGTACATCCGCCCCTACCGGTTCCAGTTTTTTTTCGGGCTGGTGCTGCTGTTCCTTGGCAGCAGCGTTTTTTTGGTGTTCCCGGCCATGATTGGCCAATCGCTCGACGTGGCGCAGGGCAACATCCCACAGGATTTGGACTTGGTGGAAATCGGCCTCTGGCTCATCGCCATCCTCGTTTTTCAAGGCATCGTGTCGTACCTCCGCGTCATGATGTTCGCCCAAGTGAGCGAGCGCGGCACTGCCGACATCCGCGTGGCGCTGTACCGGCGGCTCATCTCGCTGCCCATCGTTTTCTTTGAAAAAAGCCGCGTCGGCGAACTCGTCAGCCGCCTCACCAACGACATCGAGAAACTCTACAACACTTTCTATTTTGTGCTCGCCGAGTTCCTCCGCCAAATCATCATCCTCATCGGGGGCATCGGGGTTTTGCTCTGGATGTCGCCGCGTTTGGCGGGCGTGATGCTCGGCACATTCCCCTTGATAGTCATCGGCGCCATGGTGTTTGGCCGATGGGTGCGCAAACTTTCCAAACTGCGGCAAGACAAGTTGGGCGACACGAACACCATCCTCGACGAAACCCTGCAAAGCATCCACGCCGTGAAGGCATTCACGAACGAACTTTTTGAAAGCCAACGCTATGGCCGTTCCAACGCCGAGGTGGTGGGCGTGTCCATGCGCTACGCAAAAGGCCGCGCCGTGTTCGCCGTGTTCATCATCACCGTGCTGTTCGGCGCCCTATTTTTTGTCATTTTGTATGGGATGCACATGGTGCAGATGGATGCCGCATTGCCCATCGGCACACCCGGCAAATTCACGGGCGGCGACCTCATCGCGTTCATCACCTACACGGCGGTCATTGGCGGCAGCATCGCCAGTTTGGGAAATTTTTATACCGAACTGGTGGGCGCCGTGGGCGCTACGGAGCGCATCCGCGAAATCCTCAAATCGCCCAGCGAGGCGGAAGACCGGCCGCGCGGAGACTTGAAAGCGAGCCGCTTTCGCGGGAATATTTCTTTTGAAAACATCCAATTCTCCTATCCCACCCGCGCCGACGTGGAAGTGCTGAAAGGTGTGAGCCTCGAAATTCCCGCAGGGAAAAAAGTCGCGCTCGTGGGGCAAAGCGGCGCGGGCAAATCCACCATCATGCAATTGCTCCTCCAATTCCATTTCCCCACCGCCGGGAAAATCCAGATGGATGGCCGGGAGATTTACGCCTACGAATTGGAATCGTACCGCCACAATTTTGCGATTGTGCCACAAGAGGTAATCCTTTTCGGCGGCACCATTCGGGAAAATATTTTGTACGGAAAACCGGAGGCGACGGAGGCGGAAATCATCGAAGCAGCCCGTCAGGCCAATGCTTGGGATTTCATCTCCATGTTCCCCGAAAAGTTGGAAACCGTGGTGGGAGAGCGGGGCATCAAACTTTCGGGCGGCCAGCGCCAGCGCATCGCCATTGCCCGCGCCATCCTGCGCGACCCGGCCATCCTGCTCTTGGACGAAGCCACTTCTTCGCTCGATGCCGAGTCGGAAAAGGTAGTGCAGGAAGCCCTGAACCGCCTCATGGAAGGGCGCACGAGCATTATCATTGCCCACCGTTTGGCCACTGTGCGTGAGGTGGACTGTATTTATGTGCTGGAAAATGGCCGCATTGTGGAGCAGGGCAGGCACGAAGAACTTTCGGCAAAAGTGGACGGCGCGTATTCGAGCTTGGCGCGCTTGCAATTTGATGCTTGAACCTTGCCGATTCCTACCGAATCACCACCTCCTTGATATACTCCTCCCCCAACTCATCGTTGAGCAAATCACGGATTTTGTCCTTCGCGTAGGAAAGTTCGTGCCTGAGCGGCGCGGAGAGGATGCTGAGGTACAGCACGTTTTTGCGCACCGTGATTTGGGAGGTGTAGGTGCTGATGGTTTTGCCCATGAGCGAGGCCCAAAGCGATTTCACCCGCATCTCGTTGAGTTGCGAGCCGAGGCGGTATTCTTGAATCATCGCCTGCATGGCTTCGGCCAGGGTGAGGTCGTTTTTTTGTTTCATGATCGTGCGCCGTAACTCGGCAAGAAAGCGGGACAAACATAGTCAACCATTTGCAACAAGCTTCCCGAAAGTTGAAACTTTCGGGAAGTTCAGTCACGCTGTGCCCCGTCACTTTCCAGTCACAAACGCCCTCCAATTTCCCGCCCCTACCCTACCCTCGCCTACTTTTGCCCCTCAATTTTTCAGCAAAATGACCACAACAGATTCCGAACCCCAAATTCCGAATTCCGAATTCCGCACTCCGCATTCCCTCTTCCTCCGCGCTGCCCTCGGCGAATCCACCGAACGCCCACCCGTGTGGCTCATGCGGCAGGCCGGGCGCATCTTGCCACAATACCGCGCCCTTCGCCAGCGATTCCCCGATTTCAAGGCTTTTGTAAAAACCCCAGAGGCCGCAGCGGAGGCCACGCTCCAGCCCGTGGACGAACTCGGCGTGGACGCGGCCATCGTTTTTTCCGACATTTTGGTGGTGCCGGAAGCCATGGGCTTGGACTACGAAATGATAGAGGCCAAAGGCCCGCGCTTCCCCAGAACCATTGAAACCCACAACGATGTGGCAGCGCTCCGCTCCGGCGCAGAAGCCGCCGACGCGCTCGGCTACGTTTACGAAGCCCTCCGCATCAGCAAGCGAGCACTGGCGGGGCGTGTGCCGCTCATCGGCTTCGCGGGCGCACCTTGGACGATTCTCGCCTACATGGTGGAGGGAAGCGGGAGCAAAACTTTCTCCAAAGCCAGGCGGATGCTTTATGCTGAACCCACATTGGCTCACGCGCTGCTCCAAAAAATAACGGACACCACCATCGCTTACCTGCGCCAGCAAATCGCTGTGGGGGCCGACCTTGTGCAACTGTTCGACTCTTGGGCGGGCGAACTTCCCCCAGCGCATTACCGCGCTTTTGCCCTGCCATACCTGCGCCAGATTTGCGAGGCTTTGCCCGAAGTGCCGAAGACGGTTTTTGCCAAAGGCGCGTGGTTCGCGCTGGAAGATTTGGCCGAACTGCCCTGCCAAGTCTTGGGGCTGGACTGGAACATTTCCCCAGAATTTGCGAAGCAAAAAACGGGCGGCACGAAGGTTTTGCAAGGAAATCTCGACCCTTGTGCGCTCTACGCCGACACGAAGACGATTGAAAAGGAAACGGTTGCGATGCTCCGCGCTTTTGGCGGGCGGCACATCGCCAACCTCGGCCACGGGGTGTACCCGGATACGCCGCTCGATGGAGTGCGGGCGTTTGTGGGGGCGGTGAAGAGCTATGAAGTATGAACGATAAACTATGAACGCCTACTTTCGCATCGTTCATAGTTTATCGTTCATAGTTCCTCAGTAAGATTCTCCTCACCTCACCAAGGTCACATCTCCTTTCAGCATACTCTGCTGGCAACCTCGGATTTCCATCTTCAAGGTGTAAATATACACACCCGGTTCGCAGGGCTTTCCGCGAAAAGTGCCGTCC
The DNA here is from genome assembly GCA_046155725.1 of Saprospiraceae bacterium. Lineage (GTDB taxonomy): Bacteria > Bacteroidota > Bacteroidia > Chitinophagales > Saprospiraceae > M3007. The sequence continues at coordinate 34,282 of JBJXFT010000248.1, forward strand.
CACGATGCCGCAGGGTTTCGGGTTTCAAACACCATGTTGCCCCATCGGTCGAACACCTGCCATAGAAACACATCCAGGTTCTGGTCTGAAAAATAGGGTTGGATGCGGTCGTTGTCGCCGTCGTCGTTTGGGCTGAATGCGGTAGGCACATAGATGTTTACATCGCCCCGCACCCGTAGGTCAAGTGTGCGAATGCTGTCGCAGCCCAATGTCGTTTGAAAGTGCTGCGTGTATAGCCCCGATTCGGAATGGCCTGCATAGCTTTGTCCAACGCAGATATTTACTGTGTCCACGATGTCGAATGTTGGATAGGGTTCCAGGCGGGTAATCGGGCTGACAACGGAGCAGGTGAAAGACCCTATGTTCCCCTGCTCGGCAGCGAGGAGCCGATACCGACCGGCATCAGATAGGGTGGGTGCAGTAATGATCAGCAGGGTATCGGTTTGTCCCAAAAGGTTGGTCCAAGCGCCGCCGTCGGCTGCTTGATATTGCCATTGATATTGGGGCTGCGCAAACCCGATGGCAAGGCCGGACAGGGTGAAGGAGGCCATTGGCTCGCCGGGACAGTAGCGGAACAAGGTGCCACTGTTCAAAACCACAGCACCGCAGACACCAAAAAATAGGTCGTCAACCGCCACATCGTTTTCAATGCAGCCCGGCAAGTCGTTGATCAATTCCAGCCATACCGTCCCGTCCACATTGCCCGAGTTCCAAAGTATGGATGTTTGCACCCAGAACCCGTCTGGGAAGGTGGTGACCGGTGTGACGAGAACGCCATCAACTTCAAAGTGAAAAATTGGCGCCGGGTTGACGGCGAAGGCGCGCACCCAGCCCGAAAAGTAATAGTTGGTATTTGAGCAGACCTGAAGGGGCTGCCGCCAATACGCCCGCCCCTCGCAGGCATCGGGGTCAATAGTCAGGAAAAACCCGCTGCCCGAAGTATGATCGGGGACGGGTTCGTTGCATATTGCCAGCGTAGCCACAGAAGTGTTGCTGGGGTGGTTGGGATTGGCATTAGTTTCGGTGTTCGGGCCGCCGTATTGTGCCGACAACTCTGGCGGATATATCTGGCAACTTGGGCTGACGTGTGGATAAATCTGCGCCACCAAGACCCAACCCTGCGTGGCGCAATTGCAGCGCGTGGCGTTGTTGAGGCCCCGCCCAAAGTCGGACGTAAAGCCGAAGTATCCCTGCTCAAAGTCAGGGTTTGCGATGAGGTTTTGGCCAAGAGGTATGCAGGGAGGTGTTTGCGCCCCAACAAGGCGATAGGCGAATAGGCAAAGCAGCAGGGCATTTTTTGTAGGGAAGGGCATACGGGGTCATTCTTTGGGAAAAAAGGATGAAACCAGTTTGGGTTAGGAACGCGGACGAGATAAGGTGACAATTTTGGGGAAGCGTTTTTGTCTCTGTCAAGGCGCGAGGAGGGCGTTTAGTGGTGCTAAAAAACCGACGAGCAACGAAGACCGAGGCAAAACAAGCTCTCCAGAATTATTACCTTATCTCGTCCGCGTTCCTTAGCGGTTGCGAAAGTATGATTTTCCCGAGTTCCAGATGTTTTTGGGTAAAATTGCCCCGCAAAAACACCTATTTTTGAAATGAACATTCTTCCAAAAATAATCATCGTAGGCTCGGGCCGCATCGCTTGGCACTTGGGCAAACGCCTGAAAGGCAAGGGCCTGCCCGTAGCGCAGGTCATCAGCCGCACGGCGGAACACGCCGAGGCACTGGCCGAAAGCCTCCACGTACCTTGGTCCGATTCGCCTGCCGATGTGCTCCCCGATGCCGATTGGGTCATCATCGCTGTGCGCGACGATGCCATCGAAGAGGTGGCCGAAGCCTTCGCGCCCTACATCACAGACGCGCTGGTGACGCACACTTCGGGCGGCACGGCGGGCGCGGTGCTGGCCCCGCATTTCAAGCGGTACGGGGTGTTTTACCCCTTGCAATCTTTCTCTTTGGAACACACGCCCGTTTGGTCAAAAATCCCTTTTTGCGTGGACGCTCAATCAGACGAGGACGTTTTGTTTTTGAAAAAAATAGCCAAAACCATCGGCAACCTCGTGTATCGCGTGAACGACGAACAACGCGCCTCGCTCCATGTGGCGGCGGTTTTTGCCAACAATTTTGCCAACCGGTGCTTTGCCATCGCCGAGAAAATCTTGGATGAAAAGGATTTGCCTTTTGAACTCCTGCACCCGCTCATGGAGGAAACGCTCGCCAAAGCCCTCCAAGATTCGCCCGCCCGGATGCAGACGGGGCCGGCGATGCGCGGCGATGTGGACACGGTGCGCCGACACCTCGGCTTGCTGGCAGGAAACCCTGAGTGGCAGGAGATTTACCGGGAATTGTCGGAGAACATCAATCCAGACCTGCGGGTTGAGGGAGTGCGGGGTTCAGCCCGCGTAAAATAAAGTTCGTTCTTTACGCGGGCTGAACCCCGCGCTCCCTGCCTCACCAATCCTTCTTCGAGCCTTTGGGCTTGGACTGCTGTTGTTGGGCGGCGCGATATTTCTGGGCGTTCTTGCGGTCTTCGGGGCCGATGGCTGTTTCGAGCAGGTGCTTGGCTTCTTCTTTTTTGATTTTTCCTTGTTGTTCTTGCTGTTGCCGCTGCTGCTCTTGTTGCTGCTGTTCTGGTTTTTGCCCTTGTTCGTTTGGCTGGGGCTGTTGGTTTTCTGGTTGGTCTTGAGGGTTTTGTTGCTTCGGCTGATTTGGGTCTTGTGGCTGCTCCTTGTTTTGTTCTTGCTGTTTTTGTTGCTCCTGTTCTTGCTGTTTTTGCTCTTCCTCGCGGAGCATTTTTTTTGCCATTTGGAGGTTTTGCTTTGTGTCGGGGTCGGCGGGTCGGTGGCGCAGGCTTTCTTCGTAAGCCCGCACAGCTTCTTGGAATCTTTTCTGTTGCAAAAAAGCATTGCCCAGATTGTGCAGCGCATCGGCTTGGCGCGCCGGGGTTTTGGCTTCGCCTGCCGCCTGTCGAAACCGTTGTTCCGAGTCCTCCCAATTCCCTTGCTGGTAAAGTGTGTTGCCCAAATTGTACACCGCTTGCGCATTTCCGACATCTCGATCTGCAGCAATGCGGTAGTGCTTTTCGGCGGCTTTGTACTGCTCGCGGTCGTAGGCCCGGTCGCCCTTTAGCAGGGGCGCGTGGATGGATTGAGCCGAGGCGGTTGCTGACAGCAAAACCGCAAGACCGCAAAGTCCCGAGAAGCGGGACAAAGTTGTAAAATGGAAAACCGGCTGGCCTATCATTTGAAAATCAAAGTTTTTTTCTTGAACGAGATCAAAGTTTCTACCACCAGCAACAGCAGCGCGGGCAGCAAGACCCATTGGTACCAAGATTCCAATTCGCTCAGCGAGCGCAGTTCCAAATCCCGTTTTTGGAGCGTGCCCACAGTATGCTCGATGGCTGCTACGGCGCGGTCGCTTTGGCTGATGCTAAGGGCTTGGCCGCCGCCAGCGAGCGCGATTTTGCGGAGCAAATCCTCGTTGAGCCGTGTGCGCACCAGCTCCCCATTTTCGTCGCGTTTGTATTGGCTGCCCTCCCAATCGCCCGTGGGAACGGGGCCGCCGTTGGCCGTGCCTGCGCCTACCACGATGACCACCGTGCCGTTGTCGAAGGAGGTTTCGGCAGCGTCCAGCGCGTCCTCGTCGTGGTTTTCTCCGTCGGTAATGAGCACCACTGCACGGCCTCCACCGGGCGCGGCTTCAAAGGACTTTTCCGCCAATGCGAGCGCAGGCGCGATGGCCGTGCCCTGCTCGGTGAGCAAGTTTGGGTTGGCGCTCCGAATGCTTTGCAAGAGGAAAGGATAATCCGTGGAAAGCGGCACGGCAAGGAAGGCATTGCCGGCAAAAAAGATGAGGCCGATGCGCTCGCCTTCAAGGGTTTTCACGAGTTTTTGAGAAAAAATCTTGGCGAGTTCGAGGCGGTTGGGCGCCACGTCACGGCAAAGCATGCTCTGCGAAATATCGAGCGCGATGAACACATCGGCAGCCTTTTGGGTGGTGGCCTGCTTTTTCGCGCCCATCTGCGGGTTGGCCCAAGCCACCGCGAGGCACGCGAGGGCGAGGGCGAGCAATGCTCCTTTTGTCCAAAACTTTAAGGTCGAAAAAACGGGCATCAAGCGCGACGTGTCGCCCAAGCGGGCGAGCGCATTGCGGCGCCAAAGCCCATAGCCCAACAACAGCAAAACCAAGAAGGGAACGGCGGCAAGCAGCCACAAAAATTCAGGATGCTGAAATTGGAACATTCACGCTATGCCAAATTGAAAAAGTGTGCCGAACACACCGCTACGACCACATATCCTTGCTGCATTTCTGCCCTGGGGAGGTTTTGCAGGAGCTGGTCGCCCGGCACGGGGCAAAGGTAGAAAATGAAAGTAGCAAGTTTCAAGTTTCAAGTGGCAAGTTTTCAATCTCCAAGGGTTGAGCCCACCTGAAACTTGAAAACTTGCCACTTGCTACTCGGAACTTGCTATTCGGAACTTGCCACTTGAAACTTGTACTCGGTCACTCCCTGCCAAACACCGACCACAACAGGTACAACAACTGCACCAGCGCGGCCAAAGCAGCAGAAACGTAGGTCATGGCGGCCCAAGTGAGCGCGTCTTTTGCACCGTCGTACTCTGCGCCACGGGCAAAGCCGCTGCCGTCGAGCCAAACCAATGCGCGTTTGCTGGCATCGAACTCTACGGGCAAGGTGACGAGGCTGAACAAGGTGGTGACCCCAAAGGCTATCAGTGCGATGATGAGCAAAATAGGGCTTTTGAAAAAGCCAATGCCCGCGATGCCGAACAAGAACAGGTACTGCTGCAGCCCTGCGGCGATGTTTACCACAGGCACCATTTTCGAGCGCATTTGGAGGAAACTATAAGCGGTGGCGTGCTGCACGGCGTGACCGCATTCGTGGGCAGCGACGGCGGCGGCGGCTATGGAGCGGCCATGATATACGTCGTGACTAAGGTTCACCGTGTGGTCGGCAGGGTTGTAGTGGTCGGTGAGTTCGCCGTCCACCTGCGTGATTTTCACGTCGTAGATTTGGTTGTACTTCAACATGGCGGCAGCGACTTCGGCACCGCTCATGCCGTTCTGGAGGGGTATTTGGGCGTAGTGCCTGAACTTGCTTTTCAATCTCGCGCTCAAAATGAACCCGATAATCATAAAAACAACGCTAATAATGATCAATCCCATGGCTTACAATTTTTTTTGTGAATGTTGATGAGGCAAAAATACTGAGAATCCTAAACACGCAACTTTTGAAATGGTTTTTTGAGGGGTGCGGCTTAAATATTTGCCGCAAGAGAAGCGGTAAAAGAAGCGGCGCTTTTTGAAAAAGTGTCTCTTCTGACCAACACGCCTGCCTTATATTTGCCCGCCAAACTTCCATTCTCGTGAATTTTTTCGCCCGAACCCTCCGCCGTTGGTACCGAACCGTCCCCCAGGATGAATATGGCCGCTTGCGCTGGGGCAAATATTTCCGCAGGCTGATTTTCAAACTTGCTTTGTGGTTTTTCGGGACCACCATTGGGTTCACCATTCTATTCGCCTTCCTGCCCATTCCGGTCACTCCCTTGATGATCCAGCGCTGTTGGCAACAGGCTTGGGACGATAAGCGCGAGGTTCGGCTCCGGCACGACTGGGTGTCGTTCCGCGAAATCTCCCCACACCTCCAACTCGCCGTAGTGTGCGCCGAAGACCAAGATTTTCTCGAACACGAGGGCTTTGACTTTGAAGCCATCGAGAAAGCCTACAAGCACAACAAGAAGAGCAAACGCAAGCGCGGTGCCAGCACCATCAGCCAGCAGACAGCCAAAAACGTGTTCCTCTGGCCCAGCCGCTCCTGGATTCGCAAGGGTTTCGAGGTGTATTTCACCTTCTTGATCGAGACCATTTGGAGCAAGGAGCGCATCATGACGGCCTACTTGAACAGCATCGAATTCGGCGACGGCATTTATGGCGCGGAGGCTGCTGCGCGGCATTTTTTTGGCAAAAGCGCCAAAGCGATCAACCGCCAGGAATCGGCCTTGCTGGCTTCGGTGCTGACCAACCCGTTGGAACTCAAAGTTGAAAACCCTTCTTGGAAAGTCCGCCAGAAGCAGCAGTGGGTGCTCAGCCAAATGCGGATGTGGGGCGGCAAGATTGATTACGACGACCCGAACACGCCCAAGAAGGTGGAGAAGTGACGATTCAAATTTTTACAAACTGCCTGACCGCGTTGCCCGACGCATGGGCGAATTTGGCAAAAAACACTCCTGCCGGCAGGTCTGAAACTTCCATTTGCAGGTGTTCGGAAAAGTCGTTCCCAGCCTTTTCAAACGTTTTCAGAACACCTCCCTTTTCGTCGCAAAGTGTCAGTATGAAGGCTTGTTGGGCAAGCCCCGGCCATTCGATGTTCACAAAATCCGATGCTGGATTGGGCGATAGCCTGACACTGCGAAACACCTCAGGCTCTGGTGCGACAAGAATTGCACCCGGAAAAAACCTGGCCGTCAAACTCGCATACATCACCGCCAGGCCGCTCCCCTCGTACTCTTCGTAGTTTTGAATAACGGCAAAAAAATTATGGTCGCCGGGAGCCACATTGTACATCCGCGTATGGGAAAATGACATCCGGTTGAGGTCCGAACTGTATGGCTCAAAATTGATGCACCCATCGTTTGCGCTCCAGTTGGGCACGTCGCTGGCAGCCAATCTGACCTGGTCGCCATTGTTGGCGATGACCACGCCCGCGAGATTCACCACCACTTTGCCCGCCACGGGCGCATTCATATTGAGTTGCCCAACGGTCACGGGCGGGCCTTCCACATTGACCCCGAATTGGGTGTTGACGGATGTAAAAGCAAGACTTGCCCCATCGGTGTCGGGGTAAAATTGCACGGTCAGGCTGCCGTAAATGGAGGCAAACCCGTTGCCGTAGGTTTCGTAAAAATTCTCCACCACCCCGTAAAAAGTATGGCTGCCAGCAGCAACGTCATAGCTGCGCACATGGGAAAAAGAGAATCGGTCGAGGTCATTGTTGATTACCTCATTGCTCGCGCTGCCGTCGTAACTGCTCCAATTGGGCGTATTGCTGGCGGCGAAAAACATCAGATCGCCGTAGCTCGAAACGCATTTGCCATCAAAGCGCACCAGCACTTTTCCTGCCACAGGCGCATCAATCGTCAGTTGGGCAAATGAGGTGGGCGCGCCCTCCACCGGGATGTCTTCGTAATGAAACCCTTTGTGGCGGGCAAAGGCTTTGCCGGGTATTTCGGGAAACCATTCCGCCGTCAGGCTTCCATAAATGGACGCGATGCCATTGCCGTCCAACTCGTAAAAATTCTGCGCCACCGCATAAAAAGTATGTTCGCCCGCAGCCACGTCATAAGCGCGGGTATGCGAGAACGCATTGCTGTTAACATCGGCAGACGCGGCTTCCAATTCCACGTTGTCGTCATTCTGCCCCCAAGCCGTCGTTTGGCTCGCTGCCAGCACGATGCGGTCGCCTTCCGCAGAGATGCAATGCCCGTCGAAGCGCAGAATCACCTTGCCCGCTGAAAGCGCATTGAGCGTGATTTGCCCGACTGTCACGGGATTTCCGCGCAGGCTGATGTTGGTTTTGTTGATGCTCGTGTGCGCCATTTTTTGCGCAGAAAGAGCGGGCATGGTGGCCAGGAAACAGAGCAGGAAGAAGCCCGCCTGCGCACTTCGTGCTATAGCGGGTAAAAAGCAGAGTTTTTTCATAAGTAGTAACCACTAATTAGTTTGACATATTTACCACGGAGAGCACGGAGAACACAGAGGCTTTCCTCTTGAAAACCACTGCGTCAAACTCTGTGCCCTCCGTGTCCTTCGTGGTGAAATAAATTCGCCGAGGTACTTAGCATTTACAAACTTTGTAAAAACTTGACCAGCGCGTCGCGGTCAGTTTTGCTGAGTTTTTTGAAATCCTCGCGCGGCTTTTCGGCTTCGCCGCTGTGCCACAGGACGGCTTCCTCGATGTTGCGGGCTCTGCCGTCGTGGAGCAGGAACGAATGCCCGTTCACCGTCGGTATCAGGCCGATGCCCCAGAGCGGCGGAGTGCGCCATTCGGTGCCGGATGCCAGAAAATCGGGTCGCCCATCGGCCAAGCCCGCACCCATGTCGTGCAGGAGCAAATCGGTGTAAGGTCGTATTTGTTGGTTGTGCAAAGCCGCGATATTGCCGCCCCAGCCGGTATTCAGAGAAGGGCGGTGGCAGCCAGAGCAGCCTAATTGCTGGAACAAAAATTTGCCCCGCAAAACCGTTTCGTCGTCGTGGTCGCGGCGGGCTGGCACGGCGAGCGAGCGCGTGTAACTCACCACTTTGCGAAAAATATCGTCCGTTATTTCGGGTGTGCCGCCATTCGGAATGTTCGGGTATTGCTGCTGTTGCGAGGGGCTGAGGTGGTCTTGTGGAAACAAGCTGCTCGTGATGCCGATGTCGCCGTTGAAAGCGCCGGCGGCCTGCTGCGACAAACTTGGTTGGTTGGCCTTCCAGCCAAAACGCCCCAGCACGGTTTGCTGCTGTTCGACATCCCACACTTGGTTTGGCCTGCCGGAAATGCCGTTTTTGTCCGCGTCGTTTTCGTCCGCAAAAGTGAGGATGTCGGCTTCCGGCACGATTTCCAAAAGCCCCAAGCCGGGTATTTGCTGCGCGATTCGTGGGGAGAACATCCCTCCCGGCGCGAACGCCCCGTAATTCAAATCGAGAAATTCGTACGTCGGCTGCCGCAGCGAGTAGGCCGTTCCGTCGGCGTATTGGCCGCCGATTTCTTGATAGGTCACGCGCACACGGCCTTCCGGGCTGACGTTCAAAATGGCTTTGTCTTGCAATTGCCCGCCATACACCGGGTCGCCCAAAGGATCGCCGTGCGCGTCCGTTCCGGGAATGCTGAGGCGAAAAAGCAGGCCCCTCAAAGGCTCGTCAGGACTGTCCGGTGGCTGTGCGCGGCCATCTTTGAAATGGCAACTGCCGCAAGAAGTCGCGTTGAAAATCGGCCCCAGCCCGTCAAGCGTTTGCACCGATGCGGGGGCCGTGACCCAGTTGGTGCGGAAGAACGAATTGCCGGTCACGAAAAAACCGTCCTGCTCCGCAGTGAGTCCGTCGGCCTGTGCGCCAAAGGCGTTTTGACCAAAATCGAAGGTCGTTGCGTTCGCGCCGCCCGTGTATTGCTCGTCTGGTTCGGGCTGCGCAATGCCCGTTGTGCCGCCGTCTTTGCAGGACGAAAACATGGACAAGACAGCGATGGTGAAAACGAGAACGCGCATGGAACGAGGAACTATGAACGAGAAACTATGAACGAGGAACTATGAACGAGGAACTATAAACTATGAACGAGGAACTATGAACGTTTGCCGCGCTCGGTGTTCATAGTTCATAGTTTATAGTTCCTCGTTCATAGTTCCTCGTTCAAAATTCTGCTCCGATGGCCAACCCCACATCTGCCAAACGGTCGCTCAAAAGGCGCAACGCATCAATGGCTGGAGTCACTGCTGCCGAGTTGTTCACAATCGTTTGGTCGAAAGGAGCAGGAATGGCGTTCATTTTTGCCTCGGCATCTTCAAGAGCAGCACGGGCGGCATCGGCTTTGGCGCGGTCGAGTTTTTCTGCCACGTCGCTGAAGCTCGTCCCCGAAACCGTAGTGCCGTCTGATTTTGTATAGACCCCAAAATAGACGTTTTTGATGCCCAGCAGGTTCATCTTCAGGTCAGTGATGGTGTTGTCGGAAAAGCAGGAGTGTTCGTTTTCCTGATCTTTCGTGTCAATGGCCACGAACATCCGCTCGCCAGAAAGTTCGCCTTTGGAAAACTCTTTCAGCCCCGAAAAAATCAGCCCAAGTGCTTCCCCGTTTGATTTGTTGTTCAAAAATTCTTGGCGGTACGCCCCGTTGTTTTTCCACTCGTCGCGCACTTGAGCGAGGTGTTCCAGAATCAAATCGGCGGCGACTTGCAGGTATTGGCCTCGGCGGCCCTGGTTTTCGGCGGTGCCGCCCGCACCTTGCACATAGTCGGTGTAAGGGCGAGTGCCGGGGCCGCTCGTGCTGAGGTCTTGACCCCAGAGCAAAAACTCGACGGCGTGGTAGCCGGTGAAAATGGACTCCTCGGAGAAGAGTTCGTTCAGACCGATCAGCACTTCTTTGCTGATGATGGGCTGCGCTGCCGGGTTGTTGATGAGGCCCGCAGCGTCATTTCCATCCACATAATCAACAAACGCTTCGTCCATCGGCCAGGCGTTGAGGAGGCCCTCTGGCCCATCGGCATCGTCAATGGGGCCAGCGTAAAAACGGTAAGCCTCCGTTTGGCCATAAGGGATGCGGGCAGCGAGCCAAGCCTGTTTGCAAGCCTGAAAACCCGCTTCCGAGGGCGCGGCCAAGAATGCATCAATGGCTTGCTTCAAGGCGGTGGCGGTGTTGTAGCTGTCGTCATAAGAAGCCAGCACCAAGTCTGCGTATTGGGCGAGGGCTTCTTTTTTGATTTGTTCGATGTCTTCGGTTTTGCGGCAAGCCACAAAAAGCCCCAGCGCAAAGAGTGCGAGCAGTAGGGAAATGAGTTTGTTGTTCATCAAAAGTGATTGCATTGTGTAGAAAATCCTATCGAATCAAAGTCGTGTTGCCCTTGAAAACCTCCCGCACCCCGTCCACATATTCCACTTCGAGCACCCAGACGTACACGCCGGGGTCGCAGGGCTGGTCTCTGAAATTGCCGTCCCAACCTTTGGTCTCGTCGTTGAATGCAAAGTCTTTCAACTGGAACACCAACTCGCCCCAACGGTCAAAGACTTTGAAGTCCACTGCTTTAGAACCGCTTTGGCCATGCACGAGCAGCAGGTCGTTCGTGAAATCCGCATTGGGCGAGAAGCCCGTAGGCACGTACACCTTGCGCGGTTTTTCAGTCGAAACCAAAATCTGGTCTTCGGCGCGGCAGCCAACCGAGTCCGTCACCGACACTTCAAAGTAGGTCGGGAATTCGAGCGAATACACCGCCGGGTTGCGGCAGTCGAGGCAGCCGAGCCAAAGGCTGTCTTCCATGCGCCAAGCGTATTGTACCATGCCTTGGGCGTTTTGCACCACAGCCAGCAGTTGGGTGTCTTGGCCAAAAAGGATTTGAATATCCGGCCCCAAGTCCACCAGAATCGGGTCGGGCTGGGTCACGTCAATGGGTGCAAGCAGGAATTCGCAGCCATTTGAGTCCATGATTTTTGGGGCGTAATTCCCCGCCGTGATGCCGATCTGGATGGGCGATCCATTGAAAGGCTTGCTGTCCAAAGCATAGCGGTATGGCGGTGTGCCGCCCGTTCCGTTCAAAAAGATTCGCCCGTCGTGGCCGCCGTTGCAGCGTGGCTGTTCCATGGTAGCAGAGCCAGCCACTGCTTCGGCGGGCTGGCTTATTTCTACCGAGGCTGGCGTGATGCAGCCGTTGGCATCTGTCACGTTCATGGTGTAAATGCCCGCCGCGAGGTTTTTTAGTTCTGCGGTTTGCGTGCCGTTTGCCCAAGCAAATTGGTACGGCGCCGTGCCGCCAGAAGGGAATGCCTTCGCGCTGCCCGTGCTTTCTCCAAAACATTTCACGGGAGTGGGCGCGAGTTGTACGCGCAGCAAATTTGGCTCACCGATGGTGACGCTCGATGTGCCGGGGCAGCCGTTCGAGTCGGTGATGGTGACGCGGTAGGTACCAGCCGTCAGCCCCGTTGCCAGCGAGTCGTTGGGGGTGGTGCCGCCATTCCAGAACCATTGGTAAGGGGCATTGCCGCCCTCGGCCCGCGCGGAAGCCCAGCCGGTGGCATCTCCATTGCATTCTGTGTCTGCAAAACCGGTCACGGAAGTCTCCATGGGGGGCGGATTGCCGACCAAGAAGTTGGCCGTAGCGGTGCAGCCGAGCAAATCGGTGGCCGTCACCGTGTAGGTTTGGCCGCCTTGCAGCCCGGTGGCGTTCAAGCCTGATTGTTGCGGCGAGGTGTTCCAAGTGTAGCTGAAGTCGGCGAGGTCGGCGGGCGTTGCGCCATAAAAAATGGAAATCACGGCAGCCGTTCCGTCGAACCCGTCGTGACAGCCGGGGGCTTGCGCTTCGGCGTGGGTATTGAGTTCTTGCTGCTGCTGCACGAAGGTGGTGTCTTTGGCGATGCAGCCGTTTGCGTCGGTGATGGTGACGTGGTATTCGTTGGAAGCAAGCCCGGTGGCCGTTTGGCTTGTTTGACTGTTCGCGTCCCAGAGGTAGGTGTAGGGCGAATTGCCGCCTGAAGCCACGGCCGAGGCTGTGCCGTTCGCGCCAAAAAAGCACACCGTATCGGAGATTTCCGGCAGCGCAACCTGCAGTTCAGAAGGCTGGTCAACATTAGTGGTCAAGGCGCTGGTGCAGCCGTGCGAATCGGTAACGGTGGCAGCATATTGCCCCGCAAAAAGGTTTGCGATGTTAAGCCCCGAACCTGAATAGCCATTTGGCCCGCTCCAAGTGACGCTGTATTGCGGCGTTCCGCCGAAGGCTTCGGCGTGCAATGCACCGGTGTTTTTCCCAAAACATTTGACCTGTTCGGGGGTGGCAAAGCTGGTCAAAAGCACTGGCTCGTTCACCGTTTCTGTTTTCACCTGCGAGCAACCGTTGCCATCGGTGGCCGTCACCGTGTAGGTGCCTGCGGCAATGTTGGTGATGCCTTGGTTGATTTGCCCAGTGTTCCAGACAAACACAAAGGGCGTAGTGCCGCCCACGGCGTAGGTGGTGAGTTGCCCGTCGGAAAGGCCGAAACAAGAGGGGCTTCTGTTCAATGCCGTCAAAATTTGGATGGCGGCAGGCTCGCCCACGTTCATCGAGGTAGTTTCCTGACAGCCGTTTGTGTCGGTGACGGTGACGGCATATGTGCCGGGCAACAGGTTCGAGATGCTGTCCAGCATCATGCCATTGCTCCACAAAAAAGTGTAGGGTTGAATGCCGCCCGAAGGATAGACGGCAGCGGTGCCGGTGGAAAGCCCAAAGCAAGTGACTTCATTGGGTGAGGCGGTGGCAAAAAGTTCGGCAGGCTGCGTGAGCGTGACCGAGGCAGTGGCCACGCAATTGGCACCCACGCTCGAAACCGTCACGGTGTAAGTGCCGGGGCCGAGGTTGCTGATCGTGGCGGTGTTCAGGCCGTTGCTCCACATATAGTTGTTGTTGCCGGGCGCGGAGGCTTGGAGCGTTCCTTTCTGGCCGTAGCAAGCGATGGGCTGGGTGGCGGTGATGTTGGCCGAGAGTTGGCCGACGCTGACTTCCACGTTTTCGGTGACGGAACAACCATACGTGTCGGTTGCTGTGACATTGTAAGTGCTGGTCTGCGATACGGTTGCCACCGGGTTGGGGCAATCGGTGCAGCTCAATCCTGTGCCGGGCGACCAAGTGTATGTCACGCCGTAACTCGGCTCGAAAGTAATGCTCCAATCTCGCAGCGTACCGTTGATGTTGTTCTGGTCATCGCTCAGTTGCAATCGCCAAGTGCCGTTGGCAGGGCCACCCCAGAGGTCGCTCCAAGGGCTTTCGGGCAGCCAATTGTTGGTAAACGGTGCGGCTGCGGCAGGGGCAGACGGCCCTGGGAAACTGATGACCGTGGTAGCATCTGGCCGGAAACAAGTATTGGTGTAGTTGTCACCATCCGCTCCATTGTCCGTAGTCAATTCGATGGATTGCCCTGCGGGCGAAATGAGGTAAGCATCCACGTCTGCCACAAAAGTGTGGTCAACATTGATGCACACCGAGCGGATAAGCCCCGGCCCCAGCACCAATGGCTGAACGCCAAAAACATTGATGTCTGAAAACGCGGGCGAACCGCCATTCGGGATGGGAAAATCTTGTGTGTTGCTAAACGTGGGCGGCGGCGGCACGGGCGTAGGCACCGTGGCATTGAGCAGCACGGGAGTGTTGGCCAAGCACACCGAAGTATCATTGAGGATGGGGGCTTGCAGGATTTGGTCACGGATAAAAAGATAGACCGTGTCGCGCCTGCAAGCATCCACCTGTACAGAAATCGCAATGGATTCTGGCAGTTCAGCCATGTTGTCTTCAAACGCGATGATGGGCACAGTAAGGGTGGTCTGCCCTGCGGGGATGTTCAAATTGTTCGGAACGGGCTGATAGTCCAGACCAGAAGTGGCCGTGCCGAACACATTAAAAACGATGGGGAAATTCTGTGCGCGTACCTGCGGGAGGGTGAAGGTGACAGACCCCTGCGCGCAGCCCTCCGACAAAGTGCCGTCGGCGCTGACCGTTGCGGTGCTCACCAAGAGCGACGCGGTGCCAAAACTTTTGGCTTCCAAGAACACGCCGGAATCCCAACCTGCATCGAACACGTCGGCGATGGCCAGTTTGATGGTGTAGGGCTGGCAAGGAGTCACTACGGCCATTGCAGTGAACACATCCGTGAAACCGTCGTACACAGGCTGGTCGTTGGAGTTCTCGTTGTCGTTGTAATATTGAACATTCAAGGGCGGGCAAGGAGCAAAGTCGGGGTTAAAGGGGTGAATGTTGTTGATGGTAACGGGCAGGTTGGTGCCAGGAATCCTTGCGATGTTGGTGAAAGTAGGATAGCCCGGCCCTTGAATGAAAAAGCCAAAAACATCATTGAAGCCGCTGCAAGCATATTCCGGGTACTCTTCTGATGCAAAGCAGTAGCGAAATCGCAAAGTGTCAGCATTGGGGACGAAGGTGATGGTGTACACCGCCACATCGTTCAAAATTTCTGCCACAAGAGGCTCCAAACTTGGCTCTACACTGCCTCCCGAGTTGCCATCGCTGGCTTGGATACCGCCATCTTCGGTGGCGCTCACGGCAAAACCGGTGGTGAGCAATATGCCCCGCTCGATGCCAATGGATTGTGTGCCGCCCGAAAAATGGCCCACGGCTTCGGCATCGCCATTGAACTGGATGTTCGTCACTTGCACCCCGTCGCCGAGGAACACATTGGAAATGAGGTTTTGGGGAGTGTACGGCGCCGTGGCAGCGTCCGTGACTTGTAAAAATTGAGCCTTTGAAGCAAAGGCAAGAAGGCAAAATACTGGCAGCAGCAGTGTTTGCGTCGTCGGGCGAATTAAGCAGTTCATCCGGTGTGTGAATATTGATTGGTGAAAAAAAATCCCTGTAACTTTTGCAGGAGATTGTAAGTCCGGGAACACGGCAACAAAAGCGGATTATCAAGTTTGCCCGCCGAAAAGTAGCACCTTCTCCCAATGCAGAGTACCCATAGCGGCTTGAAAAATTCTTGAAGAGATATGCTGGCGGCTCAAAACGGTGCGCCGACAAAAGAAAACGCAGGATTTCCTCGAAAGAGAAAAACCTGCGTTGTGGCTTTTGTAGCGCGGGGGAGACTTGAACTCCCGACCTCGCGATTATGAATCGCGCGCTCTAACCAGCTGAGCTATCGCGCCATGCTTTTTCAGAAGCGGGGGCAAAGGTAAAGCCTCCTTCCTTTTTTGCAAACCTCGCCCAAAAGTTTTCAGGGCAAACGCACCAAAATAAACAATTGAGATCGCCTTGTTCCGTATTACGCAGCAGCAACGAGCATTGGCTGTGCCTGAGAAAGCACTGGCTCTTGTATCTCGCTGGTACCCACGATATGCACATCCATGCGGTTGCGCCCGGAGAAAAAGAACAGGTGCCACACATTGGGGCACCCGTCAATGAGCGCAGGGGGGAATTCTTCGATGTCGTTTTCAAAGGCGCGGCGGAAGGCTGCGCCGTCCAAACCTTGGATGTCGGGGTCGTTGGCTACGCGCTCTGCCCATCGAAAAGTGGCTTCCATGATATCTGGAGCAGGCACTTGCTCAATGTAAGTGCCGCCTCGGTAGGTCGTGATAAAGGTGTAGGTCATGTCAGTCCTTTGTGCTTTTGTGAATGGTTTTCACCGCTCCAGTCCTTCTTTTTACGCCAGTGCTGCACCTGCTTTTTCAGTTTTTCCAGCAAATCGTTGTCTGCTCTGCTCTTTTTGGGCTTCTTGTTCAGGGTATCAAAAGCCTCCTTGGCTTTTTGGTATTCTGCTTCTGCGGTCTCCTTCGCGCCTTGTCCGACGTGTTTGCCATTCTTGCCCGACGACATTTCAAGTTTGAACCTGCTGGGCTGCTGGCTGCTGAAATAGCCGTAGGTCAAACAAAGCAGCAGCACAAGAACTGCCCTGACGACGAGCGTCGAAACAGGTATTCGCTCCTTTAGAGGAGCGGCTGATGATGACAAAGTATTTTCCATACGCCTGCAAAGTTAGAAAATCACTCATAATTCAACACCGGTGCCAGCCAACGTTCTGCTTCCGCCAAACTCATCCCTTTCCGCCGCGCGTAGTCCTCCACTTGGTCCTTCCCAATCTGGCCGAG
>JBJXFT010000251.1:0-18577 GCA_046155725.1 Saprospiraceae bacterium
ACAGCGTGGTGCTGACCACCGTGAAACAGGAAAAACTCGAAACCGAAGAACTCATCTGGGACGAAAAAACAGCCAAGATCCGCACCGACAAATTCGTGAAAGTGACCCAGCCCGGAGAGGTCATCTATGGCTTTGGCTTGGAGGCCGAGCAAGATTTTTCTTATTGGAAAATCCTCGTGCCGAAAGGCCGCATCAAAGTGGCGCAACTCAACGAAGTGGTGGAATGAGTGACATCAGCACCGCCCTTTAGATGCCGAGTTGCAACCAGCACGAATATTCTGAGGTGCCGACTTTCATTTTACAAGTTTGACGCATTTCCCTGCCTTCACAGCCTCCCCTCGCCCCCCGCCAATGGAGGGGGAGGTTGCCCGCACTTCCCAGAAGTACATCCCCGGCGGCAGCCCGCTTGGTACTGTCCGAACCGGTAGCAGCAGGCGCAGCGTCTCACATAATTCGCCTTGCCGATTGTCCCATCGGGTGGTATTTCGCCTGCATCACCGAAAATGGCCAAGTGCTGGCAAGAGAAAAAATCGCTGTGCTGCACTGACCGCCTGGCCTAAAAATCCGTCCCCAGCGCGATGTGCAGCAAAGGTTTTTGCACCTGTCTCGATTCGATGCCCCAAGCATAGTCAGCGCGGAGGTAAAGCCCAAAAATCAGGGTGCGCAGCCCCGCCCCATAGCCCATCACGATGGGGTCACGGAAATAGTTGACTTCCATGGTGGAGGTAATAGGCCCCAAATCCGGTCTTCTAAGCGACTTGGTATTGATCGGATTGTCAAAAGAGTAAGGGCTGCGGCCTTGCCACGCCGTGCCGGCATCGAAGAAGCCAACGAGTTGGAAATTGCGCCAAAAATTGCCAATCACAGGCTTTCTGAACAAGTATTTGAACACGGGCACCCGAAGTTCGGCATTCAGCAGCGCGAACGTGCTGCCGTTGCGGATGTTCTGCTGAAAGCCGCGCAAGTTGACAGCAGGCGCTTGGTAGGCAAACCCGTCCTCGGCGGGCAAGGGGATGTTTTCGTTGAATTTCGGGAAAATCCAATTGTCCACCCCGCCCATGATGTAGAGCATTTTTTCCGAGCCAAACGACGTGGCGCCCGCCACCCGCAGCGCCAATTGAGAGCGGCGGTCGAGCATCTGATAATGCCGGGCATCAAAACCCACAATGGTCATAAAGCCCTTGTTCAATTTCAGGCTCCAGTTCGGTTCGGTATTGAAAGCAAATCCTTTCACCACGTCCGTGTAGAACTTGGCGCGCGTGCCCGTTTTCAGGTTCAAGTCCACATCCACCGAATTGTCGAACACCGCCGCAAGGCGGATGGAGGCCCGCTGTTCCGCGCGGTCGGGCGTAGCGAGCGTGACGGGGTCGGAACTCAGGGCGCGCACCTTGTCTTCGCGCAGCGCGAACGTGGCGCGAAGGCTCGTGAACACATCCAACGGATAGCGCAACTCGTACTGGCCCATGAGCGTGTTGGTGCGTTCCTGATAGTCGGGCGGCAGGTTGGCCATGTTGGAGCTTCGCGGCCGGCTCGTCACCAGCGTGCGCCGATACAGCAGATAGCGCTTGTCAATTCGCTTTTTCTTGTCGTCCATCCAGAGGTAGTACTCTGCGCCATTGAAAGTCGTGGGCAAACGGAAGCCCGCTTCCACCACATAGTTTTCGAGCAAATCCTTGAAATTGGCGCGGAGCAGCACCCCCGGCGGCGGCTGTTGGAGGCGGCTTTGTGGGCCTTCGTACAGTTGCAGCCCTTCGAACATCTGATTGTTGTCCATCGTTGTGGACACGTAATCGGTGCGGAAATGCAGCCGGTAGGGAATGATTTTGAAAGAATAGAACCGCACGATCTCGCCGTTTTTGCCAAACTGTGTCGAGGGCTTTTTCAATGGCCGACGGGGCGGGGTGGGCACCATCGAATCGGGGCGGACCTCGCCTTCCATCTCTGTGCCCTCCTCCTCTTTCTCATCGCTGGAGCGGGGCGGGGCAGGTTCGGCACGAGGCCCCGGCGCGGCCAGATAGTCGGGAATCTGAATCAGCCAGCCCGGCTCGATATAGGGCATAGAATCGGGGTCTGCGGGGTTCAAAGGGAGGTCGTTGTGCGGATGTTCAGCTTGTTTTTCGGGTGCTTGCGGGCTTTCTTCCGCCGGCGGCTGGGGCGGAATGGGAAGCCCTGCGCTGCGGAGCGTTTGTTCGCGCCAACGAGTCGTTTTTGCAAGCGCAGACATTTCGGGGTCTATATTTTTTTTGTAGAAAACGTCCTTTTTAGCCCGCGTCAACATCTCCACCACGCGGCCCGTGCGGGTGGCGGAATGTTGCTCCTGGATGCTGCGGTCATAGTTCGTCAAATTCCAAACGCGCGGTTTTTTCTTCAAAACTGGCACGCTTCGGATGCTGTCCACCTGCGTCGAATCAAGGTTGCGCAGCACCGTATCCAAGGGCGCGAGGAAAGTGAGGATGCGCTCCAAAGGCCATTCCACAGGCTGCGCCATGTCCAAAGCCTTCACCTCCGCGCCGTCTTTCAGGTAAATGGTGGCTTGGTGGTAGGCCACAAAAGGTTCGAGCAGGCCGGCTTGGCGGTTGAATGTGCCGCTCTCGTCGCTGAGATAGGCAAAGTGCGTGCTGTCCAGCCCGATGGGTTTCCGCTCGTTGAAGAGCGGGGTGTTGGTGATGCGCACCAATTCGGGGCTGCGGCTTTCGAGGTCGAAGAGGAAAATGTCGAACGAGGTGATGGGCAGAATGGTGTCGAGCCGTTGGAACGAAAGCGTGTCGGTGCTGCGGTTGCTGGCGAACAGCAGGCTTTTGCGGCCATCTACGGTGGCGACGGAAACATCGAGGTCGTCCCAAAAATCATTGGTCAGCCGCTCGGTCTGCCGCGTGATGGTGCGGTAGACAAACAAGTCAGAAACCCCCTTGACGGCAGCCGCAAGCGCGATTTCGTTTGGGTTGATGTGTTCCATGCTGAACACGCGCTGGAATTCGGGCGAGAGTTCGCTGCGTTCTTTTTTCCGCGTCGCCAAATCAATCGCCGCCAATCGAAGCACATCGCGGCGCTCGTACAGCACGGTCAGGCGCTGGTTGTCGGGGTTCCATGCCAATTGCGGGTAATTGTAATCGGGGGCTTGCAAGGCATTGCGCGCGCCACCTTTGAGCAGGCGTATTCGCTTGCCGACTTTGTTGGGGGCAGTGGGGTCGAGGTCTTGCACCCACACCTTCCATTTGCCGATGTCGTTGCTCACCCACGCTATCTTTTTGCCGTCGGGGCTGATTTTCAACTGCGAGAGGGGGAGTTTTTTTCTGTTTTTCACCACAACCTTTTCGGCCTCGTCTGGCACTTTTTGGCTTTTGGCCTCCTCGCGGTAGCGCTTGCGGTAGTATTCGAGCATGGCATCGGTGGTGCGCCGGTAGCCGTTGCCGAGGATGTAGAAAAAGCCGTTTTCCACGCTGCGGTTGATGCGTGTGAGGTAGAGCAAATTGCTGACCGTGCCGCGCCCAAAGTGTGTGCCGATGTAGTTCCAAAAAGCGTGGCCGGCAAAGCGCGGGTGTTCGCGGGCCAGTTTGTCGAAGGTTTTGTAGCGGCCGGTTTGTAGCAGGTCGCGCAGGCGGTCGTCCTGTTCGGGGCCCCAGTCTTCGCCGGCGTAGGCTGTGAGGCCGTTGGTGTACCAGCCGGGCAGGTTGAGCAGCACGGCATTGGACACGATTTCTTGCAAATTGGCGCCGTAGAGCATGGAGTTGAGCAGCACGCCCGCCACGCCTTCGCGTATCTGCGCCCGCAGGTGGCGGTGGTCGCCGTCAAAAAAAACAAAGACTTTGTTGCCCACCACCTTTGTTTCGCCGCCGCGCAAGAGGAACACGTCGTCCTCGCCGATGTTGCTCTGCTTCAAGTCCGTGAGGTCACTGAACACGAGCATCTCGATTTTTTCGCTCATCTGGTGCTCCAGCAATTGCTGCACTACCGGGAAGTCGAACTCGGCCATTTGCAGGGCGGATTGCGCCACACTGCGCGCGTCGCCGTACCAGTAGGTGGTGAAATTGGTGGTTTCGTACAGGCTCCAGTCGTCGAACTGGTGGTGGTACTGCACCCGGTTTTTCCCAAAGGAGGTTTGGGAAGTGGTTTGCGCTTGCAGGGTTAAACTGCAAAATAGAAAAATCCCGCAGAGCGGGACGGGGTTGTAAAATTGAAAAGTCGTCTTTGCCATAGCTTCAGCTTTTGTGTTTGGACGCTCAAATATGGGGGGAATTTTTTGAAAGGTAGCGGTACGAATTTACTTTAATCCGCGCAAAGCCCCCTTCCACACACTACTGGACATTTTTGTTTCACACAACGGCACGACGGCACAACGACACGAAACTCAACGCTTTCAAATCTTATTCGTCGTGGCGTTGTGCCGTCGTGTGAAAAATGTCCAGTAGCCTGCCCCTTCCATTTTCCAAAGCGATATGGAGGGCACATTCGCCAATCCCAGACATCTCGGCGGATGTGCTTTCTTGTTTTCAAAAGGGGCGTTTTACCTTTAAGCCTGTTTTCACTTCTTGGCAGTCTTTGGCTCCATCGTTCATCGTTTATAGTTCATCGTTCCACAGCACAGTTTTCCATGAAAAAATTACTCGCCCTTTTACCCGCCATAGTGATAATGGCGGCGGGATTTCTCCTTTCCCCGTCAGCCCTTTTGGCGCAGCCAAAAGTCCAACTTGTCAATTTTGCCTCCGGCTTCGACCTCCCGCTCGACATCGCGCATTGCGGCGACAGCCGCCTCTTCGTGGTGGAGCGCGAAGGCATCATCTGGGTGCTCGACAGCCTCGGCAATCGCCTCGACACTTTCTTGAACATCACCCCGCGGGTACTGTCCAGCCAGAACGAGCAAGGGCTGCTCGGCTTGGCTTTCCACCCAAACTATGCCCAAAACGGCTACTTTTTTGTCAATTACACCAAACTTAGTGGAGGCGACACACGGGTGGCGCGTTTCTCCGTGAAGCCAAACCGCCCGAACGAGGCCGACCCGGCTTCGGAAATCCGCATCCTCGAACAAGACCAACCGTACTGGAACCACAACGGCGGCTGCCTAAAATTCAGCCCCAACGATGGCTACCTCTACATCGGCCTCGGCGATGGCGGCTCCGGCGACGACCCACAGAACTACGGCCAGAACAAACTGACTTTTCTCGGCAAAATGCTCCGCATTGACGTGAACAACAGCAGCGCCTCGCAGCCATACGTGGTGCCGCCCGACAACCCGTTTGTGGGCAATGCGCAGTATTTCCCCGAAATATGGTCGCTCGGCTGGCGCAACCCCTGGCGCTTTTCCTTCGACCGCCTCACGGGCGATATGTGGGTGGCCGATGTGGGCCAAAACAATTGGGAAGAAGTAGATTTTGAAGCCGCCAACACGCCGGGGCTGAACTACGGGTGGCGCTGTTACGAAGGCACGCACCCAAAAATCACGGCAGGTTGCCAGCCAGCCAGCGCATATACCAGCCCGTTTTTTGACTATTCGCATTCGGGCGGCAACGGCTGCTCGGTCACCGGCGGCTTCATTTATCGCGGTGCCAAGTACCCTGATTTGTATGGCTGCTATCTTTTTGCGGACTATTGCAGTGGGCGCTGGTGGTACACGCGGCGGAATGCCAACGGCACGTTCACGACCAATGTGCTCGCCAACTTGGCTGGTTACGAGTTCAGCAGTTACGGCGAAGACCGCAATGGCGAACTGTACGTCGCGCTGCTTTCTTCTGGCAAAATCCAAAAAGTTAGGGAGTTGTGCTCGCCGTTCCAGATTGTTGGCGTGGCCGATGCTGCTGTTTGTGCTGGCTCCATGGCCGGCGCGGTGAGCCTCGATGTGGCTGGCGCAACGGGCAACGTGACTTACACTTGGTCGAACGGCGCCACAAGCCAAGACCTCAGCGGCCTCGAGCCTGGCACCTATACTGTAGAAGCCAGAGACGGCAATAACTGTATCCGCCGCGACACGTTTGAAATCGCCGATGCGAGCGCAGCGATGCCAGATTTGAATATGCCCGACACGGCAGTTTGTCACGGCCAATTGATAACCTTTGATTTGCCAGCACCGCCACAGGGCTCTGCCTATCAATGGTTTTTAGATGGAAACCCAATCCTTGGAAGTCCAAACTACACGTTTTTGGCATCTGTTACGGGCTTTTACCAAGTTCGCTTGCTGAACCCGTCTTGCTTTTCCGAACTGTCGTCACCCGTGTTGGTGACGGTTTTCCCAAATCCAAGCGTTTTTGTGGCAAACAGCGGCGACACAATCACCGCCACTTTTTTCCCGGCCAATGCAACCCTGCAATGGTATTTCGGGAACACCCTTCTCACCGATGTGACGGGCAACGTGCTCGTAGCAGAACAGAGCGGGGTTTACACAGTTTTTGCCACCGACCTCCTCGGCTGCCAGAATGGCGCAGAGATTTTGGTGGCGGTTTCCAGCACAAAACTCCCAGCGGCGGTGCGGCGATTTTCCCTTTCTCCCAACCCTACAGAGAGCAGTGTTTTGTTGGAAATGGAGTTGGAAAAAGCCGGGCGCGTCAGCATCACCTTGGCCGACAGCAGCCAACGGCAGGTTTTTGCCAAAACGCTTGACGGTCAAAAAGTCGCGCTGCCGATTGACCTGGGCAACTTGCCCGTGGGGACGTATTTCCTTACGGTGCAGACCGAGGGCGGGAGTTTTGTCAAGAAGGTGGTGAAGAAGTGATTGGCCAATCGCACATAAAAATTCAAAACCAGAATAGATGGTAATGGACAACCTCAAAATACTCCGCTACACCCTCTTCCTGTTCCTCATCACGGCCAACATCGGTTGCGATCAAATCTCCAAATCCATCGTGCGCGAACGGCTGGAGTATCACGAGCAAATTTCGCTGGCAAGCGATCATGTGTTGCTCACCAAAGTGGAGAACACGGGGGCGTTCCTCAGTTTCGGCGACGAGTTGGGGGCCGTGGCCAAAATCTTGCTGCTCAATCTTTTGCCAGCCCTTGCCATGCTGGGCTTGCTTTTTTGGCTTTTCAGCAAGGACATGAGTCGGGGAATGGCATTCGGGTTTTGCTGTGTCATCGGCGGCGGCATCGGCAACATTATTGACCGGGTTGCCTACGGTTCGGTGACGGATTTCCTGTACATCCACTACGGTTTTTTCCGCACGGGCATCTTCAATTTTGCGGATGTGTCCATCACTTTTGGGGCTTTGTTTATAATTGCGCTGGGAATTTGGAGGAATCGGGAAGTTTGAACTCAACCGCTACTTTTGCACAAAACATTTTGACCATGGGCGCACATCCATCTGTTTCAGAATTGCTTGACCGCGGCCCTGGGGGTTCTCCCTTTTAACCACCAATCGGCTTCAACAAACACCCGCGTACAAAGTGAAGAGGAATTTTGCATTGCATTTGCTGTACTTTTGCCATCCGTTTTTAAATTTTAGGTCATTTACCACTGAGACTTAAGGGCTTTACCAACCAACCCTATTTGATTTGTGCTTCTTGGTGGCTTACTACTTTTCCCGCTCTATTTTTCTAAGCAAATGCAGCCAAAAGAATTTCTAAAAAAACTCGGCCTCCGCACCCGCAACCAAGGTGCATCTACGGGCCAGAACGACATCATGGGCAGCCGCCGTTACATTGAGTCGCACTCGCCCGTGGACGGCCAATCCATTGGTTTTGTCAGCGTCACCACCCGCGAGCAATATGACCAGGTCATCCAGTCCGCCGAACAGGCTTTCAAAATCTGGCGCGACATGCCCGCCCCCAAGCGCGGCGAAATCGTGCGCCAATTCGGCGACGTGCTGCGCCAACACAAAGAACCCCTCGGTCGGCTCGTGAGCTACGAAATGGGCAAAAGCCTCCAAGAAGGCTACGGCGAGGTGCAAGAAATGATTGACATCTGTGACTTCGCCGTCGGCCTCTCGCGCCAGCTCTACGGCCTCACCATGCACTCCGAGCGGCCCGGCCACCGGATGTACGAGCAATGGCACCCGCTCGGTATCGTCGGCATTATTTCCGCCTTCAATTTCCCCGTAGCCGTGTGGTCCTGGAATGCTTGCCTCGCTTGGGTTTGCGGCGACGTGTGCGTGTGGAAGGCTTCGGAGAAAACCCCTTTGTGCGCCGTCGCTTGCCAGCATCTTTTCCAAAAAGTATTGAAGGCCAATGACCTGCCGGAAGGCATCAGTTGCATCATCAACGGCGACTACAAGGTGGGCGAGTACATGACGAAAGACGACCGGGTGCCCCTCTTGTCGGCCACCGGCAGCACGCGCATGGGCCGCATCGTGGGCCAAGCCGTGGCGGCGCGTTTTGGACGCAGTATCCTTGAACTGGGCGGCAACAACGCCATCATCATCACGCCTTCGGCGGATATGAAAATGGTGCTGACGGGCGCAGTGTTCGGCGCAGTCGGCACAGCAGGCCAACGCTGCACCAGCACCCGAAGGCTCATCATCCACGAAAGCGTGTACGAACAGGTGAAAACCACCCTCGCCAAAGCTTACCCGCAACTCCGCATCGGCGACCCGCTCGACCCAACCAATCATGTGGGGCCGCTGATTGACAAACACGCGGTGGAGAATTACCTCCATTCCATCGGCGAGGTCAAGAAATCCAAAGGCAAATTCGTGGTAGAAGGCGGCGTGCTTTCGGGCGCAGGCTACGAGAGCGGCTGCTATGTGAAACCCTGCATCGCTGAAGTGGAAAACCACTGGGAGATTGTGCAGCACGAAACCTTTGCGCCCATCCTTTATTTGATAAAATACAAAACCATCGAAGAAGCCATCGCGCTGCAAAACGGTGTGCCGCAAGGGCTTTCGTCGGCCATCATGACCACCAACCTGCGCGAGGCGGAGCGTTTCCTCTCGGTCAACGGCTCCGATTGTGGCATCGCCAACGTGAACATCGGCACATCGGGCGCGGAAATCGGGGGCGCATTTGGCGGCGAAAAAGAAACGGGCGGTGGCCGCGAATCTGGCTCTGATGCTTGGAGGGCCTATATGCGAAGGCAGACGAACACTATCAACTATTCCGAATCGCTGCCACTGGCGCAGGGGATTACGTTTGACTTTTAGGAAAGCGCCGTTGGAGGATAAGCCCCCAAAATCACCACTTCTCCAGCCTTACGGCAATCGCGCCTCCAGGTTCTTTCAGTTCAAAAACCGCTTCTGCCCATTTTGGCGCACGAAAGCGGGGTCGGGCGTTGTTGGAAAAGGCGTATGGTTCGTTGGGTATCCCAAGAAGGTTGGTGTCCAATTTTCCGTTGCCGTTCACGTCGTGAAAAGAACTGACAGCGTACCATCCGGGCGGCAAATTGCCCAGCGATATTTTTAGCGAGCCAGTTTGTATCACTGGAACGATCTTCTGTGCCCGCACTTTTTCAACTTTCAAAAAAGCATCGGCTCGGTCGTAAACGGCCACATACAAACTGCCCTTTGCGTGGCGGATGTTGCTGAATTCGATGTTGAGTTCGGTTTCAAGGTGTGGCATCCCGAATTTTTCAACCCACGACTTCAGTCGTGGGGCTGCATATGCCATAGAGCGAAACCCAACCGATTTATCGGTTTGCTGCATAAAACCGATAAATCGGTTTAATAACGCAGGGCTTTGGAGCAGGCCCACGACTGAAGTCGTGGGTTGAAAAATTCGGGATGATTCATGTTTGCAAGCATTTCCTTCAAAGAGGGATGGGAAAAAGAAAAAGAGTAAAAACATAGCGGTGGTTTTGTAGCGCTAAACAAGGCGAGCGTCTAAGAGTTTGCAGAGAATATTGTTCGGAATGAACCCGTATTTTTAGAGGATTGCCAAACATTGGCCGCGCTTGTTCTATTATTAACAAACACTTACCCACCCGCGCTTTTTTTTCTGAAACATAAAAGCCTACTTTTGCCGCCCGTTTGAGACAAGGGTTGTTTTTCTTTAAAATTTGGACAATCAAAATATTTTTCGATAAATATTTTTTGACGGAAGAAAAAAGCCACAACTCTCCAAACATCATTTTCCAAAACCTCGATTTTCAAATCTCCATCGCTCATCAATAAGTTTTCCATGAAGAACATCCGCAACGTCGCAATCATCGCCCACGTAGACCACGGCAAAACCACGCTGGTGGACAAAATGATCCTCGCTTCTCAAATCTTCAAGGAACACGAGATAACGGGCGACCTTATGCTTGACAACAACGACTTGGAGCGCGAGCGTGGCATCACCATACTTTCCAAAAACGTTTCAATCAACTTCAAAGGGACTAAAATCAACGTCATTGACACGCCCGGCCACGCCGACTTTGGCGGCGAGGTGGAGCGCGTGCTCAACATGGCCGACGGTGTGCTCTTGCTCGTAGATGCTTTTGAAGGCCCCATGCCCCAAACCCGTTTCGTGTTGCAGAAGGCGTTGGAGATGGGCAAAAAACCCATCGTGGTCATCAACAAGGTGGACAAACCCAACTGCAACCCCGATTGGGCGCACGAGCAGGTGTTCGACCTGATGTTCTCTCTGGAAGCCACCGAGGAGCAACTTGACTTCCCCGTCGTATTCGGTTCCGCCAAACAAGGCTGGATGGCCCACGATTGGAAAAACCCCTCCACCGACATCATCACACTGCTCGAAGACATTGTAAAATACATCCCCGAACCAAAAGTGGCCGAAGGAAACACCCAAATGCTGGTGACTTCCCTGGACTTTTCAACCTTCATCGGGCGTATCGCAGTAGGCCGCCTTTTGCGCGGCAAACTGGTGGCAAACCAACCCGTCACACTGGCAAAAAAAGACGGTCGGATGCTGAAGCACCGCATCAAGCAACTGTTCGTGTTTGATGGCCTCGCCAAGAAAGAGGTGAAGGAAGTAGAGCCAGGTGATATCTGTGCAGTGGTTGGGGTAGATGGTTTTGAGATTGGCGATACCATCGCCGATTTTGACAATCCGGAAGCCCTGGCGCCCATCTCGATTGATGAGCCGACGATGTCTATGCTTTTCACCATCAACGATTCTCCGTTTTTTGGGCAGGAAGGCAAGTTTGTTACGAGCCGCCACGTGCGCGAACGTTTGGAAAAAGAACTCGAGAAAAACCTTGCAATGCGCATGGAAGAAACCAACTCTGCCGATTCCTTTATGGTGTTCGGTCGCGGCGTTTTGCACCTTTCCATCCTGATCGAAACCATGCGCCGCGAAGGCTACGAACTTCAAATTGGCCAGCCGCGTGTAATCGTGAAAACGATCAACGGCCAGAAGTGCGAGCCAATAGAAGAACTCACCATTGACGTGCCGGAATCCACCAGCGGCAAGTGCATCGAATTCGTGACACGCCGCAAGGGTGTGATGAACAGCATGGAACCCAAGGGCGACCGCTTCCTCTTGCGCTTCGAGATTCCTGCGCGCGGCATCATCGGTCTGCGCTCCAACATCCTCACGGCCACTCAGGGGGAGGCGATCATGACCCACCGTTTCAAAGGCTACGAGCCTTGGCGCGGCGACATCGGTGGCCGTCAAAACGGCTCGCTGATCTCTATGGAAAATGGAAACGCTTTTGCCTATTCGCTCGACAACCTGCAAGACCGTGGCACCTTCTTTATCGAACCAGGTGAAGAGGTGTACGAGGGACAGGTAATTGGGGAAAACAATCGCCCCATGGATTTGGTGATCAACGTGACCAAGGCCAAAAAACTGACCAACCACCGCGCTTCGGGCGCCGACGACAAGACGTCCTTGCCACCCGCCCAACGCTTTACCTTGGAGGAGGCATTGGAGTACATCCAAGAAGATGAATACGTGGAACTGACCCCTAAAAGCATCCGCTTGCGTAAAGTCTATCTCAAAGACTTCGAGCGCAAAAAATCCGAAAAGAGCTTTTCAATGGCCTAATGGAATTGGGAATTCGGAATGTGGAATGCGGAATTTTTTGATCCTGCTGAGCGCAAAATTCCGCATTCGCAATCCCGCATTCCCTGCCTGCCTGCCGGCAGGCGCATTCGCAATTCCGCATTCAGAATGGAAAACCTTTTATTCTGTTTCTCGTTTGTCTGGAAATTTTACTTTTGCAGCCGTTTTCGACAAAACTTTTTTTTGCCGATAGCGAGGGCACTTCAAAATGCCTTTCATTTTTTTGCCAAAATCAGTTTTCCCAAAATCAAAACATCGCGGCGAGGTGTTCACAGAGAGTTTTTGAAAAAAAACTTTCAGCCAAGCCAGACACTCAAACTATGCGTACCAAACTATCACAGTTCAATTTTGACCTTCCCACCGAACTGGTGGCCCAATACCCGGCAACTGAGCGCGACCAAAGCCGCCTCATGGTGCTGAACCGCAAAACAGGCAAAATCGAGCACAAGATTTTTAAAGACATCCTATCTTATTTCGCCGATGGAGATACGATGATTTTCAACAACACGAAGGTCTTCCCTGCCCGCCTTTTTGGACAAAAGGAAAAGACTGGAGCGAAAATCGAAGTGTTCTTGCTCCGCGAACTCAACCGGGAAGCCCGTCTTTGGGACGTGCTGGTGGACCCTGCCCGAAAAATCCGCGTGGGCAACAAACTCTATTTTGAAGACGAACACGGCAACGATGCGCTTATAGCCGAAGTGGTGGACAATACTACTTCCCGGGGCCGCACCATCCGGTTCCTCTTCGACGGCACGGGGCAGGAGTTTCAAGACGAGGTGGTCAAACTCGGCTTTACTCCCCTGCCAAAATACATCGAGCGGGAGCCGGAAGCCATTGATCGGGAGCGCTACCAAACCATCTACGCCAAGGAAATGGGCGCGGTGGCGGCCCCAACTGCGGGCCTGCACTTTAGCCGCGAACTGATGAAGCGCCTCGAACTGAAGGGGGTGCGCTTCGCCGAACTGACTTTGCACATCGGCCTCGGCACTTTCCGCACCATTGACGTGGAAGATCTTTCGAAGCACAAGATGGAAGCCGAATACTTCAAAATCACGCAAGAGGCCGCCGATACGGTAAACAAAAGCCTCTTGGCCGAAAAGAAAGTGTGCGCGGTGGGCACTACCACCATGCGCTCTATTGAGACTTCGGTGAGTGCCGAACGCCTTTTGAAACAGGTGGAGGGCTGGACCAACAAGTTCATCTACCCGCCTTACGAATTCAGCATTGCCAACTCCATGATCACCAACTTCCACTTGCCCAAATCGAGCCTGCTCATCATGGTGGCGGCTTTTGGCGGTTTCGACCTTGTCATGGAAGCATACCACCAAGCGGTGAAAGAAAAATACCGCTTTTACAGTTACGGCGACGCAATGCTTATCCTTTGAACAAAACTTCCTAAACCTTTTTAAAAGAACAAGTACCTATGTATTGGACACTCGAATTGGTATCCTCTCTTGAAGAGGCTCCTTGGCCAGCCACCAAAGACGAACTGATTGACTATGCCATTCGCTCCGGCTCTCCCGCCGAGGTCATCGAAAACTTGGAAGAACTCGATGACGATGGCGAACTGTACGAGGGAATCGAAGACATCTGGCCCGATTATCCGCGCCACGACGACTTCTTTTTCAACGAAGACGAGTATTGATGACGGCCTTTGGCTTTCAGGAACGGGCATAAAACTACAGAGGCCGATTCCGCGCTTGCGCAGAATCGGCCTCTGTGTTTGTCCAAATTACGCGGCGGCGATGCTTTTCTGCAAAGCATTGAAATAGGCCCTGCGGTCATTTTCTGAATCTTCGCTGATGTGCTGGCATTTTGATTTCAATTTTTGCATCCACTCAAAAGTGTATTGATAAAGCCTGGCACTACTGCTGAACATGAAGTTGGGGTCGTCGAAAACGGTGAACACGCCTTGGAGCTGTTTGCTTTCGGCCAACAGCGTGATGTTCAGCGGAGCCACCTCATTGTGGTAAAGGTCGAATCTCCCGCCTTTACCGCCTTCTTTTCCAAAGCGGTCTGCGTGCGCCCACTTCCGGCCCATTTTTGCCATTTCGTACTGATGTTCGCACAAGGCCTCCAACTGTTCCAAAAGGAGAGAGATGAGCGACTGATCGGCCAACTGACCCGAATGGGCGAAGTAGCGTATCTGCCTCAAAGTGGTGTGGTAGAGGTCGTCGGGCCAAAATTCGATGGTCGAGATAGCAGTGTAGCGTTCCAAAATTGGCTTCATAAGCTTTTCGTACACCTCCCGTTCGGGGAAATTGTCGGGGTGGAAAACCAAGCCTTCGGTGTAAGGCAATTGCCAATTCACGCGGGCGTAAGCAAAGGCTTTGAACAGCGCGAGCTCGCGGAAATTCATGTGATGGAAGAAAGGCAGGGAATTCACCAAAAACCATACGCGAAGGTCTGGAACGCTTTTGAAGAGATCGAAACTGGCAAGCACACGCTCAAGATACTGCCTGCAATTCTGCACAGGCGCGTCCAAAAAATCAAATCGGAATGGGATGATGCCTTTTCCGGCAAACAGGTGCTCGTCAATGGAGATGCCGAACGTGCTGGCCAATAGCAGCAGCTCGTCTGACCGGAGCATTTTTTCTGCTTTTACGCGGTTGTACACCGAACTTTTGTTCAGGTGGAGCAAATTGCAGAGGCGCGGGATGGCCGATTTTTCCCCTTGGAGCGCGATGATTTGCCTAAAGAATTTTCTTTGAAATGCGGTAGGGTCGAAGTGTTCCATGCTTTGTGGAAAGATTTGGGTGGGCGATTAAATTTTCCACAAAACACGGAAATTTTTTTGGGTCATTCCAGAAAACATTCAAAAGTAGCTTAGTCTTTACCTGCAATTTTGTCCCTGAGAATTCCAACCATTCACCCAAGGTCTAAGAATAAGTTTAGGCCTTCAAACTAAATCTTCTTAAATTTCAATTTGCTCTGACTATGCGTTACACTACTTGTACATCTTGCCGATTTTCCATTATTGGACTTTTTGTTTTGTTGCTCTTAACATTCATATTTTATTCTTGTAAAAAGGAAAATTTGGATGGAAATAGTACTTCCCATCTTGAGAAATATAACAAACTTATCGAGCAAGCCAAAGCACAATACAATGTAAGCACCCTCCGCTCTACTGAGGAGGATACAGTCGAGATATTTTATGCTTTGGATTTGAACTGGGATCGCGCAACAGTAGAATTAAAAGACAGTACGCGACCTTTTGTTCAGGTACCAGTCAATTTTGGTGACCTGGCCATATCCGATACTCTTTCCGCCGACCTGATATTTTATGAAGATTCCTGTGGTTTTTCAATGGAATTATGGATATTTCCTTACTTCAACACTTTTCGGGATGAGAAAAAAGAACATGTGGAAGATGGTTGTGTAGTGGTGCTAAACCAATGTCATTGGACCACACAGATTTTTTATGTAGTGGATGGTATTGCTATTAAGTCTGACACGCTACCGATTGAAAACAACCAATTATTAGTTGCTCAGGAGCGGTTTGAGTGGCCTAAAGGGTGGTTTGATAAGGTAGTGTGTCCTGATCTATCAGGTGGTGGTGGTGGTTTTTGGAATGCATTAGGGAATTTCTTTGGTGCTATTGGTACTTTCTTTGGCAATATTGGTAGTGCGATAGGAGGCTTTTTTGGTTGGTTAGGTAATTTACAGGGTTCTGGAGGCAACGGGGGCGGATGGTCATGGTCAGGTTTGGGCACGTGGAGTTCGCACCCGGGGTCTGTTTGGGCTAGCAATGGTGGAGGTAGTGGGGGAACTCAAAACGGAGGGAGCAATTTCAACCCTCAGCACTATGATCCGCATGTTCTGCGTCGCGCAACACTTCGAATGGCTTACACTTATGGTATTGACTTGGACATCAATATCCTTGTCCAGTTGGTTGGTATTGATTGTATCTTATCGCTTGGGGAAAATGTTAATAGCGGAAATTACTTGGAGTCGGAGTGCGTAGAAGAGGCTTTGGAAGATAGCGATGTGGTGAGGGCCTATTTTATTGGTGAATTTTTATCTGAATATGATACAGATATTCCTGCACCTATTCTTATAGTATTATCTCAAAACTGCCCTCCAATATATGGTTATGAGGCATTCAAAAATTGTTTAATAAACGAAATTACCACCCCCTTATTTACTGAATTTTTGCAAGAACACAACCAATCAACCCCAGCGCAGGCATTCATAACCAATATTTTACTTCAAATTACACAGCATGGTTTGTTTTTTCTGACGATGGATGATTTGAATTTGTTGTTCAATAATCCAAATCTTCGCACGAATTATTTGCAATTCTTGACCGACAACCCAAATCTTACCATTGATGAAAAAGCAGCGCTTTTGAGAACATCTGCAGTCGCTCCAAGCGACCCAATTGAGAATTTGTCAGACAGATTGAGCTGTTTTAATATTACCTCAAACTCAAACTTTACACACCGAGTCACCCTTTGTGTTGATCAGCCCAAAGCCAATAGTAACCAGTCTGCAAGCAGCAAAGATTTAGCCGGGCACACTTTCATTACGATGGAGCAAGACCAAGGCAACGGCACAATAATTACCCTTTCAGTAGGCCTATACCCGGAAGACTTTGCAACTCCTTGTCATCAGATTGATGGAGGCGCATATAACGATGATGGAGGGCATCAATTTGACGTAAGCGTCACTTGGCCCATTACTGATTGGGGATTTAATATTTTGATAAGCGACCTAATATCCCATCCGTTTGCGCCACTATATAATTTAAGTGGTTACAATTGCGCTACGTTTGCGATTGAAAAATTAAACCAGCTCGGATTGAATATCCCAGCTTCCAATGTTGTTTCATTGGACATGCCTCCTCCTACTGGGTGTCATGTTGAGGGGCTTGCGCCATCTCAATTAGGGCAAGATATTCGCAACAATTATCCTCTACCAGCTGGTGCGACAAAGAACACTACTGGTGGTCATGCGCCATCGTCTACTTGCCATTAGTCAAATTCATGTTTGGGGTTGGCACAAACGCCAACCCCAAACATAAAAATCACAATTTATGAAGTTCTACACAATTTTATTGGCTATCATTTTTTCATACTATTCATGTTCCAGCACCAAAGAAACAATAGTCAATAGTCTAACTGGCGAAAAAGCAGTAGGATATGATAAAGACTGCCTTTATAGAATTGGCAAAACTCCTAAAAACGAAATACCTCAAGAAGTAATAGACTCCTACAAAAGAGACAGCCTTTATCTGGTTTTCAACTACGCCTCTTTTGGGCAAGAGAGCGACAGACTACTATCTGCATGGGCAGGTGGGAAGTTTGTTACATCTAAAGGAATCAAACCGGGAGATAAAGTCGAACAGGCTTTGAATATTTATGGCAAGCCTAAAGCAACGAGATTAGAATATTGGAAAGATGAACAACATCGAATAAAGTGGGAATTCCACGGGTTGTTCTATCAAAACCTCGCGCTGATAACGGACAGCACTTTTACGACAATACTTGGTATTTCAGTGGGAAATCAATTTGAGACGGACAAAAAATACATAAAAGAAAATCGGTTTTCAGATCGTCGCCCGTTAAAGAGTTGGTAATTTGGTTAGATAGGCAATTTGTTAGAGCGCGTCTAAAAATTGGTGGTGTCATTTTGTGAGTGACAGGTTGTAATTGAAGGTAGTGTCAAAATTGGAATGATAGTAAAAGAAGCGTGTCATTCTGAACGCAGCGAAGAATCTGCATGAACCTCTCGCAGAGCATTCTTCCTCGGATTCTTAGTTGCGCTCAGAATGACACCATCACTCAAAACGGAACACTACTACCATTTTTAAGATGGTTTATATTCACGTTCTAAATTCTTAAGTTCAAAATATTATGCGGCAATCAATTGTTTCATTTTTGCTTTTCTTGGTTATGTCTTGTTCATCATTTAAAGAATCCATTTATGACACTTGATGTGCGACCGAAAGTTTTAGCCCCTGATGCGTCATAAAGTTTCGACCTTAGTTCTTTGATAGACTGACAGAAAAAATATCCAAATTATGGGACAAGCCACGAGCCTGCTACTTCGAGAGCAAACGGGTCTATGCTGCCGACAAACTCTCCCCAGAGCGATTGCTAAATCTGTCAGTCTATCAATGAACTGGGGCGAAACTTTAAGTCGCATCTCAGGCTAAAACTTTCGGTCGCACATCACACTTTAAAACAAGAAACAATTGGTGGCTTTGGTGACCAAGGAGTACTACTTATTGGCAAGGAAAATAGAATAAGTTTAAACCCAACAGTTGAAGAAACATGGAGAAAATCTGGGGTAGTATTATATTTTGACCAAAAATCTTGTAAATTGAAAGGTCTTGAAATTCGTGATAGTACAGGGCGATTCGTCACTTCGCGTGGAGTTGCAATCGGCGATAGTTTATCAAAAGTGGAAAAAATTTATGGAAAGCCGCGCTCACGTATAATTGATTTGGGAAATGACGGCAGCGTTTTTTGGATTTGGCATGGGTTGTTTTACAAGGATTTGATGTTTTTTACTGACTCAACTGGTTTAAATGTAAAAGGATTTTTGGTAGGCAAATATCCTTAGAGCGTGTTCTGGCCGAATGATTCGATTTTTGAAGATTAAGTCCGAATGATTCGATTGCCCTGCAAGCAGTTGCCAGGTCGCTTTGTTCAAAACCACTTTGCCTTGGGCGAAAAACTACAGAGGCCGATTCCGCGCGTGCGCGGAA
>JBJXFT010000253.1:0-4213 GCA_046155725.1 Saprospiraceae bacterium
CGGTTGGGCCGCGTTTTTGCCCATGCCGGCCATGTTCTTTGCGCTGCTTCGATACTACCAGCAGGGGCTTTTGAAGACGTTCGTCAAATGGCTGCTCTACGGTTTTCTGTACCTGTTTGCTTTCACCCTGTCGTTTGTGCTGGGCTTGCTGGTGGTGTTCGCGCTTTTTTGAACAGCTCGTCACTCATTGTCTTCCGGGAAAACCAATTCCACCGCTTCCTGCGAAAGGTTCACGCTCCCGAACACGCCCAGCGCGCCCCGGAACTGAAACTCCTTCAAAATCCCGGGTTCGATGAACGGGTTGAGGCTCGCCTGTTTCAGTTTGTCCAAGTGGTCGTACCAAACCGCCGCGTTTTTGTCCAGCGTTTGAAGGCGTACAATCGCAACGTCGTCTTGCTTGAACGTGTGCGACGGCTCCATGATGACGCGGCTGATTTGCCCGTCGGCATTTTTGTCGAAGTACACAAACCAGCCGATGTCTTCGATGAGGGTGCTGCCCGCTCCAAGACATTTAGGGTTGTATTCGTAGGCATCAATCGTGTAAACCGTGCTGTCCACCTCGCGCACCATGTGGAAACGGTAGAAATTCTCCACACCCGCCGGGTCGGTAAAATCAATGATGACTCCCTGATGCTCGCCGTAGGCATCGCGGAAAGAATTGGTGTACGACACCTCGTCCATTTCCACGGGCAGCACGTTGGTGGTGGTGCTGGCGGTGTATGTTTTGTCGCCAATTTTCACCGTCAGAGTGTACGTCACATTTGGTTTCGTAGCCATTTGCCCGCCGTAATGCGGCTGCCAGCGACAGAAATAGTTGTCGTAAATCGAATCCACCGTCAGCGTTTCCTGCTCGCCGCCGCCCGAAATGACCACCTCTGCATTGCGGAGGAACAGCGCAGATGGCGTAGCCTCCGAATTGAAAAATGGCACCGAGCGGCTCAAGTAAACTTTTGGAATCGTGCCAGGCATGAGCAGGCATTCGATGACAGGCTTGCTCTCGTAGGCTGGCGGGTCTATCACGATGTTCTTTTCGCAGCCGAAGGCGAACGAAATAGCGATGGCAAAAAAGAGTGCTTTTTTCATGACTCAGGAGATTGAGAAGGATATGAGATTTGGCATTTCAACCCACGAATTCATTCGTGGGGTACGCTGAAAACCGGATGTATCTAAACCGATTTATCGGTTTGTAGCGAAAAACCGATGAATCGGTTAGGCTTTGTTCCACTACTGACGCAACCCCACGAATGAATTCGTGGGTTGAATTTTCAAAACTTGAAATTGTAAGAAAACCCCGGGATAATCGGCAGCAACGCCACCTGCTTCGCCACGGGCTTGTTCGTGATGATGTTCAGGTCGGTGTACACGAAGTATTGGTTTTGGCGGCTGTACAGATTGTACAGGCTGAACACCATTTCCGATTCGTATTTCCATTTGAAAAACTTGGCTGTTTTGCGCCGCGTGGCTGCCACGTCGAGGCGGTGGTAGGATTTCAGGCGGTGGTTGTTGTAGTCCGCGTAATCCCAGTAATGGCCGCTGTACAAGGAGCCGCCCTGCGCGAGCATGAACCGACCGCCGGGCAGCGTGAATGCCGCGCCTGAGTAGTACACAAAATCGGCGGAGACCGTCCAGCGCTTCGAGAGTTTGTACACCCCCACCACGGCAAGATTGTGCCGGCGGTCGTACTTGAACGGGAACTCGCGGCCCAGATTCACCGCGTCAAATTGCTGCGTGGTTTTCGAGAGCGTGTAGCTCACCCAGCCGTTCAGTTTTCCAAAATTCTTTTTGACAAAAAACTCCACGCCATAACTTTCCCCCTTGCCATACACCAGCACATCGTCGAAATTGGTCTGCTCCAACAGTTGCGTCCCCTCGCCAAAAAGCACCTGATTTTGCATGGTTTTGTAGTAGGCCTCCACGCTCGCCTCGATCTTGTTTTCCATGAAATTGCGGAAATAGCCCAGCGCGTATTGCTCCGAACGTTGCGGCTGCGTGACGCGGCTCGACGGAATCCACAGGTCGGTCGGCAGCGCGGCGGTGGAGCCTGACACGAGGTGCAGGAACTGGTTCATCTGCGTGTACGAGGCTTTCAGAGAGGACTTTTCATTGAGCGAAATTTTGAGCGAAGCGCGTGGTTCCAAGCGGAAATAAGTGGTGTCTACAGTGCGGTAGGCAGGTGCGCGGAGGCCGAGGTTGAGGGCGAAACGCTTGCTCAAAGCCCACTCGTCGTTGAGGTACACTGCGGCCTCGTCGGTGCTGCGCGGCTTGATTTTGTTAATGTTGATTTGCTGGATGCTCGTGTCTTTCGGCACACTGGTGGCCTTGCCAGAAGAGGTGAAATCGTGCTTCGCCGCCTGTGCTCCGAACAGGATGCGGTGCCGGGCATTGGGGAAATACTGGAACTCCATTTTGCCAGAATAGTCCTCGATGCCCGTGTAAAACTGGGTGTAACTCTTGGCTTTTATGCCAAAGTAGTTCTGGAAATAAGAGTTGAAAAAGAAAGAGCTGTTCAGGAAAAGTTTCTGGCCGAAGAGGTGGTTCCAGCGCAACGTGCCGGTTCGGTTTCCAAAGCCGAGGCCAAATTCCAGCCCCGTCGGGTCGGTGTACCCTGCTATGTCGCGGCCCTGAAAGAAACTCGCGTACAGGCGGTCTTTGCCTGACATTCGCCAGTTCACCTTCGCATTGAGGTCGTAAAAGTGATAGTCCTTTGTGGTGTTTTTCTTGATAAACGGCTTCGCCAAAATGTCGAGGTACGTGCGCCGCCCCGACACGATGAACGAAGCGCGGGCAGGATTGCTGATTGTTGATTGCTGATTGTTGATTGCCGATTCCGCATTCCGCATTCGAGAATTCCGCATTCCAATGGGTCCTTCGACGGTCAGTTGCGACGACAGCAGCCCGATGCCGCCCTGCGTGACGAACTCCTGATTGTTGCCCTCCTTCATGGAAATATCAAGGATGGACGAGAGCCGCCCGCCGTGGTTGGCCGGGAAGCCGCCTTTCACCAAAGTCACGTTGTTCAAAGCCCGCGAATTGAAAGTGCTGACAAGGCCAAACAAGTGGTTGGGGTTGTACACCGTGGCCTCGTCCAACTGCACGAGATTCTGGTCGGCGTTGCCACCGCGCACGAAAAACCCGGTCGTGCCTTCGTTGCCCGCTTGTACGCCCGGCAGCAGTTGGATGACTTTCAGCACGTCGGTTTCGCCGAGGATGGCGGGCAGTTCGCGGATGAGCCGCACGGGGATGTCAATCACGCCCATTTGCGGGCGCTGCACATTGTCGTCCGTGGGTTTTTGGGCGGTGATTTCCAATTCTTTCAGCGCCAGCCCGCCGGGCAGCAGCGACACGTCCAACTTGTAGTTTTGGGTAAAATAGATTTTTTTGACCTGCGCCTCGTAGCCGAGGTAGGCGAACACAACTGTGACGCTGTCGCGTGCCGGGGCCGTGAGCGAGTAAAAACCGTAGGCATTGCTGGTGGTGCCGATGCCCAGCGCGGGGATATACACTGATGCGCCGATGAGCGATTCGCCGCTTTCGGCATCGCGTAGGGTGCCGGAGATGGTGTGAGATTGGGCGAAACCGAGGGTCGGAATTGCCAGCAGCAAGGCGATTGAGTTTACGTTTACTAAACTTTTAAAGTTTAGTAAACGTCCAAACGCTATTGAAATCAAGGCGCGAGACTTCATGTTGGGTTGGATTTTTTTTGAAAGTGCTGGGGTTGTTCGTCTGTACGGGAAGGGGCGAGGGGAAAGCTGCGTGGGGGGGATTATCAGTCTCAAAAAGATACTTTTGCCCTTTCAAACTAACACCCTGCTTATGGAAAAGTATCCATTGTCAAATTCGAGTACCAAGGCTTCCCTATTTCTTTCGATTTCGGCGAAGGGCAGAAACTCATCAATGCAACGGAAATGGCAGCCATTTTCGACAAGCGTGTTGTTGATTTCTTTCGCCTTCAGCAGACGGCAGAATACGTCACAGTCGTTCATAACTCCTTGAAGGGCTTTCTCATAAAAAAGCCGTGAGTGAAGCAAAGATGTAAATTTGGTTTTCCACAACTAAATTACACAAGATGCCCACTCACGGTTTGGCCCAAGAAACGACATTTTATGAAGCGCTCCAAAAAATTGAGGGCTTAGATTTGCGAGATGCCCGGGGCAGGAAGCACAAATTGGTGTTTGTGCTTTTGGGGGTAGTGATTGGTCTGCTTCGGCACCGG
>JBJXFT010000257.1:0-10242 GCA_046155725.1 Saprospiraceae bacterium
AAGGGCTTGCAAGCAATTCGCCCCGATCTGTTAATTAAGGGAGGCGGTGACTTTGGAGTCACCGCCTCCCTTAAGTATCATTATGCTTACTTTTTCCACGGCAACTCCAACACGCGCTGCGCACAGAGCTCGCCGACTTCGAGTCCCACCTCGCAGTCCATGCGGAAGTGCACGCCCAAGGGGATACGCGAGATGGCATCTTCAACACCCATTTGGGTAAAGGAAGTGTATGTGCGCGGCGTACCAATAAACTCGGTGCGCAACTGGTGGCACAGGTCGGTGAAAGTGTAAGTGCCAGGGTGGCTGGGCGTGTACTCAAAGAAAGAGGACAGGATTTTCGCACCGCCGCCGCCAAAGCCAGAGTGGCCAGAAGGGTAAGCGGGGAAAGCCGGGGTCACACCAAAAGCACCGCCAACAGGTGTGGCATTCAAGACGGAAAGCCAGTTGGCGGCATCCGGGTATTGCTGCGACATGACGCGGCGGATGTACGACACCGGGCGCTCCACGTTGTAGACATACTTAGAGTGCCAGACGGCTACGCCCACGTCGTTGAGCGCCAAGCCCATTTTGGCATACACTTCTGCGCAGCCAGCAAGGTCAAGTTCTTCGTCGGCCACAACTTGGTTGAGCACTGCGATGAGGCGGGGCGGGGGCGCAAAAGTCAGGTTGAGGATGTCGTCGCTCCAAAACTCAGCGATCCACTTTTGTTCATAAGCCCAAGCCTCCAGGCCCGGAGCAGGGTTATTGATGGTATTGACGGTGTTAAAAACCTCCAAGCCTTGCGCGTAGAAAGGCGAGCCAGGGTTTTCGCCATAAGGGATGGGCGGTTGGCAAAGCCTTTCTTCTGCGTTGATTGCGAACGTGCGCACTTGGCCCCATTGCGGGAACATGGCGCGGCTAAAGTCCGGCGGCGTGGGCTGCCACAAGCCGGGGCCTGCGGGGGGGCTGTAAGATATGGGCTGAGGGTCAAGAAAAGCATTGTGACCAATCAAGTCAGCTTGTTCCCAAGCATACACGGCGGCTGCCACCTCTTGGCCAAACCTTTCGGAGCGTTCCAAAATTTCGGGCGTGGTCTCTTGCGAATACTTGCCGTGAAGCCTGTCGCGCGTGGCTTTGATAAGCCCAAAGGCGGCAGTGGCCTCGGCTTTCGGGTCGTTTTGCATGTGCGGGAAGAAACGCTCCATAAGGTAGGCGTACGATTCGTTCACACAAGCAGGCCAGTAATATTCGAGGTTTGGGTCGGCTTTCGGCACATTGAGGCCTGAATACAAATCCGCGATAGAGCGGTTTTCGGGGATAGCCGACACCACACACTCATAAGCCGAAAGGCCGAGGTAGGCCAAGGTGCGCGGGCCGGGGCCGGGGCGGTAGCCCTTGGCGTAACGGTCAATTTGAAGGAACGTCTCATTCCATTCCCAGTAGACGTTGTAGTCAAAGTCGTGGGCGCTGGAGAGCACGTATTCGCTGGCTTTTTTCTCACCGCAAGACTGCGGGAGCAGCATCATCGCAAAGATGAGCGCAGCAAAGGCAAAGATTTTTGTTAGTGGAAATAACTTCATAAGATTTGAAAATTTGATGCCTGACGGCTTGATTAAAGACGGGCAAATATCGTGCTAAATCGAAAAGTATGAGCATCAATTTTGCCCTCTTTTGCAACGACGTGCAAAAGTCCGATTATCTCTACGAAAAAAAAGAGGGTAACCTTAAAATGGTATTAGAAAAATGGCTTGTAGAGGCTGTTTGAGTTTGCTTCGCCCGGGCTGCGAAGGGAAAATTGGACGCCAGTCGGCGGCTATTTTTTCAGCAATAAAACCCATTATTCCTAAAAAAATCAGCCTTGATTGACCTCAAATTTTCTCCTTCGCATTCCTGGCAAGCAAACTCAAACAGCCTCTTACGCGCGGAAAAGCACCTTGCAAGCCATTCTTCTGGATCACTGTTTCGTCAGGCTTTCTGCTACGCCGCAGCAGCCGGAATCACCGACTCCGCCCCTTCCCATTGGTAAAGCCCTTCGATGGAAAGGTACCGCTCGCCCGTGTCGTAGTTGAAGCCCAAAATGCGCGACCCGGCGGGAATCTCCGGCAGCTTTTGCGCAATGGCCGCCAACGTCGCGCCGGAAGACACGCCGCCAAAAATCCCCTCTTCCAACGTAGCCCTGCGGGCAAAATCAAAAGCAGCTTCTTTTTCCACCAAGATCACGCCGTCCAGCACATCGGTGTGCAGGTTGCGCGGCACAAAGCCCGCGCCGATGCCCTGAATGGGGTGAGGCCCCGGCTGTCCGCCCGAGATGACGGGGCTGAGTGCAGGCTCCACGGCATACACTTTCAGGTTCGGGAAATGCTCTTTCAGCACCTCGCCCACCGCCGTGATGTGGCCGCCCGTGCCTACCCCGGTGATCAAAACATCAATGCCTTCCGGGAAGTCCGCCAAAATTTCCTTCACCGTCGTTTCCTTGTGGATGGCGATGTTCGCTTCGTTCTCGAATTGTTGCGGCATCCACGCGCCGGGGATTTGGCCCACCAATTCCTGTGCCCGCGCAATGGCGCCTTTCATGCCTTTTTCACGGGGCGTTAGGTCGAATTGCGCTCCGTAGGCCGCCATCAGCCGCCGCCGTTCCACGCTCATACTTTCGGGCATCACCAGCACAAGGGGGTAGCCTTTCACGGCGGCCACCATGGCCAGCCCGATGCCCGTGTTGCCGCTTGTGGGTTCCACGATAACGCTGCCAGGGCGGAGTTCGCCTTTGCGTTCCGCGTCTTCGATCATGGACAGGGCAATGCGGTCTTTGATGCTGCCGCCTGGGTTGGCGCGTTCGAGTTTCACCCACACCTCGTGGCTGTCGCCAAAAAGGCGGTTGATGCGCACGTGGGGGGTGTTGCCGATGGTTTCGAGAATGTTGTTCGCTTTCATAAATGTGAGAGAAGTGAGAGAACGTGAGAGATGTGAGAGGGTGAGAGGGTGAGAGTAGTGAGAGGGTGAGAGAGTGAGAAAACAAAGCACCCTTTCCTGCGCGTTGCGGGAAAGGGTGCTTTGTTTCGAGTGAAAAAAGTCAGGTTATGAAACCCTTATTCGCCCAAAAAAGCCGCGAGCCCCTTCCGTTCGGCGGGACAACAGCAACAACAAGTGTGGGCGAATGTGTGGGTCATAAATTTTTTGTTCGGGGGCAAACATACGTTGCATTGAAGTCAATTTCCAAGCCAAATTTTTTGGGCAGCGCCGGGGCAGGTCGAAGCCACCCCGGCACTAAAGAATCCGATTTTTACCCCTCATTTTTAAACACTCCCCCCGCCACAAGGTTTAGGTCTGAAACTTCCCTTTATGAATTTCAACATCCCCGACACCCCGCAAAAGCGCGTCGTCGTAGTGGGCGGCGGCTTTGGCGGGCTTACGCTTGCCCGCCGTTTGGCAAAATCGAAGGACTTTCAGGTGGTGCTGGTTGACAAGAACAATTACCACCAGTTCCAGCCCCTTTTTTACCAAGTGGCTATGGCCGGGCTGGAGCCTTCGAGCATCGTTTTCCCGTTCCGAAAGGTTTTTCAAAAGAGCAAAAACGTGTTCGTGCGGCTTGCCCAGGTATTGGCCGTCAGGCCAGCAGAACAAGAAATAGAAACGGACATTGGCCCGCTGCGCTACGATTACCTCGTGCTTGCCATCGGAGCGGACACCAATTGGTACGGCAACGAGCAGCTGCGCGCCAACGCCATCCCGATGAAGTCCGTGAGCGAAGCCCTGTACCTCCGCAACGCGGTTTTTGAAGACTACGAACGCGCCGTGACCGCCGATGGCTACGCGGAGCGGCAACGGTTCCTGGACATCGTGGTGGTGGGCGGCGGCGCTACGGGCGTGGAAGTGGCAGGCGCGCTGGCCGAAATGAAACACCACATTATTGGCAAGGACTACCAAGACCTCGACCGCGACGAAATCCAGATTCACCTCATCCACGGCGACCCGCGCGTGCTCAACTCCATGTCGCCCCAAGCCTCGGCAAAGTCCGAGCAATTCCTCCGCGAACTCGGCGTGACGCTCTGGCTCGACAAGGTGGTGAAGGGCTACGATGGCCACACGGTGACGATTGACGACGGCTCCAGCATCCGCGCCGACAAGGTGATTTGGGCGGCGGGCATCACTGGGAACAAAATCGAGGGCTTCCCCGCTGAGTCTTACGGGCGCGGCAACCGACTGGCTTGCAACGAATTCAATGCGGTGAAAGGCTTTGAAAATATCTTTGCCATCGGCGACATGGCGCTCCAAACCCACGAACCGAAATGGCCCAACGGCCACGCTCAAGTGGCACAGACCGCCATGCAGCAAGGCAGCCGGTTGGCAAAAAACCTTCTCCGAATGTCGCAGGGCAAACCGCCCGAACCGTTCCGCTACCTCGACCTCGGCAGCATGGCTACCAT
This sequence comes from Saprospiraceae bacterium, assembly GCA_046155725.1. GTDB lineage: Bacteria > Bacteroidota > Bacteroidia > Chitinophagales > Saprospiraceae > M3007. The sequence goes on from JBJXFT010000257.1 coordinate 4,404, forward strand.
CGGGCGGCACCGGGCGGTAGCCGATTTGCCATTCTGGAAAACGCAAGGAGTGCTGGCTTGGATGATGTGGCTTTTCATCCACTTGCTCAGCATACTCGGCACGAAGAACAAGGTGTTCGTCTTCGTCAACTGGGTGTGGAATTACATCACTTACGACCAAAGCCTGCGGCTGGTGATAAAGCCTTGGCGGAAGCCGCAGGGGTGAGAGATGTGAGAGGGAGAGAGGCGTGAGAGCGTGAGAAATGCGAGATGCCCACCTACGCGCTATGGCTTTGGCCAAATAAAGGGGAGGGCAAACCTCAGCAAAGCAGATTGGCCGAGTGTTAAATTTATTCGGGATGCTTGGCCGTCCAAAAAAGGTAGGAAGACCATGTCTTTGGCCAACGTGAGCGTTTACGGCGTGTGGAACGACCACATTTTCAACAACAACACTGGTGGGAAATCAAGATTGATCGCGTGGTCGGGTTTGGCAGTCAAGCCCTGCTCAACGAAAGCGGCACGTTCACCAATGTGGCAAAAATCACCATCGCCCCGCCAACATCGTGCGCAGCACTGACCCCAACCTTTGCTCTGCTGTGGTGAACTATACCACGCCCACCGCTATGGACGACTGCGGGGTGCCCAGTCAAAGTAGAACTACTACCCCGACACAAACCCGCTCGGGCTTTTCCCAAACCTTTCTTTGAAGCAAGTGGAGAAATACTTGGCATTCGGGAATCCCGTGCGCCAGGCGATCTCCGAAATGCTCCCTTCGCGCTGGGCCAGCATAACGCGGGCGCGGTCGAGGCGGTGGTTGCGCACAAACTCTGTGAGCGGCATCCCCGTGAGTGCGCTTATTTTTCGGTGCAGTTGGGAGCGCGACACGAAAACCATCCGGGCGAACGCATCGGCATCCATGGCTTCGTTGTCCAGGTTCTCCTCCACCACTTGGATCAGGCGTTGGAGGAACTCGCTTTCCTGCGCTGGCAGAGCGGCGACGGCACTTTCCGCCACGGTCTTGTTTTGGGCGGATTGCGAGAAATGCGCTTGCAAGCGTTGCCGCGAGGCGAGGAGGTTTTCGATGTGCGCCACCAATTCGTCGGCTCGGAAGGGTTTGGTGAGGTACACATCCGCGCCTCGGCGCAAGCCTTGCATTTTGGATTCGATGGCCGATTTTGCGGTGAGCAAGATGAGCGGGATGTGCGAGGTGCTGGGGTCGTTTTTCAACGTTTCGGCCACCTCAAAGCCATCTTTTTGGGGCATCACCAAATCGCTGATCACAAGGTCGGGCACCAATTCGATGGCCATTTGGATGCCCTCGGCTCCATCGGCGGCTTCGGCGATTCGGTAGCCTGTGGGCAGGGAAGCGCGCAGAAATTGCCGCAGTTCGGTGTCGTCCTCAATGAGGAGCAGCAAGGGGTGATGATTGCTGATTGCTGATTGCTCATTGCTGATTGGCGATTGATGATTGGCGATTGGCGATTGATTGGCCATGACCCATGGTTCAGGGCTTGCTGTTTCGGGTAGCGGCGTTTCTTCATCGCGGACATTGACCTGCTGCATGGCAGCAACTTCGCAAGGAAGATTCACGGTGAATGCGGTGCCGATCCCGACGCTGCTTTCCACCGAAATGCTGCCACCCATGCGCTCCACCAATTCTTTGGTCAGCGAAAGGCCGATGCCCGTGCCAGCCAATGCTCCCCTCTCCATCAGGAGAGGGGCTGGGGGTGAGGCTTCTCCCCTCTCCATCAGGAGAGGGGCTGGGGGTGAGGCCTGATAAAAACGGTCGAACACACGCGCCAAATCTTCCGGCGAAATCCCCACTCCCGTGTCTGCCACTTCCAGCCGGAAGTTCTTTTTGGAATGGCTGTCGGTTTTTTCTACGTCCAATTTCAAGGTCACACTTCCGCCTTTTTCGGTGAATTTCACAGCATTGGACAAAAGGTTCGACAGCACCTGTTCCCACTTGTTTTCGTCAAAAACAACCGAAATGGGATCGTCGGGGAGTTCAACCTGCAAGCGGATAGAGTGCTGGAGCGCCAATGGCTGAAAACGCTCCGCCACTGCCCGCAGGGTGTCTGCCGGGTTTCCGGGGCGGAGGTCGAGCGGCATTTGCCCGGCTTCGAGTTTGGACAGGTCGAGCAGTTGGTTGACAAATTGGAGCAAACGGCGGGCGTTGTTTTCGATCAGTTCGAGGCGGTAGCGCACGGCGCGGTCTTTGGCATCGGCCAAGAGTTGGCGGGCAGGCTCCAGCAGCAGCGTGAGCGGGGTGCGAAACTCGTGGGTGACGCTGCTGAAAAAATTGGTTTTGAGCCGATCCAACTCCGCCAAGCGCAGCGCTTCGCGGTGCTCGAACGCAAGCTTGTTTTCCAAGCGGATCTTGTTCATTTGAAAACGGTAAAACCACCACGCGCTCAAAGCAAAAACCAGCGCGTACAGCGCGTACGCCCAATAGGTGCGCCACCACGGCGGAAGGATTCGGATTTCCAAACGCGCTGGAGCACCGTTCCACACGCCCCGGCTGCCCCCCGTGACGACCTCGAACACATAATCGCCCGGCGCCAAATGGGCATAAGTGGCAGCATTGGAAGTGGTGGATTCCACCCAATCCCGGTCAGCGCCCAGCAGCCGGTAGCGGAACTGGTTCATGCGGGGCGCAGAAAAATCCATGGCCGCAAACTCGAACGTCAGTTGGTTTTGCTGATGCGACAGCGTGAGCGAGCGGGTGTGTTCGATGTTCTTTTCCAAATCACCGCTGCCGACGCTGGCTGGCTGGTTGTTTATTTTCAAACGGGTGATGAACACGGGTGGGTTAGCGAAGGCCAAGGGGTTGAGTTCCGACGGATAAAACGCCGTGACCCCGTTCACGCCCCCAAAGTACAAGCGCCCGTCGGTGGCGCGGGCAAAACTGAGGGTGTTGAATTCGTTGTCCTGAAGCCCGTCTACGTTGAAAAAATTTTGAAAAACGCCCGTTGCCGGGTCGAATTTGGAAAGGCCACAATTGGTGCTCAGCCAAAGTGCCCCTTGTTCGTCGGGCAGAATGGCGTACACCACATTGTTGGGCAGGCCTTCGGCGGTGGTAAAATGCCGACAAGTCCCCCTGCGCTTGTCAAAAAGATTTAGCCCTCCCCCTTTTGTCCCGATCCAGCAATAGCGTTCGGGTTGGGCGGGATCGTTGAGGGACGACAGCACAAAATTGCAGTTCAGGCTTTGGCGGTTGTTCGGGAGGTTTTTGTGCAGCAAGAATTTCAGGCCCGCCCCCTCAGGCACTGCCTGCACCAGCCCGTGTGGGGTGCCGATCCAGAGTTGGCCGTTGGCATCGAAGCTCAGGCTCAACGAGATTTCCTTAAAACCGGTGACCGCGCTAAAGTCGAAGGGCACAAACTCCGAAGTGCGTGGGTCAAATTTTAGCAAAGTGCTTTTGCTGCCGAGCACCCAGAGCTTTCCGTCCGGGCCTTCGGCCAATCGGCTGTACATCCCTATGCTGATGGGGGTCGGGTATCGGGCTTCCAAGCGAAGGGTTTTTTCGTTGAGTTGCAGCAAGACCCCCTCGCTTTTTTTCCCCCTTGGGGATTCGCACAAGAGCCAAATGCGCCCATCCTTTGCCTGAATGCAGTCGTGGTGCAGCAGGTCGTCGCCCGAATAGATCAGTGCTCCACTGCGGTTTTCGTCCAGCAGCAGCTGGCGGAACGTCGTAGCCGTGTGCCACACCCACACCCGTTGTTGGTTGTCGGTGAAAATGCGCCGGGGGCTTTTCCCATGCAGGTAATGGTGGAAATGGCGGTTGCCAGGATTGTACTTGAGCAAGCCATAGCCATTGGTGCCGACCCAGAGCAAGCCGCCGCGGTCCATTGCCAATTGGGTAGAGCCGATGATGCCTTCGTGGGGGAAGCGGTAAAAAAGGTCGAAGCGCGCAAGCTCCGGCGAGGCCAATTGGGCAGCGGGCAACCTGAAAATCTGTTTGCGGGTGCTGACGAACATATTGCCGGCAGCATCGAACGCGAGGTCGGTATGTGGGAACATCGAAGTCTCCGGCAGCCGAAAAACGGTGATTTCGCTGCTGCCACGGACGCGCAGCAATTGCCCCGGTTGCCCGACCCACATCGCCCCGTCGGGGCCTTCTTGGAAAAAGGAGCTCAAAAAATCGCCTTTTTCAAAATCCGGGTTTGTCCAGACTTTGTGAAACTGGCTGGTAGCAATGTCGAAAAAACCTACTTGAAGATAAGTGCTCACCCAGAGTTTGCCGTCACGGCTTCCCGCCAAGTCCACGATCCGATGGCTGGTCGTGAGCGCCCCAGCCCCACCATCGTTCCAGAAAAAAGTATCCACCTTGACAGATGATTCAAGGCTGGGGTCCTTGAGAGGCAGTAGCGCAGGGACGCGCACACGGTTGACGCCAGAGGCCGTGCCAGCCCATATCGAGCCATCGGTTGTTTGCGCAAGACGGAGGATGCTCTGGGTGGAGAGGTTGTTCAAATGGTAAAACTTGCCGGTTTGCGGGTCCAGCATATCCAGCCCGTTGTTCGCCGTGCCCACCCAAATCCTGCCCTCGCGGTCTTCCAACAGACATTGGATTTCATTGTCGGAAATGGAAAAAGGGTCGAACGGGTTGTTTTGAAATACCTGAAACGAATACCCGTCGTAGCGGTTCAGCCCGTCCTTGGTGGCAAACCACAAGAAGCCATTTCGGTCTTGCAAAAGGTCAAAGATCATTCCCTGAGAAAGACCTTCAGCAGCGCCCAAACGCTCAAAATGAGGCGTTTGCGCCGGCAAGCACACAGAGAAAAAGAGGGCAAGTGCCCAACAGCACAGAAGCGATCCTTTTGACATGAAGCGAAATTTTTCGCGCAAAAGTAGCCCAAAGCCCGCCCCAGTCAAGTCATTTTGCAACAATAGCGAACCATTGTGCAACAATACCAAACCCTTTTAGCCCGCCTTGCCGCCACCTTTGCCTCGGTTGCAAGGCGTAAAAGAATGTCTTGCGATGTTGAAGAATCTAAAAGGTAGGAAGATCATGACAGCCATCCCGGGAAGCCGGGGTGGCTTTCTGTTTTGTATTCCATCGTGCAATGGGTGAACCTGCGACCCAAAGCCGCAGCACCACTTCTTCCATACTACGCCGATACGAAAACCATCCGGGCGAACGCATCGGCATACATGGCTTCGTTGTCCAAGTTCTCCTCCACCAGTTTGTCGGCTCGGAAAGGTCTTGGTGAAAAAAACCTTGCAAAACCTCCAAAAATAACGGTTCTTGCAGGGTGTTTTGTCAGCATCAGGTTGCTTTTTCTTGTAGTTAATTTGTTCCGGCTCCGATTCTCGAGCATTTTGTAAAAATGACTTGCTCGATTCCTCCTACCTCCTTTTTAGTAATCGTTGCAGGATAAGTTGGCAGCCTTGAAAATATCTGCCAATTGTCAAATGCCCATTAATTTTTCATCCTCCGTAATTTTGCGGGTCAGTTCAAATATTGGAAACAAAATCTACCTTTCCATGAAGAAAAAATCGCTCCTCGCCCTTGCATTGTTGGCATTTGGGTTTAGCCTCTCGCTCCACGCCCAAACCGTCCCCTCCCCACAGCAGACCGACCAGATCATCACCGACCCGAACGCCAACGGCAAGGCCGACCCCGGCGACAAAATCCGCTACAAGGTCACCATCCAGAACACCGGCGGCAGCACCGCCACCGGCACCACGCTCAACGCCGTGCCGGATGCAAAGACCACTTTCACAGCTGGCTCCTTCCGCTCTTCGCCGCTCGGCTTCGACGACGGCCCCTACACCTGCATCGGCAACGTAGGCATCACGGTGCCCGACGGTGCATCCGACCTGCTCGCCAACGACTTCGACGACACGCCCGCCG
>JBJXFT010000258.1:0-42990 GCA_046155725.1 Saprospiraceae bacterium
AAATGACAGCACTTAAACCCGTTCAACTCAAAATACTCAAACTACTCGCATTGACTCCAGACACCTTTGAGGACATCTGCCAATTCTGCAGATCGGGGTGAAAAATGGTCGAAATGTGAGTATGAACGATAAACTATGAACTATGAGCGAGCTGCGCTTGCTGTTTCATTCGAAGGCTTCCCAGTTTTCGCCCAACTCGCTGGGGTGCCAGAAGTGTGTTTTGAAATCCACTACGCAGTCGTTTTCGATTTTCAGGCCTTCGCTTTCGAGGAGTTCCTGCATGAGGGTGGGCGTGGGAAAATGGTGCCGCCCGCTGAGTTCGCCCTTGCGGTTCACTACGCGGTGGGCGGGCACTCCATCCATTTGATGGCAATTGTTCAAAGCCCAGCCGACCATGCGCGATGAGCCGAGCGCGATGAAATCAGCGATGGCACCGTAGTTGGTCACGCGCCCGCGAGGGACTTGGCGCACCACGGCGTAGACGAGGTCGTAGTAGTTGGGCTGCATGGTTTGTTGATTTGGTTAGTTGTTGATTTGGTTATTGGCACAACGGGCCGTCAACGCCACATATTCTTCCCAAGAAAGTGTTTCGGGGCGTTTTTCAAAGTAGGGGTCGCTCATGAGCAGGTCGTTGGGGAAAAATGGCTTGAGCGTGTTGCGGAGCATTTTACGGCGTTGGCCGAAGGCGGTTTTCACGAGGGTACGGAATCGGGTTTCGTCGCAGCCCAGTTCAAAATCTTCTTTGCGCGTGAGGCGGATGACGGAGGAACGGACCTTGGGCGGTGGGTTGAACGAACCTGGCTCGACGTTGAAAAGGGACTCGGTGCGGTAGAACGCCTGCGCCAATACGCTGGTGATGCCGTAAACTCTGGAACCGGGCGGGGAAGCGATGCGGTCGGCTACTTCCTTTTGGTACATCCCGACCATTTCGGGGATTTGGCTGCGCCAATCGAGGAGCCGGAAAAGGATTTGGGTGGAGATGTTGTAGGGGAAGTTTCCGATGAGGCAAAACTGTTTTCCCTCAAAAAAAGCGGGCGCGTCGAAGTCGAGAAAGTCTTTGGCGACCAAACGGCTTTGGGCGAAATCGGGGTAGTTTTTTTTCAAAAAATCCACCATGTCGCGGTCGGCTTCCACGCCAAAAGTCTCGTAGTCCGAGCGGGCGAGCAGGTATTTGGTGAGCATCCCCATGCCGGGGCCGACTTCGAGCACTCGGCCTGTTTGCTCGGCTTGCAGGAGGCTGGCGGCGATGCGCTCGGCGATGCCGTCGTCTTTCAGGAAGTGCTGGCCGTAGGATTTTTTTGCGTGCATGATTGGTGGGGTGCGCCCTTTGTTGTGGAAAATCAGAGCGAAAGAAATTCTGTCATACTCAGAATTGCAGTGTTTTCAAACCTCCGAAGAGAGAGCAAATCTTTGTCGCCAGTAATCAGGAAATCTGCCTTGGCATCGCGGCACAGGGCGAGAAGGAAGTTGTCTTTTGGGTCGCGACAAACTTCTACTTCTGAGGTGACCACTTGGATAGCAACTGATTTGAGGAAAATCCCTTTCAGTTCTCGAAGGGCATTTCCCGAAAAATAACGGGCAAGTTCGGGGCGGTTGATGACGGATAGCACTTCATCTTGAAGTTCGGCTGAGCCAACAAACTCAATAGCATCATCCAAAAGCAGTGAAGCCATTTGGCTTTTCGTGGGGTTCATAGCGAAACTCACCCACCAGTTGGTATCAACGATTACCTTGACTTTTCTTTTGGGCATAGCGTTCGGAGCGAGTTTGTTCCACTAATTGGTCAATGAGGTGTGCAGGCACCTCTTCTTTTGGGGCATTCCGAAAAGCCCATTCTGTCAATTGCTGCCGGGCTTTCATTTGCCGAGTCAGCTTGGGGATGGTAAAAAACTGGATGCCCAATTGGGTTGCTAAGTCGGCCAATTGCCGAATGTCTTCTGGGCGATTGCTGGAAAGTACAATGGTTGACATTTTTGATTGTTGATTTTGTGCAAAAGTATGAGTTTGTCTATCATCGAATTCGAAGTCGCCCGTTTTGAAACACACAGAACCGACCTTCGATTTCTTCTGCAAATGATTGGAGGATTTGACGCATGACTTCTGCTTTTTCATCGCCTGTGGCATCTTCCAAGCGAAGCAACAAAACGCCATTGTGATTCCGCCCGGAACGATAAACCAACTCGCCAAAGTCCTTGTCCATGGTCACCACCATTCTCTCCTCATTTTCAGCGATGGAAAGAATATCTGAATCGTCCATTGACGGCTCGATTTCAAGGATTGAAACAACATCAAATCCTTCGCTTCGGAGCAGTTGGAGCGTTTTGTTGCCCACGCCTACGTCAAGCACGAATTTCAGTATAATTTTCAATCGGCAAGGGCGTATACTCTCTCGCTTTCAACGAGCTGTGTAGCGTACAGAATGCAAGCCTGAATATCCTCTGGCTCAAGAAACGGAAAATCTTCGCGCAGTTCCTCGTAGCCAAGCCCACGCCCTGTCGCTTTGAGGATTTGCTCCACCGTCAGGCGGGTGCCTCGAATGGTCGGTTTGCCCAGCATCACTTTTGAGTTGACGGTGATGCGGGCGAGCAGTTGTTCGGTATCGGCGTGGTATTGCATGGGTCTTTTTTTGTTGCAAATCTACAAACGGGGTTTGGTTTCATCTGGCTTTCCTTTCCACGGCATCAAAAGCCAAAGCGAATAAAACAGAAACCACGCCACCCCAATCGCATTCTCAAGGGTACACTCGATGAGGAACGACGCGAACGCCATGACTTGGAATGCACTGAAAAGGGCGTTTCGCCGGCCTTTGAAAATCGGCCAAAAAAGTGCCACAAGGCTCAGCGCCAAGCCCAATATCCCCGTGCTTGCCAAGATGAATATAAATTGGTTGTGCGGCAAGCGGGCTTCTTGGGCGTAAGTGGGGAACAGGGCGGCGGTGTTGCGCTTCGTCTCATTGAGCAGGTCGCCAGCCCCCACGCCGAGCAGGGGGTTTTGTTGCCAAACAGCCCAGCCCGATTGGAGCGACACCCAGCGAACGGCATCGGAATAAAGCCGCCCATCGTCGTGCGCATGGAAGCGTTCCCAATCGTATTTCATGTAGGCGATCCGCATTTTCAGGCTGGGCACCGTCTCGGTGGCAATCCATAATGCAGCCACGAGCGCGGCCAAAGCCGCAAATCCCGCGAGCCATTTTTTGCTCAACCAAACATAGCGCAGCAGCACAAAAAGCAACGCCGCATACAGCGAAAACAGCCCGCTCCGCACCGAGAGGATGTGGATGAAAACAAAGAGGAAAACTACTGCCGCGCCCAACGCCCTCCGTTCCCAAACCCGCCACAGCCAGAAACCTTGCTTCCACAGCCACCCGCCCGCCAGGATCGCCGTAGCCACAATGAGGCTGAACCGAACGTGCGAGCGCGGCACCGGCACCGGGTTGCCCCTGCCAAGCCCTTCGATGATGGCATCGAAGTGCAGCAGGAAATTGATTCCCACTGCAAGGCACACGCCGACAATGAACCAAACAAGTAGGTAAAGCAGGGTTTTCCATTGGCGCTCGCGCAAGGGCGGGAGGTTGGCAAATGCCCAAGGCAGCACCAGGAACGGCAGCCGTGTCTGCACCATGCGCAGCCAGTACGCCTTGTCGTCAGACCAAAAAAAACTGACAGCCGGGGCAAGGAGGAGCAAGGACAGCACGGCCAGTTCGCGGCGGTGGAACAGTCTTTGGAAGGAAATTTTCAGCACCCGCCACCAGGTTTGGGGCAAGCGCAAAGAAGATTGCAGGGTTTCGGCAGTGTGCCACCAAGCCGCGAACACCAGCCCCCACATACCGATGGAGAGCAAAAACGGCGAGACGGGCATGGCCACTACAAGCAAGCAGGCCGACCAAAAGGCAAGGCCAGCGGGTGTGGAAATGGGTTTTAGAAATGTAGTCAATGTGATCATGTGGTCAATGCGATAATTTGACAATGGCCCCGCGCAAAGATAGCTGGCCTCTGCGCGTTTCGCCGAACTTGCCTACATTTGTCGCCGTTCCGCTCCACCCATCCTGACATAATGAGGCACACTGCTACTTTCCTCTTTTTTGCCGCCGTTTTTTTTTCCTGCAAAAACGAACACCGACCCAACACCGACGACCCCGCGCTTTTTCGGGAAAAACCCGCTCAGGCCACCACGGTTTCGGAGCCGCTGCCGCGCACGGGGGAGGGAAATTTTGAAAGCCTTGTGGCAGATTTTGAGGACAAAGACCGGGGCATCTGGCAAAAGCCTGAACTGGTCATCTCATTCCTCGGCGACATCCAGGACGAAACGGTGGCCGACATCGGCGCTGGCACCGGCTACTTCACTTTCCGCCTCGTGCCAAAAGCCAAAAAAGTGATCGGCATTGACATTGACCCGCGCTTTATCAACTTCCTCGACAGCGTGAAGGTGCGGCTTCCAAAAGTGTATCGCGACCGTTTCGAGAGCAGGCTCTCCAAGTTCGACGACCCGCTCCTGCAGCCCGAAGAAACCGAAAACGTGGTCATCGTGAACACATACGCCTACATCGAAAACCGGGTGCAATACCTCAAAACCCTTTCCAAGGGCATTGCTCCCGGCGGCCAATTGCTCATCATTGATTTCAAGAAAAACAACCTGCCCGTCGGCCCGCCCGACGAGTTCAAAGTCTCGCTCGCCCAAGTGGAGCGCGAACTGGTGGCGGCGGGTTTCAAAATTTCAAAAATTGACAAAGACGCGCTGGACTACCAGTACATCGTGCTTGCCACAAAGGATTGATTCGATTATTCGATTGGTTCGATTCGTTCGATTCGTTCGATTGTTCAGATTGGTTCGGGCGCGCGATTCCCAATTTTGTCAATCGAACCAATCGAATCAATCGAATCAATCGGATCAATCGAACCAATCGAACCAATCTTCTCAATCGAATCAATCACCCCTCTCATTCTCTCACGTCTCTCACATTCTCTCACGTCTCTCACATTCTCTCACCCCTCTCACCCTCTGTCAATGCGCGGTTCTCTCAAAATCTTTACTTGGCTCGGCATCCCGGTTTTTTTGCACTGGACTTTCGGGCTGATATTCCTGTTTATCTTCTGGGAAGCCCAGAGCGAGAGACTTGAAATGACCCAGACGGTATGGTTGACCATGCTTTTCTTGTCCTTGTTCTTTTGTGTTTTGCTTCATGAATATGGCCACGCCATCGCTGCGCGGCGATATGGAGTGAAAACCCGGGACATCATATTAATGCCCATCGGTGGAATGGCTCGATTGGAACGGATGCCCGAAAAACCGTTTCAGGAATTCGTGGTAGCCATCGCTGGGCCGGCGGTCAATGTGGTGATAGCGGTGCTGCTGTTTGTGGCGACAAGTTTTTTGGTGGAGGAAGGGAGTTTTGGGGAAATGATGCTCGCCGCAATTCAGACACAGTATGTCGGGGGAGAAATCGTGACGGAGTCTGGATATTTCCTTTTGCCATTTTTACATTTCACCATAAGGCTGGCTTTCCTGAATGTTCTCTTGGCTGTTTTCAACATGATTCCGGCCTTCCCGATGGACGGCGGGCGTGTACTCCGCGCATTGCTGTCCTTATGGTTGGGGCGACCTAAGGCTACCAAGATTGCGGCATGGACGGGGCAAGGGATTGCGTTGCTGTTAATAGTTGCGGGCTTTTATTCGAGTTATATGCTCAGCGTGCTCGGCATTTTCGTCATCTACGCCGCCCGTGCCGAGAACGACAACGTACAAACGGACGATCTGCTCTCCCGCTTCAAAGCCCGCGACGTGCTGCGCCCGCACTTCACCCACCTGCGCTCCAACGACTGGATGCTCACGGCCATAGAAACCCTCCGCCATGGGCTGGAGCGCCACTTCCTCATTTTTGACGTGAACGACCGGCTGGTGGGGATGCTCGAAGAAGACGACATCGTGAAGGCACTGCGCAAGCCCGACGTGACTGCCGAAATTTCAAGATACGCGCACCAGGCCGAAGTGGTGCAAGCGGAAGATTCGCTCTTGAAAGTCAGTTATTTGATTCGCCAAAAAGGTTACGGCATCGTGGGCGTGGCCGACGAATCGGGCGCATTGCTGGGGGTGATTGACGAGGCCGGGCTGGGGCATTTTGTGCAGATGGAGGAGGGGCGTTAAAAAACCTTCCCCCAAATCAAGTCCGCCACCTCGATGCAAATGAGCGCAATGATAATCCACTCCAACTTGCTGCTCTCGCGGTGCAGGTACAGTTCGCGGAACACCGACAGGTTGTCTTCGATGACTTTGAACGTGTACTCGATTTCCTTAAAACGGCTTTGAATCTCAAACGTCCGCGCCAGCCCGTGGTGGATTCGGTCGAGGTATTCGTCGTCCCAAGCAAGGTCGGGGCTGTCGAAAATGAACAGGTTTTCGATGATGCGGTTTTTGCTGTTCAGCATCCTCCCGATGAACTTTATCATGTTTGAACGGCTGATGCTGATGGTGCCTTCGTGTTCCATTTGGTGAGTGAAATGGTTTATTTCGGCCAGCAGTTCATCGGCGCGTTGCGCGTAATAGTCCATGGACACCGAGTGGGCCACGTTCATCATCGCGATTTTCGCCACGTCCTCCGTGATGCGCGGGCAAGTGAGGCTGTCGAACCCAAAATGGAGCGGCTCGCCGGGGCGCAGCACGATTTCGAAGTCGTCGCGGATTTTGTCGGCCAAAGGCCGCAGGCACATCGGTTGGAGCAGCGCGAGGTTCTTGCTCATGTCCGTGTCGCCCATGTTGGCGAACACCACCGCGCCGTAGTCGAACACATAAAAATAGCGGTCCGCGTCCACGCGGTAAAAAAGTTCGAAAGGATTTTCCTGCAAAAGCGAGCCAGTGTACGCTTCCTTCAGTGCTTTCAGGCGTATCCCTTCGGCGATGTAGAATGCAATGACTTTCATAGTTGAGGGTGATTGCTGATTGTTGATTGTCACGCCTCGGCGTGATGGCGCGTTCGCGCTTACTAATTGCTGGTTAGGATGCCAAATCCTTCCTCGTTCATACTTCCTCGTTCTTCGTTCATACTTCATCGTTCATCGTTCATCATTCCGCCGCAATATCGCCCGAAAACATTTAACCATAGCCCCTGTTTGGAGACGCGCTGCATCGTTCTACTTTTGTGCAGAAAAAACTGCTTTCCCTTTGAGTCCTGCATTCCTCGTAGATGTTTCTGTTGGTTCGGTGCTGGCGCTGGTGATGTTCGGCGTAGGCTTGTCGCTCGCCTTTGCCGACTTTATGCGGGTGGTGCGCCATCCGCGTGCTTTTTTCACCGCGCTGACAGTCCAGATGCTGGCACTGCCCACCATTGCGTTCATCATCACACTGCTGCTGCCCATTCCGGCAGAGTTGAAAGTAGGGTTTATCATCCTCGCAGCCAGCCCCGGCGGAGCCACATCGGGCTTCCTCACCTACCTCTGGCGCGGCAACGTGGCACTTTCGCTCTCGCTCACGGCGGTCAACAGCATCCTCACCCTGTTCTCCATCCCCATCGTGGTCAACATGGCGTTGCATATTTTCCTCGACAAATCCTCCGACTTGCACCTGCCGTTCTGGGACACCGTGGGCCACATTTTTTTCATCACCATCATCCCCGCGTTCTTTGGGGTTTTGCTCCGCAAATACCGGCCAGTTTTCGCCGAGCGCATCAGCAAGCCCGCCAAATATGTCATGCTCACGCTGCTGGCCATCGTGTTCGCCATCAAACTTTTTGGCAACGAAAGCGTGGGCGGCACCGGGCTGAATGCGCAAGACCTCGTGCTGCTCATCCCTGTGGGGCTTTTGCAAAATGCAGCCTGCTTGCTCACTGGATACTTTGCCCTTCGGTACATGGGGCTGCCGCACCCCGCGCGCCTAACGGCTGCCATGGAAAGCGGGGTGCAGAACACCACCCTCGCCTTCCTCATCGCCGGCAATATGCTGGGCAATGAGGAAATGGTAAAACCCGCGCTCATCTATTCCATGTTCTCGTTCTGGACGGCCTGCATTTTTGCTTGGACGGCGAACAAGGTGGCGGGGAAGGACACGTCTTTGAGGCATTGACCTGTTTTGTTGCAGGGCTCGTTTTGGGGGCTAAGGAATATCGTGTCCTGTTGGGCGCAGCGAAACATCCGAGTTTTTTATCCACAACTTCTTGAATCTTTGCGCGCTCCTTGGCGAACAAATTTTGTAAAAAACATGAAAAAGGCCCTCTCCCTCTCCCGTACGCTCACCCTCTCACCCTCTCACGCTCTCTCACCCCCTCTCACCCTCTCACGCCCTCTCACCCTCTCGCTCGCTCTCACCCTCTCGCTCGCTCTGTCCGCTCAAAACCCCGTGCCAGCCCCAGCCCAAAGCAGCCCCATCCTAATCATGGGCGCAACCGCCCACTTGGGCAACGGTGCCGTAATCGCCAACAGCGCCATCGGTTTTGAGGGCGGCAAATTGACCCTTGTGGCCGATGCGACCCTCATTCGCATTGACCGCACGAAATACGCCACGGTGTACGACGCTTCGGGAAAGCACGTCTATCCAGGATTTATCGCGCCCCTGACCAACCTCGGTCTGGCCGAAATAGAAGCCGCCCGCGCCACAGCCGACTACGCCGACATCGGTCATTACAACCCAAACCTACGCTCGCTGGTGGCCTACAACACCGACTCGGACGTGATACCCACCGTGCGCTCCAACGGAGTTTTGCTGGCGCAAATAACCCCGCAGGGCGGCACCATTTCTGGCTCATCTTCGGTGGTACAACTCGACGCTTGGAACTGGGAAGACGCAGTATACCGCGCCGACGAGGGCATCCACCTCCGCTGGCCGCAGATGCGCAGCTTCGGCGGATTCGAGACAGGCAACCCCGAAATGAAGAAAAATGACCAGTACGAAAAAGACGTGCAGGCGCTCCGCCGCTTTTTTGAAGATGCCCGCGCCTATGCCCAACAAGCTGCGCCAGAAGTGAAGAACCTAAAATTTGAAGCGATGAGAGGGCTTTTTGACCAAAAAAGCACACTCTACCTGCACACCGACAATGCCAAGACCATACAGGAGTCGGTGCTTTTTGCCGAAAGTTTTGGCCTCCGAAAAGTGCTTGCCGGCGCGAACGACGCTTGGCTTGTAGCCGATTTTTTGAAAGCGCACAACGTGCCGGTCATACTCGGAAAAACGCAAAGCCTTCCCGCCCGCGAAGACGAAGACGTGGACCAGCCTTTCAAGACCGCTGCGCTTTTGCAAGAAAAGGGAGTGCTGTTCGCCTTCTCCAACGATGGTTTTTGGCAACAGCGAAACCTGTCGTTCCAGGCCGGGCAAGCCGTAGGCTTTGGCCTCCCAAAAGAGGCCGCCGTGAGCGCACTGACGTTGAACACTGCAAAGATTTTGGGCATTGACACAACCTGCGGCTCGCTCGAAACGGGCAAGGACGCCACGCTTTTCATCTCCGAAGGCGACGTGCTGGATATGCGCACTTGCCAAGTGACGGCAGCTTTCATCCAAGGCCGCACCCTCAATCTGGACAACAAGCACAAGCAACTTTACCAGCGTTTTGAAAAGAAGTACCGGCAGTAAAATTGACTCGATTTTTCGATTGGGCGATTGATTCGATTGAGAGATCGTGGCAATCGAAAAATCGAGTCAATCCCTCAATCGGATCAATCAAAAGATGGACATCGAGCAATTCCGCGAATACTGCCTTGCCAAAAAGGCGAGTTCAGAAGATTTTCCCTTCGGGCCAGAAACCCTCGTGCTGCGCGTGGGGGGAAAGATTTTTGCCCTCACGGGGCTTGACAGCGCAGCGTTCAGCGTCAATTTGAAATGCGACCCCGACCGTGCCGTCGAACTTCGAGAGCAGCACCCCGAAATCCAGCCCGGCTGGCACATGAACAAAAAACACTGGAACACGGTGGATTTCGAGGGTGGTCTGGACAGGAAAATGCTCCGAGACTTGATTGACCACTCCTACGATTTGGTGGCAAAATCCTTGAAAAAGGCCGAACGGGAGGCGTTGGGACTTTAGAGTTTCAAGTGGGCAAGTTTCAAGTGGGCAAGTTTCAAGTCTGCAAGTTTCAAGTGGGCAAGTTTCAAGTAGCAAGTTTCCCCAGAAATAACCCAGCATCCTGTTTCCATCCTAACTTCGGCGTTCGATTTGGCTCTGACAATCTCTCTGGCATGAAAAACAAAGGACTGCTTCTCCTATTGGGCTATTTGCTCTTCACTTTTGGCATCACTTCCATCGTCATGGAATTGGTGGGCGTACACTGGTACTTCCTCTCTTGGCTGGAGCGCGGCGGGCGGCTTTTGGCTTTTGTCCTCAAAATCTTGATGTTGATTGGCGGCATTCTGCTCATCGTTTTCGCCCGCACGGATTGGGAGCGCGAGCGGCGGGACAGCAGCGACTGACCTCATATCTTCGTGGCTATGGAACGGGCGTAAAATAAAGGAAGCCAAAAGCCAACTCAAATCATTGCGATTCAATGGGTTCATCGTTTATAGCTCATCGTTCCCTATGGAAGTTTTACCCACTGCCAATTTTCAACCTGATATCGTGGTGGCAGGGCTTCGGATTGGCGAGCCTGTAATCGCGCTGACAGGGATTTTGGCAGCATCGGTTTGTTTTTACGCTTGGCGACGGCTCGGCAAAGTGCCTGAGCGCGACGATGCGCTGCGGCTTTCCCGCATTTTCTTCTTGCTCATGGGGCTTTCCACGCTCATCGGGGCGATAGTGGGCCACTGCTTTTTGTATTTTCTGCCGTTCGCTTTCAAAGCTCCCGGTTGGCTATTGGGCATGATCGCAGTGTCGGCCTTGGAGCAGGCTTCCATCGTGCGGGCCAAGCCGCTTCTTGGGGCTGGGTGGCGCAGGGCGCTTACTTGGCTGAACATATCGGAACTGACGGTGGCAATGTGGTTCGTGACGGCCACGCTGTGGTTCCCCGGAGTCGAAATCCATTCTGCCTTTGGCTTTTTGTGCATCGTCGCGCCCTTGGAAGCATGGTTGTTTTTCAAGCGCAGGCATCCCGGAAGCCGCTACATTTTGCAAGGTGTTTTGCTGCTTTTGGGCGCAGTGCTTGTCCACATTTTGAAATTTTCGCTGGGGGTTTGGTTTTGTTATTTCGACATTGCGCACCTGCTGATGTGCGGAGCATTTTATTTTTTCCTGTTGGGGGCCGAAGCGGGGGGCAAAATTGAGCGGACATGAAGTTGCGCGAGGGCATTTGAACTTTCATCGAATAAAACGGGCTTTGCAAGCACATGGCTGATTAACTTTGCAATCATTCTGAAACCAAGCCCGCTCCAACTTTGTTTCAGGACATAATTTCGCAAAACCTTTTTTTTCTTTAATCGCCACCGCCATCGAGCATAGCGTCCCGATGTTCCAGAGGAAGTTTTAAAACCGCCTCTGTGGCTCAAATGCTGATATCATGAAGATGAAAAACCTTCTTGCCAAACATCCCCTTTTTATTGCCCTTCTGTGTCCGCTCGCCCTCTTTGCCCAAGCGCAAAACCCGAGCAGCGAAGCCGTTCGCCTCAAAAGCATCTTTGAGGTGCTGACGCAAAAGGAGGCAGAAAAAATGACTTTGGAAACCGACCTCACCACCATCATCGAGCAAAAAAAAACCAACCAGTATTTTCCTGCCACCCTGCGCACCGACGACGGCAAAACCTATCGGATAGAAGTAAAGCCGCGCGGCAAATTCCGCCGAAAAGTGTCCGTGTACCCGCCCCTCAAGTTGAAGTTCAAAAAGAAAGAATTGGTGGCCGATGGGCTGGACACCCTGAACGAAATAAAACTCGTGCTCCCTTGCTATGACAGCGAGGTGGGCAACGAACTCATCGTGCGCGAATACCTCGCGTACCGGATGTTTGAAGGAATAACCCATGCGAGCATGCGCGCCCGGCTCATCAGGCTTACCATACGAGATACCCACGTGGAGAAATCTCGCAAGCCGATGTACGCCATTTTGCTCGAAGACGAAGAAGAACTTGTGGCCCGATTGGGTGGCGAACTCAATGAAGAGTACGGCACCCCGATAGACAGTTTGCAGACTTACCACGCTGCGCTCACCGTCATGTTCCAGTACATGATCGGCAACACGGACTGGGAGGTAGCCATGTTGCGCAACGTTCGCCTCGTGCGCGCCCCCGAATCGGGAAAAATCCTTCTCGTGCCCTACGATTTTGATTTCTCCGGCCTCGTCAGCGCACCCTATTCCAGCCCGAACTCCGATACTGGCCTGAAAACCGTGCGCGACCGCTTCCTGATGAACAACGGCCTCCAGACCGAAGACCTCAAACGCGCGCTACTCACCTTGAAATCGGCCAAACAAACCTTCTATTCGCTCTGCAAATCCAAGCACCTCGACTACGCCGCTTCGGAGGACATGACCAATTTCTTGCGCACCTTTTTTGAAAAAGTAGACGGCAAGAACGAAATCCCGCAGTTGATAAAAATGGACTCGGACTGAGTTTTTATGAAGTGATGAAGCGATGGGGTGATGAAGCGATGGGGCGATGAAGCGAGCACGTCGCGCCTTTTTGAAAATTGAAATCAGGGCATTAAAAAATTGAGCAGAGAAATCTACCTTTGCCCGCGAAAACGCCCTCGGAGGAGTGCCAGAGTGGTTTAATGGAGCGGTCTTGAAAACCGTCGTGGGTTACACCACCGGGAGTTCGAATCTCTCCTCCTCCGCTTCGCCCGCCATAGCCCTTTAGGGCGAAGGCGGTTTTTTTTATTTACCCACCATAGGCTGCGCAGTTTTTCATGCAGCAAACAATCGCGGCGCCCAAGCCAAGGAGCAACAAGAGCGGCCAAAGCCAGGCCATGCCAACGCTCGCTTTTTCTTCTTGCGCACGCTGCGCTCCGCCGATATTCGCCGTGCCCACAAAAGCACTTACGCCTGCGGGCAGAAGGCTGAGGATGGCATCTTTCTGGCTGAGCAAAAGGCTGACAAGGCCAGAAGCATCGAGGCCGTCGGCATGGATTCTTTTGCCGAGCAGGCCCATCACGAGCGGGCCGGCGAAACCCAGCAGAGAGGATGCCGAAGAGGGTTTCACTCCTGAAAACGCCGCCACTGCATGAGCGATGGCTGGAACTTTGGCCCCGAAAATAGTGCCGAGCAATTGGCCGGAAACATCCTTGGGGTCGTTGTGCGCCAGATTGCCGCCGCCGAACAGACTGCCGAGTTTGCCAAGGATGGCTGGGTCAAAATTGCGCAGCGTATTGAAAATGTTGCCCATCGCCTGGGAGTCGTTGCTCTTGTCGAGCAAGCCCGCGAGGATGGCGGGGGCGAGGCTGCCGATGGCTTTCGAGATGCCGGTTTCGCTTTCGCCATAGATTTTGGCGGCTTGCCCAAGGAGTTCAGGCGTGACGTATTCTTGCAGGGAATCGAGGAGGTTTGACATTTTTGTTTTGAAAAAATTGGATGGTGAAAATTGCTGCTCCGACCGAAGTTCGCGCTATACCCAAAGCAAAGTGGTTTTGAAAAACGAACGGCGCTCAAGCCCTGATTCCCAATCGAATCAATCGGATTCAATCTTCAAAAATCGAATCATTCAGCTTACCTCACCGTTATCAGCACTTTTTCCCTTTCGGTAAAAACGCCAAACGGCTTCAAATCAAAGCCCTGTGCTGCCGCCACTTTTTCAAAATCGGCCTCGTGGCCTGGCTGAACGGCGACGAGCAGGCCGCCGCTGGTTTGCGGGTCGGCGAGGATTTTGCGCTGGTGTTCGTCGGCTCCGCCAATCTTGTGGCCGTAGCTGTCCCAGTTGCGCACAGTGCCGCCCGGCACACATTTTTTCTCCAAATAATAGTCGAGTATGGCGCGGTCAATCGTAGGCACTTGGCTGAAATCAAGGGTCACGCTAGCGTTGCTGGCCTCGCACATTTCGGAGAGGTGGCCGAGCAGCCCGAAGCCGGTCACGTCGGTCATAGCCTGCACGAAAGACAGTTCGCCAAAGCGTTCGCCGATGCTGTTCAGGCGTTTCATGCTGTCGGGCGCGATGTGCGCGTGTTCGGGCAAGAGCATTTCTTTCTTCTGCGCGGTGGTGAGGATCCCCACGCCGATGGGTTTGGTGAGGTAGAGTTTTGCGCCGGGCGTGGCACCGCCGTTTTTCTTCAAATTTTTTATCTCCAAACGCCCCGTGACGGCGAGGCCGAAAATCGGCTCCGGGCTGTCAATGCTGTGGCCGCCCGCAAGCGGGATGCCGGCTTCGGCGCAAGCCTTGCGGCTGCCTTCGATGACGGCGTTGGCGACTTCGGGCGGCAATGTGTTGATGGGCCAGCCGAGTATGGCGATGGCGATCAATGGCCGACCGCCCATGGCGTACACATCGCTGATGGCGTTGACGGAAGCGATGCGCCCAAAATCTTCCGGATCGTCTACGATGGGCATGAAAAAATCGGTGGTGCTCACGAGCGCCGTGCCGTCGCCAAGGTCGAACACGGCAGCGTCGTCGCGTTCTTCGTTGCCGACCAAGAGTGCTGGGAAATGCTGTTTCAGCCCCTCGGTTTTCAGGATGCTGTCGAGCACCTTGGGCGAAATCTTACAGCCGCAGCCCGCGCCATGAGAGTATTGGGTGAGGCGGTATTGACTGTTGACCATTGACTGTCGATGTTCTTTCATGCTTGAAAACAACTCAAAATAGGACACTGTTTTGGGAGGCAGAAAAAATGATTTACCTTTGCACAGTAGTTCAACAGAGACGTTTCAGGACGTGGCGTTGAGGGGCAAAAGCCATTCGGACGCTGTTGGATACAAAAAAAGAAGTCGGCTGGCCTATCGCTCAGTCGGCTTTTTTTTGTTCAAAATGCGTAAAGATTGGCTGCATATACGTTTGCGCTTGCCAATCCTTATCTCTGCCGCAAATACAAAACAACCTTTTGGAAGTGCTTTTTGAAAAATCAATGTGTGCTTTTGGCGAGCAAATTCGTAGGCCAATTGGTCGTATTGCGAAATCATCAAAGGAATCAAAGCAAAATCATCAACCTCAATGGCTATCTGGCCTCTCGACTTTTCCACGGCCGAGTTGCCGTGCCTGTTGAGCGCATGACGAATGGTAAAACTGTCAATGATTAAAAAATAGTCTGAAACATCAAGCCCAGCCAACGATTTGACAGCCTCCGCCAAACTGGGTGTTACGATGCCTAAATCAAAGTAAAGCAGGTCGTTCCCTCCGTAGTTTTTCAAAAAAATGAGCAGGTCTTCAATGCTTTCAAATTCCATTTGGCAAAGATAAGGAGGGCTGCAATTTCAATTTTTCAGGTTTTAGGTAGGGTCATTTCAAAACCGTCCTGCGGCTTGAAGCCGCAGGACGGTTTCATATCCGCGCAAATCTGCAAAATCCGCGCAATCCGCGTTTCAAAACTGAAACGTCGCGCTAAGGCTCGGCAGGATAGGGAGTTGGTTCACCCGCGTGTAGCGCACCCGGTCGAAGTAAAAGATGTTGGGGCGGTTGTACACGTTGGTGGCGGAGGCGATGACCTCCAGATTGCTGAATTTGGAGAACTTGAAAATCCGCTTGATGGAAACGTCCATACGGTGATAGTAAGGCAAACGCCCGCCGTTGCGCTTGTCGGCGTAGATGATGCCGAGGTCTTCAGGGTCAGAGTTTCCGCCCAGCACGTTGGTGTTCACCCCGTCGTC
Organism: Saprospiraceae bacterium; assembly: GCA_046155725.1. GTDB lineage: Bacteria > Bacteroidota > Bacteroidia > Chitinophagales > Saprospiraceae > M3007. The sequence continues at coordinate 15,624 of JBJXFT010000258.1, forward strand.
AAAAATGACGTTGTTGTAAAAACCCTGCGTGAGCGTGAAAGGAAAGCCAGAGCCAAAATTCCAGCGCGCGCCCAGTTCCCAAGCTTTCTTTTTCCCTAATTGGTAAGTGCCCACGAGGTTGAGGTTGTGGCGGCGGTCAAACACGGGCGGGTACACCTCCGTGCCATCGTTGCGCGTCACAAAGCCGAGCGAGTACGCGCCCCAGAGGTACGCCCGCTTGCCCTCTATTTTTATGGAAAGGTCAATGCCGTAAGCGTCGCCCGTTTCGGTGATATAACTGGGGTCGGACTCCTCCAACTTGTTGCGGTTGAGCGCGATGAGTTGGGTGAACCGCTTGTAGTAGCCTTCTACGTTCAGGTCAAAATTGTCGCGCACATCAATCTCAAAACCCGTCACCGCGTGGATGGACTTTTGCAAGCGGTGGTCGGCGCGGCCTACCGAAGAGCCGGGCGCAGGGTCTATCCCCGGTTTGTAAAGGGCGGATTCGGGGCCAGAAAGGAAGCCGACAAAAAGGTTTACGATGTCGCGCTCGTTCACCGTAGAGAGCAGGTTTTGGGAATAAAAACCGCCAGCCGCCTTGAAGCGCAAACGGTCGGTGATGTTGTACTTCAGGCCGAAGCGCGGCTCGAACGCAAAGTCGTTCAGCGATTGGTAGTATTGGAGGCGAATGCCCGGCTCGATGACGAGCGGCCCGAATTTGCGACGCAGTTTGGCATAGCCGCTCACTTCCGTCGTGTTGTCCGCCTTCCCGTCGCCGATGGTGTAGCCCCTGAAATTGACAAACTCGAATTCGGTCTTGAAGCCATTGAGTTCTACGCCGTATTTGAACTCGCTGTCGCGGCCAAAATTGGTAAAGTTCAACCCTGCCGAATAGCCCGAAATGGCGCTCCTGCGGGGCAGGCGGTCTGCCTCTTCGATGTGCGAATCGTAGCCCGACACCGTGAGCACCCCGCTGATAATCGTGTTGGAGTTGGCCGGGATGACGGTGAAATCCATGCCGCCGCCACTGCTCGTCCAGCCAAAGTCCGTGATTCCATAGTTCACGCCGTCGGTGTATTTGAAGCCAAAGACGTTGAGTTTGCTGCCGTTGCCCGTCAGGAGCGTGAGTTTGCCATACACATCGCTGTATTCGAATGGGATGCCGCGCACCACATTGGTGTCGCGGTTGGGCGCTTTCCAGCGTTCGGACTGTTCGAAGAGACCCAGAATATTCGTCGTGTCGCCCACATAAGTATAGAGCGAGGTAGCCGAACGGTCAATCAAAGACTTTTTTCCCGTCAGCACAAACGACACGCTCGAGCCGCCCTCCGTTTTGAGCGGAATGATGGGCCCCTCGATGACGGCCTTGGCCTGAAACGGGCTTCCCGATACCAGCCCAGAAAGCCGCTTGCGGTTGCCCTCGCGCGTTTTCACGTCCACCACCGCCGAGATGCGCCCGCCATAGTCGGCATTGAACCCGCCCGTCAGCACGTCCACGTTGCGGATAAGTTCAGTCTCAAAAACCGAGAAAAAGCCGATGCTGTGAAAGGGGTTGTAGATGGTCATCCCGTCGAGCAGGATGCGGTTTTGCACCGGCGAGCCGCCCCGGATGTAGAGTTGGCCGCCTTGGTCGCCGGTGAACACCACGCCCGGCAGCACCGTGAGGTACTGCGCCACGTCGGCTTGGCCGCCTGCCGAGGGCAAAGAGCGAATCTGCTTGGGGGTGATGGCGATTTTTGAAATCTGCACCTCTGCCTTAGCCTGCGTTTTTTTGCCGCTCACCACCACCTCGTCGAGGTTGGTGCCGCCCTCGCTGATAAAGATGTTTTGGTAAAGGATTTCGCCCTTTTTTATCTCAATATCAACGGAGTAGTCTTCGTAGCCGAGGAACGAAACTTTCAATTTTTGAGGGCCGACCGGCACATTGGGGATGGTGAAAAAACCGTTCAGGTCTGTCGTGGCGCCTAGGCCAGTGCCTTCGATGCCCACTGTGGCAAAGCTCACAGGAGCCGCCGTCGTTTTGTCAAACACATTGCCGCGCACCGTGCCTTTTTGGGAAAAAGATTCCTGCGGAATGACAAAAAAGCAGCAAAAAAGGAGGAAGGAGTAGGAGTTTCTCATGTATCTATAAGTCGAGTGATTCGATTTTTTGAAGATTGAATCCGATTGATTCGATTTCCATTTCAGGAGGCAAAGATATTTTCTCCTCCGCCATTTCGTCGGGAATGAAAAAGACAGGCGGGGACAAAGCATGGGATTGGGCGCAACTGGAGCACGTTTAGTAAACTTTTGAAAGTTTACTAAACGTGTTTCAAACTAATTCACCCAAACACCACCTCCAAACTCTCACAAATCATCCCGGCAGCAAAGTCCAAATCCGCGTCTTTATGCGCAGAAGAGACAAAGCCCACCTCATATCCCGATGGGCCAAAATACACCCCGCGCTTCAGGCATTCCAAGTGCATCGTTTTGAAAAAACCCATCCGCGAGCCGTCAATCTCGTCGCTGCGGCGAATGGTCTGGCGCGAGAAAGTCGGCCAAAAAACAGAGCCGACGTGCGGGAAAGTGGCCTCATAGCCCCGCTGGTCGCAGAACTCCTGCAGGTGCGCCGTGAACCGCGCCGTCTTTTCCTCCAACGATTCGTAAAAACCCGGCTTCAACAATTCCGTCAGCGTGGCAAAGCCCGCCGCCATCGCCACCGGGTTGGCGCTCAGCGTCCCGGCCTGATACACCGACCCCATCGGAGCCACATTTTCCATGATTTCGCGGCTCGCCGCGTAGGCCCCCACGGGCATTCCGCCGCCGATGATTTTGCCAAACGTGAGGATGTCAGGCTCAATGCCGTACAGACCCGCCGCGCCCTCGAAGCCCACGCGGAAGCCCGAGATGACCTCGTCGAAAATGAGCAGCACGCCGTGTTCACTGGTTTTTTCTCTTAAAAACTGGAGGAACTCCAGGTGCTGCAACAGCAGCCCATTGTTGGCCGGAATTGGTTCGATGATGACGCAAGCCACCTCGCCCGCGTGTTGGCGCAAAGCCGATTCCAAAGCCTCCGGGTCAGCCAGCGGCACCACAATCGTCTCTTGTGCGAACGACTCTGGGATGCCCGCCGAAGTGCTGATGCCAAACGTGGCGAGGCCCGAACCGGCCTTCACCAGCAGCGAGTCCACATGGCCGTGGTAGCAGCCCTCGAATTTGAGCACCTTGCTGCGCCCCGTCACCCCGCGCGCCAGCCGGAGCGCGCTCATCACCGCCTCCGTGCCACTGCTGACGAAGCGGATCATCTCGACAAATCGGTGGTTGTCCAGAATGAGTTTCCCGATCAGATTGTCGTGGGGCGTCGGCGTGCCGAACGACATCCCGTTGGCCGCCACAGCCTGCACCCGCTCCAGCACCGCCGGGTGCGCATGGCCCAAGATGAGCGGCCCCCAAGAGCAGCAAAAATCCACAAACGCTTGGCCGTCCACATCAAAAAGGTGGCAACCTTCGCCGCGCTCGAAAAAAATGGGAGGGCCTTGCACGCTTTTGAAAGCCCGCACGGGCGAGTGCACGCCCCCTGGGAAGTATGTTTTGGCGGTTTCAAAAAGTTCGCCGCTGCGGGCGCGGGTGAAGGTGGACGGGGTAGGATATGGGCGAGAGTTCATGGCGCAAAGGTAGCGCGGAGTGAGGCCGATGTATGCCTTGGATTTGCAGGCAAAATGCACCCTCTCGGTCTTCAGGCGGCAGGCTCAGTCCGGGAAGACAGCTTCGGCCAATCTTCTTTTTCCCCCGATGGCACAAAGTATGTAATATCGGGGGGGTATGGCGCATCTCTTAACTCAGGTCAGTCCATAGAAATTTATGATTTTGACCGCTGCTTTGACTTTTTTCCTGCAAAAACCTTCCCTTTCGTTCCAAGAAAAATATCACCCCAACCTTTTATAGTTTGGAATCCTATCTATCTTTGCGAGAGCCTTTAAAGTTCGGATACCGAACTTGTTTTTTCTCAATCAAAAACTCAACTTTATGTCCAACCACATTCCGGGCTACACCTATGGGCAAGCAACGACCTCGCCCGTGAGTCTCGCCGATCTCGACCTCCTGAAAAAAACCGTGCTCTTTGGCGACGAAGATGCCCAAAACCTCCGCCTTGCCGGGGAGGTGCTGGCTGACCAGACCGACGAAATCCTCGACCTTTGGTACGGTTTCGTTGGCGGGAATGCCCATTTGGTACATTATTTTACCCACAACGGGCAGCCCAACATGGACTACCTCGGTGCTGTCCGCAAGCGTTTTGGGCAATGGATTCTCGACCTCTGCCACCGCCCATACGACCAAGACTGGCTCAACTACCAGCACGAAATCGCCCTGCGGCACCACAGCACGAAAAAGAACCAGACCGACGCTGTGGAAGCCGTTCCCATCATCCATTTCCGCTACCTGGTGGCTTTTATTTTCCCCATCACTTTCACCATCAAAGGCTTTTTGGCAAAAAAGGGTCATTCGGCTGAACAGGTCGAGGCGATGTACGCAGCATGGTTCAAAGCCGTGACGCTGACCGCCCTGCTGTGGTGTCACCCGTATGTCAAAGAAGGTGAATTTTAAATTTACAAAGGATGAAAAACAAAAGTCTGATTCAAAAATTCGGGTTTGCCGGGCTCGCTTTTTTCCTGCTCGCAGGGTTGCTCGGGCTAGCAATAAGCGGCGGCGCATGGCTCGGCTTCACTTCCAAAAATGATTCACCTATGCAGTTGAAAGTTTCCGTGTACGACACCTACGTCCCCAAAAAACAGGGCGGCGTGATGCACTTCGACATCCTCGTGGATTCCAATGAAAAGGACTTGGATAAAATCTACGGCTTCGGCAGGGAATATTTACAGTCCAAAGGTCAGGAGGGGCAACCGCTCACTTCCAAGCAATGCCGTTTTTGCCATGTCGAAAATGCCAAGGGCGCGATGGAAGATTCCATCAAGGCAAAGGGCTATTACATCATCGAAATGGAGGGGTGCGACTGACTTTCCTCAAAAACAATTAGGATTGCTAATTTTGTGGGGCAGCGGGACACATCCGTTGCCCCATTTTTTTGCTTATATCTCACACGACGACACGACGGCACAACGAAAACAATTCAGCGTTGTGCCGTCGTGGCGTTGTGTGAGAGCACTTTTGCTCATGAACGACAGCGTTTTCGACCCACAAGCCCAAATCGGCAATGCCGACTTGAAAATCATCGTCTCGCTTGAACGGCTCGGCGAGGGTTTCCGGGTGCTGCTCTGGGAAAAAGCCAAAGTTCTGGGCATCAGCCCGATACAAATCCAAATCCTGATTTTCGTCCAATTTCACGGCGACGAAAAATGCAAGGTCACTTACCTCGCCCAAGAGTTCAACCTGACCAAGCCCACCATCAGTGAGGCGGTGAAATCCCTCGAACAAAAAGGCTTCATCGAGCGGCAGACCGAATCCTTGGACAACCGCAGCCACACCCTACACCTGACCGAATCGGGCAAGTTGGCAGTCGCCCTGGCCGCCCATTTTGCCAACCCGATGCTCGGCAGCCTCGCCAAAATTCCTTCCACCGAAAAGGGCATCCTGCTCGAACAACTGCTCGGCGTGATAGGGCAGTTGCAACGGGCGGGCATTATTTCCATGCAGCGGATGTGCTTTTCGTGCCGATTTTACCAAAAAAACGGCCAGGGGCATTTCTGCCAATTTTTAAATAAATCTTTGGACAACAACGAACTGCGGGTGGACTGCGAGGAGTTTGATGCGGCGAGGTGAAACACTATAAAAGGCTTTCCGCGCAAGCGGCAAAGTTTAAGGGCGGCCAGAGTACCTTTACCGCCGAAATTCATACCATGCAATACCTCGACGAACATCTCCTCCCCGGCCAGTTGGGCCACCTCTGCGCAGTGCTGTCGTTCGTGGCCGCACTGTTGGCCTCGGTTTCTTTTTTCCTCGCCACGCAGCGCAGGGAAACCGCGCAGTACAAAGGCTGGCGCAACTTGGGCCGCTACGCCTATCTCCTGCACGGGCTGGCCACGTTCGGCATCATCGGGGTGTTGTTTTGGATTCTGACCGGCAAGATGTACGAGTACCATTACGCTTGGGCCAACGTGTCGGACGACCTACCGGTGCAGTACGTTTTCTCGGCTTTTTGGAAAGAGCAACAGGGCAGTTTTTTGCTCTGGAGTTTTTGGCACATCGTGCTTGGGGTGGTGCTGATGTTCCGCGCCGGCAAATGGGAGACCTCAGTTTTGGCTGTCATCGCGCTGGCCGAGGTGTTTATCGCCTCCATGCTTTTGGGTTTGTATTTCAACGAATTCCGCCTCGGCGCAAGCCCATTCGATCTGCTGCGCAACGTGATGACAGATCCGATTTTTGACCAAGCCGGTTACCTCGCCAAGATAAAAGGCAATGGCCTCAACCCCCTGCTCCAAAACTATTGGATGACCATCCACCCGCCCACGCTTTTCCTCGGTTTTGCCAGCACGATTGTGCCGTTCTCGTACGCCATTGCAGGGCTTTGGATGCGCCAGCACAAAGAATGGCTCAAGCCTGCGCTGAGTTGGTCGCTCTTTTCGGCTACGATACTTGGCACCGGCATCCTGATGGGCGGCGCGTGGGCCTACGAAGCCCTTTCCTTCGCCGGCTATTGGGCTTGGGACCCGGTGGAAAACACCTCGCTGGTGCCCTGGCTCACGCTTTTGGCGGGCATACACACCAACCTCATCGCCCGCAACACGGGCTACTCCATTCGCAGCACCTACGGGTTTTATCTGCTCACGTTCATCCTCATTTTGTACTCCACCTACCTCACGCGGAGCGGGGTGCTGGGCGATACTTCGGTACACTCTTTTACCGAAATGGGTCTGGGCTTTCAGTTGCTGATGTTCATCGGAGGCTTTTCGGTGCTGGGGATTTTGCTTTGGGCCATCCGCTATCGGGAAGTGCCGGAAATGAGGGGCGAAGAAAGCACCAGCAGCCGCGAGTTCTGGATGTTCATCGGTTCGCTGGTGTTGTTGTTCTCCGTGGTGCTGATGACGGGCGCGACCTCGCTTCCTGTCTGGAACAAAATAGTCCAGATTTTCAACCCGGACTACATCGGCGCGGCTTTGAAAGACCCGATGGAACACCACAACAAATACCAACTTGGCATAGCCGTGCTTATCGGGCTGCTTACCGGTTTGGCGCAATGGATGCGCTATGCTGAAAGAAGCCTGTACAAGGATGGGGTGCCCATGCTCAGCCGCCGCGAAAAATCATGGGTAAACTATACGCTCATTGCGGGGGCTATTTTGGGGCTTTACTTGGGCTTTGGAAAGTACGGCATCCAGATGGATTGGATGCGTGCGCAGACTTGGACGCATCTCATTCAAAATCCCCAAACTTTGATTGAACTGTTTCTCTGGCTACTGCTCGGTGTTCCTGCCATCCTGTTGTATCTGATTTACTTCATAAAAAGGCGGCAATACTGGACTCCGTTGGCCAAAAAAATGGTGCTGCACATAGGTGTCGCCCTTGCCGGGGCAGCCGCACTCACCGCGCTGAATGCGCAATGGATAGACATAAATGCGTGGCAGTTCTACACCTTCCTGTTTGCGGGGATGTTCTCTTTGGTCTCCAATTTGGACTATCTGATTACGGTGCTGAAAGGCAATTTGAAACTCGCAGGCTCGGCGGTTTCCCACATGGGTTTTGGCATTTTGCTCCTCGGAATTTTGAGCACGGGGCTGGGGAAAGACTGGGTTTCGGTCAACACTTTTGCCATGGAGGGGCTGATAGAAGGAGCCGACGACGAGTTGCTCCGGCGCAGCGTCATCCTGATGAAAGACGCGCCGATGCCCATGCGCGGGTTCAACGCCACGTACACAAAAGACACGGTGGAACGCCAAACGCGCACGTTCGCCGTCAACTTCCAACGCCGCGACAAGGAAGGAAACCTGACGGGGGAAAATTTCACGCTGTACCCCAACGTGATGTACGACCGCCGGTTCTCGGAAGTGGTAGCGAACAACCCTTCCACCCAGCACTATTGGAATTACGACTTGTTCACCCTCGTGTCGTCGCTTCCAAAAGGCGAACTCGACCCGGAGTTTGCGAAGCAGCAGGAAGACAGCCTGCGATTTGAAAAGTACGAGGCGATGCTGGGCGACACGATTTTTACCAAAAAACACTACCTCGTGTTGGAGCGCGTAACCAAAGCCCCGAAGCACCCCGAATACCACGCCGAAAAAGGCGACCTCGCCGTGGGCCTGGAACTCCGCGCGTATTCCCTCGGCGACCCAAAACCTTACCCCGCCGCCCCCATGCTCTACATCCGCCCGGCCCAAGGCGGCTTTTCGCTGCCCGCCAACGTGGGGCCATTGCAAATGAGGGTTCGCCTCAACGAGGCTTCGATGGAACACGTTTTCAATACAGAAGCGGCTTTGCAGTACAGCAATTTTGGCGTGAAGCAAGGCGGCGCTTTTGAGTTCAATGGCTACCAAATCAAGTTTGTAGAGGCCATCAAGGATGTGCAGCACCCATCCTACGCGCCAGAGCCGGGCGATATCGCGGTGGCTGCCGGGCTGCAAATCATCGCGCCCGATGGGCAAAAAGCGGAGGCTGCGCCCGTGTACCTCATCCGCGACAGCCAGCCGTTCAGTCTCAAAGACGAAGCCCCTTCGATGGGCCTGCATTTCAGGTTTGAAAACATTGACCCAGCAAATGGCATCCTCACCATCGGGGTTGCGGCCAGCCCCGCGAATCAGCCGGGCATCCCGCTCGAAATAGCCGAAAACGCCGCCCGCTCTGACTACATCGTGCTGGAGGCCATCATTTTTCCGGGCATCAATTTAGTGTGGTTGGGCTGTATCATGATGTTGCTCGGCATTGCGCTTAGCCTCTGGAAACGACTGAAATCATAAAACAACTGGTTGAAAACTAAACGATCTAAATAGCAACCACACATTGGTTTGACCTATTCACCACGGAGGACACGGAGGACACGGAGGGCACAGAGATTAACGCAATGATTTTCAAGAGAAAAGTCTCCGTGCCCTCCGTGTCCTCCGTGGTGAAGTAATTTTTAAACTTTCAAAACCACTCTAACCTGACTACATTTTGAAATGGAACACTTTGACGAACCCTTGTACGCACGGCAAAATGCCGAACTTTCCGATGAACTGGAACTGACCGAAGACCTGGCGCGGCATTGGCTCAGCATAGGCAATTGGGCGATGCTATTTTCCATCCTTCTTTTTCTGGGATGTGCGGTGACGCTCCTTTGGGGCTACTTCGCGCTGCGCGTCGCATCAGACGACAAGATGGGTGTGGTGCTTTTCTACCTGCTTTTCGCGGCGGTGCTTTTTGCTCCTGGGCTTTTTCTCTGGCTTTTCCAGTCGAAACTCAAAAAAGCATTCTACGACGAATCGCCCGAACTGATGGAACACGCCTTCCGTGCCTTCCGGCAATTTTACCTCTTGGCGGCCATCCTGAGCATGGTGGGCATCGTGCTTTATTTGGGGCTGCTAGTAGTAGCGCTTGTGGCTGCGCCTGCGGCGGAACCTACGCCCGAACTACAATTTCAGTTTGAATGATACCGTGGCTATGTCCAACATTCCGGCGCGATGAGTTTCACGCGCCTTTTGGGAATCACGGGCTTAGTGCTTCTTAGTCCCTTAGTAGTCAGTCAGGATTAGCCTGACTGACTACTAAGTGTTTTCAAAAAAAACTTCGTTTGCAGTGTACTTATCGCTCCATCAAAAATTGACTCGCCATGCAGTACGAACAAAATCCCACCACAAAAAAATTTTTCTTTACCCCAGCCACCAAGCAGGAATGGCTTTCTACCGGCACATGGGCCCTGTTTTTTGCGGTGCTCGGCTTTGTGCTTTTCGGCCTTTATGCTCTTGGCCTATTGTTCGCGGTGTACTACCTCGTCTTAGCGTCTGCCATGCTGGCCATGTACTTTAGTTTCATGTCCGCAGGTATGCTGCTCGGAGTTGTCGCAGTATTGCTGATGTATTTGGCCACCATGTTTGTCCTGTTTTTTGGCAGCCGGCACCACCTGCGTTTTGCGCGGACCATCAAACAGGCCACGCAAAGCAACAATCAGACAATGCTGGAGGAGGCTTGGCTGAATATGCGCAAGGCGTGGAGACTTTACGGGAATTACACGGTCGTGCTGCTCGCGGTGTATTTTGTGCTGCTGGTTTTTGTGGGTTATGCCATGCAGAACAGTCCCTTTTTGCGGGGATTTTGAGGGTGCGGGGTTTAGCCCGCGACACAAAAGGATGGCGCGGGCTAAACCCCCGCGCTCCCTCAACGCGCTCCCTAAATTCAAGGCTGTGGGGTCAAACATTAGCGGAGATGCTACTTTTGGCGCGGAAACTTTTGACACGAAAATAACTACCGATGAAACAAATTTAGGATCATGGCACTCAATCGTTCTTTCCGCAACCATAGCATATTCCTCGTTCTTGTCTACTTAATAGTTGGGTGTAAGCCAACTCAGCTCTCCCAATCTGAACTTGAAGGAATCCGCAATCTGCAGCCTCCCGTTGGAAAATCGCTGATTTACATCGTTAGACCATCTCTTGTAGGAGGAGCGATTTCCACTCGATTGACTTGCGATGGCAAAAAACTCGGCTCTACCCATTCACGACAATTTGTTTATGCGATAGTCTCACCCGGCTGGCATCGTTTGGTGTCCCATGAGGAGCCAGTCAATGAAATAGTTCTATTTACAGAGCCTGGAAAGGCTTATTTTGTGCAGCAAAGAGTCAAAATGGGCATGGTGATGGCACAATTTGATTTGATAGGAGTGAAGGAAGAAGAGGGCCGAGCGATGCTAAATAGGTGCAAACTTTCACCCAGTAGCTCTCATTACGATGTGGAATTCGCACAGTACCTCTCAGACTCTGATTATGATGGAACCCCGAATGATAAAGACGAATGCCCCGACTCCTATGGCCCACCCATATATCAAGGTTGCCCAGATACAGATGGTGACGGAATAGCAAACAACAGAGATAGATGTCCCCACGAGTGGGGAACAAGTAACGAGGGTTGTCCACTCTCAAAAGGCCCCCAATTTGACAAAGATTTTGATGGTGTGAATGACGATGCTGACAAATGTCCCGATAACTACGGCTCACCCAAACATCATGGGTGCCCCGATACCGATGACGATGGCGTACCAGACTACGCCGACAAATGCCCCCTCGAAAAGGGACCTCCAGCCACAGGGGGCTGCCCAGCCAACCCGATGCCTCAATTCCCCTGGCCTCCCCCACAATGCTTTTTGAGACAGACCTTAGTTGGCAACCTTGCCACTCAAGCAACTACATTTAGCCAAGTAGATACAAGGCTGCAGAGGGCTTTGGATACAAGAGGCTACACCCAACGGAGTTATTTTCATGTTCCCGGCGGTTTTGCCATTGTAACACAGTTGGAACAATTTGATGAGGAAGGTCAAATAAAAGAGCGCTGCAGGTGGGTGGACTATCCTGTTCAAGAAGGTTTTGATGGTGTTTGGGATTATCTCACTTCTCTTGTGATGCCAAGTTCGGGGCATTTTCGGATTTTTGTTTTCGTGGTGACGAATCAGCCATACACGCAAGCTGAGCGAAAAGCCAGTAAGGAGGAAGCCACAGGTTGGTTGGCGCAAGGTGTTAATCGCCTCCCTTCAGCGATGAGCAAATCCGAAGTGACGGGCGAGCACTATTTAGATGTGCTTATCTACGAGTTTGAAGCCCCACAATCCACGAGAAAATGTGCGCAAAAATGCCCTTGCCTTTTAGACTGTCAAACGCATTTGACAAAGTCGGGGCTTTTTAATTTGGGATTTTAGATACTGTACCGGCGACTTTAGTCGCAGGAATGCCGCGAAAAATCCTAATCGATTCGGCGACTAAAGTCGCCGGTACAGTGTGCTCAATGCCCCAGCATCCCCTCTTCCAATTCCCGCTTTTCCTCGCCCAACGGCGCATAGCGCACTTTCAGGCCGCCACCGTCGCCGCCCGCATTGAAATAAACGATGCGCACCGCGTGCCAGCCTTTTTGGAGGCTGGCGATGCCCGATTTTTCTTCCATTTCGTGTTCGCCGTCGTTGTTCACCACCAGTTCGCCATCAATCGAAAGCAGCGAGCCGTCGTCCGATTCGGTCCAGAATTGGTAAGCACCCGTGGCTGGGATGTCGAGGTAGCCTTTCCACACCATGCCGCATTTGTTTTCGGCGCAGTAAGGGTCAGGTTCAATGAAAAGCACGTCATCTGCCTTTTCCAAATAGCCCCGCATCACCGCGTCCGACGTGTAATTGTCGCCGTCCACCATGCGGAGTTCGGCGCGAAGGCCGGCAGCGGGCGGGCGGAGCAGGTTGAGCGCCGGGATTTGGCGGTAAAATTTGACACGCGCAGAGTCTGAATGGCTTGGCATCAGCCCCACTTTGAAGGCTTTGGCGCGCACGGTGCAAGCCGCCTTGGGCGCGAAAGGCGCGGTGTATGGCAGCGAAGTTTCCGAAGGTTCTTTGCCATCGGTAGTGTAGCGGATGGTGGCGCCGACGGTTTTTGTGCTGATTTTCACCATCGGTTTTACGGTCTCGGGGTCGTAGTTGACCACGACTTTCGGCTTTGCCACGAAGTCGCCAAAGCCGCCGATTTTCACCGCGTAAGCGTGGGCTGATTTGATTTTGTTCGGGTTGTATTCGGGCAAAGTGATGACCACGTTGCCGCCCAAATTTTCCGCTTTCAATTTTTCTTTCGTGGCCAAAAACGTGACTTCCGTGGCACCTGCGGCGGGAATTTGAATGCCTTTCAAGACCAATTTTCTGTCGTTCGGGTAGCGGGGAAAAATGGCGTACACCGATTTGGTCTTGGGGTTCCAAGTATAAAAAACCTCCTTCACGGCGAAGCCGGGATCGGGGTCAACGGTCTGCTTCAAAAGCGGGTCGGCATTTGTCTTCGAGCCTTCGACGGGTTTCCAGTCGCGCTTGCCTTCGCTCCATTGGAAGGGCATTCGCCAACGCCGTGTGCCGTAGATGGCCTCGCCGTTCACGCCCAGCCACTTGCCGATGTCGAGCAGGCGGTCTTGCATGATGGGCGGGATTTTCCCATGCGCGTCGGGGCCGATGCCGAGCAGGAAATTGCCGCCGCGCGAAACCTTGTCCACGAGGTGCAGCACCAGCGACTGGGCGGAACCATAGTCCCAAGCATCCTCCGCGCGGTTGTAGCCGAAGGAGGCGCCCATGCCCCGGCTTTCCTCCCAAGCGTGGCCTTCAAAATCGAGGTTGGGCTGGTATTCGGGCGTGTAGACGCCGCCATGGTTGAAGCGTGTGCCGCTGCCCCAGCGGTCGTTCACCACCACGCGGTCGCGCACGGGGCTCTCGGAATAGAGCCAAGTGAGGAATTCGGGCGATTGCCACACCTCGGGCGCAGCGTCCCAGTCGCCATCAGACCACACTACCCACGGCTCGTAACGTTGCACCACTTCGTAGAGTTGGGGCATGGCGTGGTCGGTGGCGTATTGCGCGTGGTCGGACAGCCAAATCGGGTTGGACCATTCGTAGAGAGAGAAATAGAGGCCGGGCTTGACTTTGGTTTTGTTGAGCGCGGTAAAAAACTCGCCGAGCAAATCGCGCCCCGGCCCGCGCACTTCGGAGTTCCAAGGCGTATCCCAAGAGCGGCTGGCATCCTCGTTTGGCCAAAGGCAGTAGCCGTCGTGGTGTTTGGAAGTCAGCACCGCGTACTTCGCGCCAGCGCGCTCGAAAAGTTTGGCCCATTCGTCGGGGTTGTAGAGCTCGGCGTGGAAGTCGTCGGCAAGGTCGTTGTAAGTGCGCTCGCCGTAATTGGCTTCATGGAATGCCTTGACTTTGCCTTTTTGGGTATTGTTTTCCAGCGCGTGCTGATACCATTGGGCGTAGTTGCCTTTGGTGCTGAAGCCCGGCACGGAGTACACGCCCCACTGAATGAAGATGCCGAATTTGGCATCGAGCCACCAGTCTGGTGTGGGGCGCGAGTCGAGCGATTCCCAGTCGGGGGTGTAGGTGTTCTGCGCAGGAAGAGCGAAGGAAACGAGCAGGGAGAAAAACAGGAGAAGGGCGGTTTTTGAAATTCTGGTAGTTGGCAGGAGCATGGGTAAAGAAAGTTTGAAAGTTGAAAGTTTAGGGCGAAAATAATTTTTGGCGATGATGTGGAGCATTTGAGTTTCAAAACTTAGTTTTGAGTGTGCTTTGAATCTTCAAATTAACGAGCCATGCAAATACGGATCATCTCGGTCGGCAATTCAAAAGTCATTCGGCTGAACAAAGTCTTGCTTCAAAAATACAACATCGAAGATGTGGTAGAATTGGTCATGGAACCCGACTGCATTATTCTTCGCCCCGTAAAAAAGGTACGGGAGGGTTGGGATGATGCTTTTCGCGTTCTGCACGAAAATAGCGACGATCAACTTTTGATGCCCGATGTTTTTGAAGAAGAAACTTTCGTGGCTACAAGCCTGTCGGAAAACCTGCTCGGTCACACGTTTACTAAACCTTCGAAGGTTTAGTAAACGTGGTTCTATAGTTTTCGGACAGCCCCTGCGCCACCGCTCGCCGCACCTGCCCGCGATGCCTTTCAAAGTGCACGCTAAAAAAACCGAGCATTTGCATCCAATTCAGCCGTCCGGCGCGGGGGTGTTTGTAGGCCGCCTTGTCGGCAAGGTCGGCGGGCAAATTTTCAAAAAACTCCGACCATTCCTCGCGGATTTTTTGCCAGCGGGCGCGGGCTTCTTCCAACAAAGCCGTGTCTGGGATTTGTTCGTTGCCCGCCGATTTGGGTGCGCTGAATTTGAAAGGGCTGCGCAACGTGATTCGGAGCAAAACCATGCGCCCCCACGCGCCCATGCCCGCTTTTTCAAACGTTGGGTTGAAACTCAGTTTCTTTCGGATGTACGCCATGGAGTTTTCTTCCACCAAAATCAGGTGGTGCAGCGTCTGCATGGCTGACCACCCGCCGTCGGCGGGCTTGCGGTTCAGCAGTTCGTCGTCGAGCGGCGCCAGCTCGTTCAGCAGCGCGCCCACTTGCGCGGAATAGCGGGCGTTGGCCGCCAAGATTTTTTCTTTCATGCCTGAAAATATTGAAACCGCGTCAAGGTAGGGCGTTCTCGAATTTTACCTGCCCAAAAGTCTTTTGCTACCTTTGCCGAGGTGAGAGAAAGTGAGAGATGTGAGAAAGTGAGACCAATCCGCCAATCCCAATTCGCCAATCAACAGCCGACCATGCAGCCTTTTTCAACAAAAAAATACATCAACGCCTACCTCTGCCTCGGCAGCAACGTGGGCAACCGTGCCGCCAACCTTCGTTCGGCCATTGGCCTGATTGAAAAAAACGTGGGGAAAATCGTCAAAAAAAGCCATATTTACGAGACGCAGCCTTGGGGAAAGACCGACCAAGACTTGTTCCTCAACCAAGTGGTAATGGTAAACACGACGCTCGACCCTCGCGACATTCTCGACAGGATCAGCCGCGCCGAGCGCGAACTTGGCCGCGAACAAAAAGAAAAATGGGGGCCGCGCATCATTGACATTGACATCCTTTTCTATGGCAAACGCATCGTGCGCGACAAGGGGCTGGAAATACCGCACCCCGAACTCCACAAACGCGCTTTTGTGCTGGTGCCGATGATGGAAATCGCGCCCGACTTTGAACACCCAGTGCTCGAAAAGCAGATTGACGAACTTTACATGAACTGCGAAGACCAGTCGGATGTGGTGATGCTGGACTGAGTTTAAAACCGCAAAACTGCAAAATCGTAAACACATAGCCGTGCCACGGGAATCATCAATCACCAACCATCAATCCCCAATTTACAACTTCATCGCCATTGAGGGCAACATCGGCGCGGGCAAGACCACGCTTTGCTGCCAATTGGCTGAGCATTTCGGCTGTGCGCTGGTGCTGGAGCAGTTCACTGACAACCCGTTTTTGCCGCCGTTCTACGAGCAGCCCGAACGCTACGCTTTCCCGGTCGAACTGTTTTTCATGACCGAGCGGCACAAGCAGTTGCTCGAACATTTTGCCCAGCCCGACCTTTTCAGGTCGTGCACCGTGGCCGATTATTTTTTTGTAAAAACCCTCCTTTTTGCAAAAAACAACCTGAGCGAGGAGGAATTCCGTTTGTTCCAGCGGCTGTTCTCTGTGCTGAACGCCTCCTTCCCCAAGCCCGACCTGCTGCTCTACCTGCACCGCCCGGTGGAGGTTTTGGTGGAACAAATCGAGCGGCGCGGCAGGGATATTGAGCGCAACATTTCGCCCGCCTATTTGGCAGAAATCCAAGACGCCTATTTTGATTATTTGAAAACTGAAACCGAAACGCCCGTGGTCGTCATCGAACTCGGTGACTCGGATTTTCAAAACGAGAAGGATGTTTTTGAAAAAATTCTCGAACTGATTGGCCAAAGCCACCTACCCGGGATGCAGTTTCGGACAATCACAAATCCATAAATCGCTTAACCATCTACTTATGTCCCGTTTAGTGCTCGACTCTTCCAACCCGCCCGAACCCGGCCAAATCCTGTGGCGCTCGCCGAGCAATATTGCCCTCGTCAAATACTGGGGCAAGCACGGCATTCAACTGCCGCGCAACCCCTCGCTGAGCCTCACCCTCGCCGCTTCTTGCACGGATACGCAACTTGACTACGCAATGCGGGAAGGTGCCGACGACGGCCAGATTGAACTCGATTTTCTTTTCCACGAAGAAGAAAACGAGCCTTTTCGCGCCAAGGTGCTGGAATTCCTGACAGGACTTTTGCCCTCCATGCCGTTTTTGAAACAACTAAAACTGACCGTGCATACCGGCAATTCGTTCCCGCACTCGGCGGGCATTGCCTCTTCTGCATCGGGCATGAGCGCACTCGCGCTGTGCTTGTGTTCGCTGGAAGACCGTTTTTTCGGCACACTGCAAGACCCTGCGGCATTCGACCGAAAAGCCTCCATGCTGGCGCGCTTGGGGAGCGGTTCGGCTTGCCGGAGTATTTTCCCTCACGCAGCGGTGTGGGGCGCAACGCCGCTGGTGCCGGGCAGCAGCGACGAATATGCCGTGGCCGTGGGCGACCAAATCCACGAGGTTTTCAAAGATTTCCACGACGACATCCTCATCGTGAGCCGCGACGAAAAAGCCGTGAGCAGCCGCGCCGGCCACGCGCTGATGGAAGGCAATCCCTACGCCGAACCGCGCTATGCCCAAGCCCGCACCCGACTCGGCACTTTGCTCGACGCGATGCGCACGGGCGAACTCCCAACTTTCGGGAAAATAGTGGAAGACGAAGCGCTCACGCTCCATGCCCTGATGATGTGCAGCAACCCCGCTTACACGCTTCTGCGCCCCGCTTCGCTCGCCATCATCGAGAAAGTGCGCCAGTACCGCGCCGACACGGGGCATCAAGTTTATTTCACGCTGGATGCCGGCCCCAATGTGCACCTGATGTACCCCGGCGAACTTGTGGTGGACGTGCGAAAATTTATAGACGACCACCTCGAAGCGCATTGCGAGGAAGGTTTTGTGCAGCAAGACTGGGTGGGCGAGGGGCCGGAGGAAATGTAGAGAAGGGAGGAGTTGAGGGAGCGCGTTGAGGGAGCGCGGGGTTCAGCCCGCGTCAATATTTTTGCTTCGCAGGCTAAACCTCGCAGCGCATTTTTAGTAGCGGGCTGAACCCCGCGCTCCCTCTATTCCCCCGCCAACAATTTCCCCAAACAGGCTTCGTTCTCCCCAAAAACAACCGTCCTGATTTTATGAAAAACACCTTGACCCTCTTTGTTTTTGGCCTTTTGTGCAGCCAGTGTGCCCGCGTCGAATTCGAACAGCCCCTGCCGCAGGGCGGGCAAGAAGTGCGGGCGCTCCCCAGCAGCCTCGTGGGCATTTACCAAGATGCAGAAGACTCCAGCAGCGTGGTCAAAAAGTGGCAGCGCATCGAGTACAACCCACAAGACGAGGCTTGGGAGATGTACCTCCACCCCTACCTGCTGGCTGCCGATCTTGCAAACACGAAGGAGTTCTTCGTGCGCAACGACTCGCTTTTTGAAGTCGCGTGCGAGACTTGCAAGCCTGCGTTCCTCATTTTTGTAGCCCGCAAGGGCAATCACTATATCGCCCCCGCCAAGTTGCGCTACCGAATCGAGCCTGCCAAAGGAAAATTTTGGATGTACGACGAGGGCGAAGGCCGGCCCACCCAGTACGCCTTGGTGCTGCGCCAACAAGGGGAGGTTTACTTCCTCAACCTCAAAGAAGAAGGCAAAAAATATTGGCAAACCCACACGCTCCAGCAAACCTTCCAAGGCATCCGCTTGCAATACCTCAGTGCCCCGAATGGCAACATTTCCGATTTGCCGTTTGCCGCCCGCGTCGTTGTCGGCACCTCTGCCGAAGGCAATCCAGACACCACCCACGTGGCCAAGCCCAGCGACCTCCAATTGGCAAAATACTTGAGCAATACAGCGCTGCTGAACCGCGACGAATTGTTGCGGATACGCGAGAAGGAATGAGTGTTTTTTGCCGCCCTGTAATAGGGCACATGAGTCATCTCGAATTTTATACAAGGCATTACCCATGACTTTCAACCCACGAATTCATTCGTGGGTATGCCCAAGGCTCGGCACACATAGAACCGATTTATCGGTTTTACGCCGCAAACCGATAAATCGGTTGGTTCTGTTCCGCCCTCACGCAGCCCCACGAATAAATTCGTGGGTTGAAAAATTCGGGATGAATCATGTTTTCTCTCCCCCTCCCTTGCACATCGGCTAAAGCCAACAGCCGACGTTTCCCCAAAATCCATCGCTTGCTCCCCAGCTTTTCCCCATACATTGCCGTCCCAAAAATGACTGTTGCCCTTGACTTTTGACCGTTGACGAATAACCAATGACGAATAATGACGAATGACACAAACATCATCAACCTATCCAATTGCATGAGACACATCTTTCCTCTCCTCCTGTTCTGGGCCATAGCGGCCCCGCTTTTCTCCCAAAAAACCATCCTGCAAAACGACCCGCCCCGATCCTACCCGCCCATGGTATCGAAGGGCGAACTGCTGGGGAGCATCCGGCCCTTGCGCGAACTGACCCCGCGCACCACCGTCCCCACCGAAGTGCCGACCAAACTGGCACAAAAGCGCAACTACTTTTTTGCCAACGAAATGAACAACCCCGACCCGCTCCCACGGGGCGGCGACCCGCTCGTGAAAAACAACAGCGCCGAGCGCGGCACCGGGCCTGAAATCATCCCCGGCCACAACTTCGAGGGCATACGCGACCTCAGCGGCATTTCCCCACCCGACCCTACGGGCGACATCGGCAAAAACCACTATTTGCAGATGACAAACGCCTCCGGAGGCTCGTGGATGCAAGCATGGGACAAAGTGACCGGCCAATCCACGTTCGGCCCCATGCTCAGCAGCACCATCTGGAGCGAAGTTGGGAGCGGCAGCATCGGCGACCCCATCGTGCAGTACGACCATGATGCCGAACGCTGGCTCATCATGGAGTTGCAGGGCTTTTTCACCAACGAACTCCTCATCGCCATTTCCGACAACAGCGACCCTGCCGGCAGTTGGAAAGCCTACCGCTTTCAGACCCAGGGCTTTGGCGATTACCCCAAACTGTACGTCTGGCCCAATGCCTATATCGTGACGGTAAACGAAATCACCAACGGCAACGAATGCTCCGGCTACGCGCTGGACCGCTCGGCCATGTTGGCCGGCGAGTCGTTCTTCGACCTCTACCGCTTTGTGATGCCCAATTACCAGGCCATCGCGTACCAACCAGCCACGGGCGCAGACTGGGAAGGCGGCCCGCCGCCGCCAGCCGGAAGCCCTGGCTACATTTTCAGGGTGTACGACGATGCTTGGGACGGCGGCGAAGACCACCTGCAAATCTGGGAAATGAACGTGAATTGGGACGACGTTTCCCAAAGCAGCCTCACCGGCCCCGACAAGATTTACCCAAGCGCTTTTGAAACAAAAGTCTGCTGGGGCGGCGGTCTTTTTGACTGCCTCGAACAGCCCGATGCGTCGGCGCCGCGCATCACGGCCTTGGAAAACATCATCATGTACCGCGCCCCTTACCGCAATTTTGGTTCCTACGAATCGGTGGTGTTCAACCACGTCACCGACGTCTCGGGCCAAGTGGGTGAAGGCGGCGACGCCGCCGTGCGCTGGTACGAACTCCGCAGGCAAGGGGCCGGCGAGTGGCAGATTTTTCAGGAAGGGACTTACGCGCCTGACCTCGTCACCAACCGTTTCATGGCCACCATCTGCACCGACGAAGCAGGCAACATCGGCCTCGGCTACAGCGGCGTGAGCGAATCCCTCTACCCCGGCCTATACCTCACCGGGCGGCGCAACGGCGACCCCCTCGGCCAAATGCCCGTGGAAGAATACACCCTCAAGGCCGGCGAACAAAGCCACTTCAGCGACCAGCGATGGGGCGATTACAGCAACATGAGCGTAGACCCTGAAGATGGGCGCACCTTTTGGTTCACCGGCGAATACCAGCCTACGGGGGCTACTTGGGGCACGCGCATCGGCTCTTTCAGGGTGCAGCGCGACACCTACGACCTCTCGCCGCAAACACTGCTCAGCCCCGTGGCTTCCGCGCTTTTGGGGAATGGCGAACAAGTCAAAGTAGAGGTGTACAATGGCGGCCTCGAGCCTGCGCCCGGCTTTTCCATCTCTTTGTATTTTGAAGGGAATTTCGTGGCGACAGAAAATGTGCCCACCGCACTCCAGCCCGGACAGTCGCTGGAACATACTTTTGCCACAGCGGTGGATATGCCCCAAGTCGGCAAAAACTACAAATTCCGAATCATCACCCACTGGCCATTGGACCAGTTTTCGAGGAACGACACCCTGGATATCGAGGTGCAAAAACTAACCTCCAATGACGTGGCTGCGGTAGGCAAATACAACCTCCCGGGGCTTGTGTGCGGCTCGGAAACCGACTTTGGGATCGTCATCCGCAACGCATCCGGCCTCCCGATGCAGAGCGCCAAAGTCCACTGGCGCATCAATACCCAGCCGACCGAAATCTACGATTGGACCGGCAACCTCGCCCCTGGCCAGCGCGATACCATTGACCTGCACGCCACCGGCATCAAAAACGGGCTAAACGGCCTCCGGATATTCACGTCATTGCCCAACGGCCTGCAAGACCAACAAACTTCCAACGACAGCTTGCCCAACATCAAATTCTTCGGAAACCTCGACGGCACCTACCTGCTTGCAGAGGCAGAGACCGATTTTGGGGTGCTGGCTTGGGAACTTCGCAGCCAGACCGATGCGCTGCTCACTTCTGGCGAGTTCAGCGCAGGGCAAACCACTGCCCAGATTTGCAGCGATGACAATACATGCTATCGGTTCGTGCTCAAGGCTTCCTCGTTTACTTGGGCAGGGCATTTCCGCCTCTACGATATTTTTGGCAATGTGCTGGTGCAGGCTACCTACGCAGACCAAGACCCTGCCCAAGTTTTCAATATTTGCACCCCCTCCCGCGAGCAAATAGACGTGGGCGCCCTGGGGCTTGCAGCCCCCACATCGGGGCCAGACTTGACCGCCACAGAACCTGTCAAGATTCGCTTCCGCAATTTTGGCCTCGCCCCTCAGGCAAACATGGAAGTGGCCTATCGCATGAACGGCGGGGCTTGGACAACAGAAGTGTACCCCGGAACAGTAAACCCTGGCGCAACGGTGGAGCATACCTTCGCTACCACCGAAGACCTCAGCACCTTGGGCGGCCTCTACAAGTTTGAACTCAGCACCACCATTGCCGGCGACCTGCAAATCAACAACGACACGATACACGCAACGGTCAGGAACCGCGCCCTGCGCGAATTGGAAATCACCCAAGTGCGCACCACGCAGGCTTGTAGCGACCCTGATTTTGCCTTTATCGGCGTCACAATCCGCAACAACGGCTTGGGCGCCGACCACGAATTCGATGCACAGATAACCGTGAACGGGTTTCCGCAGCCATCCGTCGCCAATTTCGTGACCATCCCTCCCGATGCTTCGATCGAAGTCAACCTATATGTGTCGGGGCTTCTAATTGGGCAGAACACCGTGGAAGTGGACATCACCAACGTGGACGGCCAAGGCGAAGACGAACAGCCGGGCAACGACACGGGCAGCGTCACGTTCGAAATCACGCCCGACGGGTTCCCGGTACAAATGTTTTTTGCCACCAACGATACGCCGCAAGAGAACCGCTGGGAACTGCGCGACGACCAAGGCAACCTCGTGCAAGCAGGCGGGCCGTACCCAGACGCCTATGGCTTTTACAGTGAGGAATTCTGCCTCGAAAAAGATAAATGCTATGTTTTCTACCTCTTCGACACCGGCGGCAATGGCATGGACGGCGGCATCGTGGATATTTTCTCGCCCTTGGGCGGCTCCTACTGGACCTATTTCGGCGGAGATTTTGGCAGCGAAATATCGGCGCCATTCTGCACGGATGCAACCTGCTTGGGCTTCTTTTTCGACTATAAAGTGGAGTGCCCCTCACCCACCAATGGCACAATAACCGCACTGCCCAACGGTGGCACCCCACCTTACCAGTTTAGCCTGAGCGGTGGTCTTTTCCAGACAGACCCCGTGTTTTCCAACTTGAGCGCGGGCATCTACAGCCTCGTTTGTATGGATGCCAATGGCTGTGTGTTTGAGCAAATTGTTGACCTCTGCACCGTGGGCACCAACGAGCCGACTCAAGCATTGCGCGTGCTCAAGGTATCGCCCAACCCCACCAGCGGCATGGCCAGCGTAGAACTGCCCGCGATGAACGGCGAGCAATCGCTCCTGTGCGAGGTCTTCGACGCAAAAGGGAAATTTGTGCAAGCCGCCCGCCTCGTGCGTTGGGACAATACGCTGCGCGGAATGGTCATCTTGGACAATGCGCCTGCCGGGGTGTATTACCTCCGGGTAAAAGGCCTGGAGCGGGCCTTGACGGCGAAGATTGTCAAGAAGTAGTGGAGAAGTCGTTGAGGATGTTGAGGAGTTGAGAATGTTGAAGCTGTTGAGAGTCGTTGAGGCTGCTGAGTGCAAAATCTCAACATTCTCAACCCCTCAACATCCTCAACAAACTTTAACACATTTGGCTTGACAAATTTTTGCCCCGCCTTGCTTTTGGCACGGTTTTCGGAACTCACATAATCAGAAAGGGCTAACATTTGATTGGTTAATTGTTTTCATGGTTATGTTGTGAGCCCCCCAGTCGGAAAGACTGGGGGGCTTTTTCGTGCCCGCTTTTGTCACCCTGGCGGGAATCCTGATTACCGCAGACAGGCGTCCGCGCTTCGGAACACGCCACGGCGCCCTCTCATTCGGTAGTCAGGGATTCCGTCAGAAAGACAACCCGAATGAGCGGACACCGTGGCGCGTTCCGTGTCTCGCGCATATTTTTTTTGTTTCAAAAAATATTTTTCAAAAAAGAATTGCCACACATTTTGTTTTTAAAAACAACTTGTTTATTTTTGTGCCGTCTTTCAAGAGAAAATAAGTGTCACAAAACGAGCAGGTTATGCCACAACTCGAAGTTTTAGAAAGCAAAAAAGGAACAAAAGTCGTAGCGGCTTCCAACCTCCATTCCACGCTCCAACTCCCCGTGCGGCAGTACGGCACACAAATCCGCCGATGGATGCGCGACGTGTACGAATTCGGCGACGGCATCCGCCGCCCTCAGCCGTACCGCGATTTTGCCAAACGCCCCCGCCCTGGCGAGCCGATAGAGGATTTTTACCTCACGCTCGAGCTCGCCAAGCTCATCGCTCTGCGAACCAACAGCAAGGACAAACTCAAATACGCCCGCTTGCTCGATGTGTTTGACCACAATCGGCAGATGAACCTTTTTGCGTAGGGCACACAGCACCTTAGTGCCGCTACTTCAGCAAAACCACACGGGCTCCAAAAATGCCCCGGCGCACCGGCAGCAGAATTTCCTCGCCGGGCTTGGTGAGCGGGTAGTATGCCTGGCTTTTGTACTTCAAGCGCCGCTCGCGCCTGCCTTGGCGCACCGTGAGCCGCCAGCCCGTCGGCTTCAATTTTTCTCCTTTCAAAATCCCGTAGCCCGACGCGAAGTAGGCCGTTTCGGCCACAAACACAAACGGTTGAAACTCCTCCTCCCCCCAACTCCGGTTGAGCAACTCCCCAACAACGGTGCGAACAACACGCTGAAAACCACTATCAAAACCACTTCCGGGAAATGCCGGTCCCAAGGCTTGAACCGCTCCCGCCAACGCCACACCGCCCCGCCCGCCAAGGCAGCCGCCACCCCCATCGAACCCGCCACCAGCCCGCCTACCCCAATGGTATTGGAAAGCACCGCAAACTCCCGCACATACAGCAACAGGAGCGCAAGCAAAACGACCACGGCCAAAAAGGAAAGAATGCGAGGAGAAGACATATAGTCAGTTTAGAGTGCCTGCCTGCCGGTAGGCGGGGTTTTGAAAGTTTAGTGATTCTGAAAGCAGGGCTTTCCTATAAAAAGCCCTGTCTAAAGAAGTGAGTGATAAACGCCTCAAAAATAAGTTCTTCGTTTCCACCATCACAAATCTGCCATCCACCGGCGGGGTGCTGCTGACTTATTCTTGGTCAGTTCTGGTTTTTATAGGAATGCCCTAATTCTGAAAGGGTGATTACGCCCTTCTGAAAATCAAATCCCGCTCGGCGACCAGCGCAGCCCCAGATACCCCACCTGCCGCATCATCGGGGCCCACACCTGCGAGCCGTTGAAAAACGGCGAATCGGGGCGGCCAGCATCCATGATGGCATGGTGCTGCTGATAGCCCGTGATGTTCTCGCAGCCCCCGTAGAGTTCGAGGTTTTTCCCAAACTTCCGCGTCACCTGCGCATTCAACAGCGCGAACGTGGGCGTGATGGGCGGGAAATCGTGCGTCAGTTCGTGCTTCAAAAAAGAGTTGTCGGGCAAGCGCTGCGGCCCCACGATTTGGGCGTAGGTATTGAAGGCCCAGCGTTTGTTCGGCGTCGTGTAGTCCACCGAAACCAAGCCGCGCTGCCGCGCCACGAGCGGCACCGTTTTCAAATTTCCGTCGGCAAACTCGGCCCGCACATCGTTCCATTTGAAAACAAACTTTACATCCAGGCCCGGCAAAGGGCTGTATTGGAAATTGACCAAAAAACTGTTGCTGAACGACCTGCCCTCCGAGTTGTAAAAATAAACCACCATCGTCGTGTCATCCTCAATCACCACCGGCGGCTGCTCCACATCCACCAGCACCTGGCGCACAAAATCTGTGCGGTACAAATCCACGCTGATGCTCGCCTCGCGCCCGGCCATTTTGAAATTGTGTGTGTAGTTCAGGCCATAGTTCCAAGCCTCCTCCGGCCCGAGTTTTTCCGCCGCATTTCCAAACGGAGGGCGGGAGAATTGGAACGCGCGGTTGCTCGCCAGCAGGCTGATATTCTCCGCCATCACATTGGGCGAGCGGAAGCCCCGCCCCGCCGACACGCGCAGGATGCTTTTTTCCGTGAAATTGTACTTCGCGCTCAAGCGCGGCGTAGCCTGCCAACCCAAGCGGCTGTTCCAATCCACCCGCCCGCCCAGCACCACCACGAGGTCAGGGATTTCCATCCTTGCTGTGGGCCGGCTGAACGTGTACTCGGCCATCAGCCCCGGCGCAAATTCTCGGCGGTCAAGGTTTCCCTCGTTCACCGTTTCCCGAATGTCGTCGTACTGAATCGAAGGCGCGACCAAGATTTTGTGGTTCGTGTTGCCGATGATGTTCTGAAAAAGCGATTGCCAGTACAGCGATTTTTGCTCGGCGGCGTAGGCATTGGGGCCGAACTGCGAGCGGGCGCGGTGCCACGATGCGCCCACTATGTTGCCGAGTTCGAGGAATTGTTTCCCCAAAAACTGCTCCTTGCCGTACTTGCCCCAAGCCTCCACGCGGTCGTTCTGCTGGTCAATCTCAAAGCGCGGTCCCGGGTAGCCCTCGATGTCGCGGAATTGCCCGCTCTGGCGGCGGTCGGTCAGCGCCTGCACGTTGAATTGGGCGCAGCCCGCCAGGCCGTCGTACTTCCAACGGTACAGCCCGTTGAGTTGCTGGCGGTCGGGCGAGTCCTTGAACTTGTCGCCGTTCGTGTCCCACTTGTTCTCCACAAAAGAGCCGTGGAGCAACAGGCCGTTGTGCGCGGTCTTGCCTTTTTTGTTCAAATGCAAATTGACCTCGCCGCGCCCTTCGGTGCTGCCAAACACATTGACGAACACGGGCTTGCCCACGTCGGGCTTCTCCATTTCCACATTCACCTGCCCCGTGATGCCCGTGTTGCCGTTCTTCACCGTGCTCGCGCCTTTCGCCAAATCTACCCCGCTCAGCCAAGTGCCGGGGATGTACTCGAAGGCAAACGGCGTGGCGATGCCCGTCATGGTCGGGCGGTTTTCCACGAGGAACTGGCTGTAGATGCCGCGCAGCCCGAGCAGTTGGATTTCCTTCACGCCCGTCAGCGCATTGGGGTAAGTCACGTCAATCGCGCCGTTGGTCTGGAAACTTTCGGAGAGGTTGCAGCAAGGTGCTTTGCGGAGTTCTTTGCTCGTGATGTGCTCCACGTTGTGCACGCCGAGCGTCGAGATGTGCGTGTCAAAGCCTTTGGCCTGCACCGTCACTTCTTCCAATTGCGCCACGCCGGCCACCTCCACCCAAATCTTGTCTTCGCCGGGCAGCACCTGCACTTCTGCCGAGGTGTAGCCGACATAATTGACCACCAGCGTGGCCTCCCGCTTGCGGGCGGGGATGCTGAACCGGCCTTCTGCGTCGGTCACCGTGCCTTTTTTCGTGTCTTTCCAAAAGACCGACGCGCCGATGAGGAGTTCCTCTTTTTCGTTCGTGACGATACCTGTGACTGTTGACTGTTGACTGTTGACTGTTGACTGTTGACTGTTGACCGTTGACTGTTGACCGTTGACCGTTGACAACGGTGTTTCATTTTGAGAAAAAACAGGGCTGAACCCTGCGATAAACCCCATGAGGGCGATGATATTTTTCATGTTGAAAGTTGCTGTTGAAGGTATGCGGAGCGTTGCTCCGGTTGCGCATGGGCTGCACCCGTTTCGGCGTGTGCAGCGAGTGAAATCAGGGCGAAATCACAACGACAACTAACAGCGAAAAACGCCCTGGCGCACACACCTCATGCGCCCCGACAGGGAGGGGGGAGGAGATTCAAAAATGGAAGCGTCCATTTTTTGGACCTCAAAAAAGGGGGAAAGAAAAACGGGGAAAGCGGGCAAGAACGCCCACGCTTTGGGAAGGTCAAGTTTTTTGAAATGCGAACTGCCGACCTCGAATTCCGTCTTGAGTTGGAAAACCTGCGTGGTCGTTTTGGTGCAGCCGTGCTTTTCGGAGTCGGGTTTTTTGCAGCACGGTTTGAGAGCAGTGTCGGGGTGACTCA
>JBJXFT010000071.1:0-5722 GCA_046155725.1 Saprospiraceae bacterium
AACGCGATGAGCCACAAGGCCGTGGCAAATAGCACAAGCCGCAACACGGGCTGCTCCAATTGGCGCTCGTTCCATCGGAATCGAAAATTGGAAACCTCCACCGCCAGCAAGATGCCGATGAGCAACACGCCTTTGATTACCTGAAATTTATTGATGACCGCGCCAAACGAAAATCCCTCGCCGGAGGCGATTCCCCCCAGCACAGCATTCGCGGTAGCGAAACTATCGCCCCCCGCCAGCCCGATACTCCCGCTGCGGAAATAGACCCAAGCGAAGAGTGTCAGGACATACACCACGGCCATTTCTGCTCCGCCCGAAACGAAGCCCGGCAACCTCAACGCCGACACCACGCGCCGCCAAACGGGGCTGATGGTGCGCTGCAAAATCAAGTACAGCCCGTGCAAGAATCCCCAAAAAACAAAGGCCAAATTGGCACCGTGCCACAGCCCGCCGAGCAGCATGGTGAGCATGTTATTTTTGTAGGTGCCGAGTTTGCCTTGGCGGTTTCCGCCGAGCGGGATGTAGAGGTAATCGCGCAGCCAAGAAGAAAGCGAGATATGCCAGCGCGTCCAGAATTCACTGAAACTCCGGGAGAAATACGGCGTTCGGAAGTTCTCCGGGAAATGGTAGCCCATCATCCGAGCCAGCCCGATGGCGATGTCAGAATACCCCGAAAAGTCGCAGTAAATCTGGAACGAGTAGAAAACCACCCCGATGAGCAGGTGCATGGAGCCAAAGGTTTCGGGAGAGTTAAAACATTGATCCACAAAGGGCGCGAGCGAATCGGCGATGGCTATTTTTTTGAAAAAGCCCCACAGCACACGGCCAAAGCCGGAATGCCAGGCCCTCCACTCGAAGCGTTTGTCATCGCGCATTTGCGGCAGCAAATCCCGCGCCCGCACGATGGGGCCGGCGACGAGTTGCGGGAACAAAGAGATGAACGCCGCGAAGCGCAGCAGCGAAGGCTCCCACTTGATTTCGCGGCGGTACACGTCAATCGTGTACGACATGGACTGGAATGTGTAGAACGAAATGCCGACGGGCAGGATGATGTTCAGGGTCGTCCACGAGGGGGTCATTCCCATGCTCGTGACCATGTTGGCGAAGCCTTCGGCGAAGAAGTTGAAGTATTTGAAAAAGCCAAGAAAGCCCAAGTTCATTGCCATGCTGAACACCAGCACGGCTTTGCGGGGAAGCCCCCACGCACTTGCGAAAAGCGTCAATCGCCCGAAGAACCGCGCTGCCCAACTGCCACGTTGCCAAGTGTTTCGTGTCGCCTCTGGCTCGTCCAAGTAGGAAAGCCACATTCCAAACCAGCCGTCCATTGCCGTGGAAAAGACAATGAGCGCAAGGAAGCGGACATCCCACCAGCCGTAGAAAAGGTAACTCGCCAGCAAGCAAACCCACAGCCTTGCCCGCCCCCGTGTGCCGAAGTACAGCGGGAAAAAGAGGGCGATGAAAATCAGGAAGGTGAGGGAGTTGAAAACCACTTCTATGGAACGATGAACGAGGAAGGATGAACGATTTCACGAGAATCGGTTTTGTGTCGCGCTCGCTTAAATCAAATCCAGCACGATTTTCAAGTCTTCGCTTTTCATGCTGGGGAAAATTCAAGCGAGTTTGTCTTCGAGTTCCGTCATTTCGCCCAGCACTTCTTCGGAGGACTTGGCAGCCAATTTGGCTTCAATTTCCAGTTCTATGGCTAAAGATTTACGTTTCTCAATCTCCCGCACATACGCCAAAGCCTCTTCCGCCAACCCTTTCCAACGCTCGGCGTAATCAAACGGCACCTGAATCCAGCCGTTCATTGGGCGGTTATCCATGGGCGTGAACACCTGCGCACCGTCGAGGCTGAGGGCATCGGTGGCAGCATCGCCCGTGAGTTTGAACACCATGTGTTCTTTCCAGAACATGGCGAGGGCTTTGCCATTGGGGGCTTTGAGGCATTTTGCGCCAAACATTTTGCTTTCGGTGGCATCGGGAAGTTCGACGGCGATTTGGTGGTACAGTGTTTCGGCTGGCGACATGGCTGGAAATTTTTCCCAAAAGTAGGAAGTTGTGGCAAAAGCCTCGGCGCAAGTCTTCCCTGTTAACCCCTTTCAAAATCTGTTTCTCAAAGCCCGCGCTCCCCCCACAAGTTTGTGTCTTTGGGCTTTCAAACTTTCCCCATGCGGATACTCTCCACCCTCGCCCTTGCTCTGGCTTTCTTTTCGGCTTGCAGCCAATCAAAAAATCACCCTGCTCCGGGGTCGAACTACCCCAACAATGTAGGCGATATCACGCCCGACCCTCTGCTCGACGACTCGACTTTCAGAGCCTGTCGGGAATCCAACATTCCTCAATATTACTCCCTCGATGTGGCTGGTTTTGATGGGGAAAAGCCCGCCATCGAGCGGTATTTCAAGCAAAATTTCAAAACAGAAAAAGGCTGGGCAAAGGAAAACGGTTACGTCACCATCCGTTTTGTGGTGAATTGCAATGGCCTGACCGGGCGTTTCCGAGTCATGGAAATGGGGCAAGATTACCTCGCCAAAAAATTCCCTCCGACCCTCTCCGACCATTTGCTGCAACTGTGCAAACAAATGAAAGGCTGGCTGCCGGGCAAAAGCGAAAGCATCCCCTACGACTACTACCAATACCTCACGTTCACCATCGCCAACGGCGAAA
The DNA here is from genome assembly GCA_046155725.1 of Saprospiraceae bacterium. Classification (GTDB taxonomy): domain Bacteria; phylum Bacteroidota; class Bacteroidia; order Chitinophagales; family Saprospiraceae; genus M3007. The sequence continues at coordinate 2,668 of JBJXFT010000071.1, forward strand.
TAGCGCGGATCACGCCATGAAAATCCAATACCTGCTCCTTCTTTTCTCCCTGCAAACGCTCGCCGCCGGGGCGCAGGTGAATTGCAATATCTACAAATGGGCGGGCGATTTCGAGTGCCATCGGGCTTGCCAAATCTACGAAACCGCCAACCACACTCGGCAGGGGAGCCGCTTTTCGCAAATCCTGTACGACAGCGTGATTGCGGTTTGCCCTTCGTTCGACATGGCCTACATGGAAAAAGCAGTGCCTTACTTGAAGCGCGGCGATTTCGTGACCTGGCGCATTTGGATAGACCAAGCCGTGGCGCTCAACCCCAAGGAACACCTCGGCTACCGGGGCTGGTGCCGCTACCAGTTCCTGCGCGACTGCGCGGGCGCGTTGGCGGATTTGGAAGCATTGGAAAAAATCAAGCAGCCCAACATCGGCTATTCCGTCAATGGCGATTACCACCTGATGATTGCCAAAGCACTATGCCACAAAGGTTTGGGGCAAAAAGAAAAAGCCATCCAGACCATCGAAGCGCAATTGGCAGTCGCCGATTATGCCCCCGGCTATTATGACTACCTACACCTTGCGGTGCTGAAAATCGAGACTGGGAAACCGCAAGAGGCCATCTCCGTTTTAGAAAAACAAATGGGACTGTCTTCCAGCTTCGCCGAAGCACATTACTACCTCGCTTTGGCGTACAAACAAGTGGGTGAGCGCCGCGCTCAAATGCTGGAAAGCCTCGCCGAAGCAAAAAAACTATACCAAAGCGGCCAGCACCGGACGGACCCATACTCCAATCCCGACGACCGCATTTACCGGGAAGACATTGAGAAAGCCTTGGCGGAGTGGTAACAAAAAGCGCGGGCTGCCCCGAACACCTCGGAACAGCCCGCGCTGTAAAACTTGGCAATGCCTTATTTGAAAATCTCTGCCAAGTCCAATTCGATGCCAAGAACCTTGTCTTTCAGAATGTCTTTCCCGGAATAGATGTCGTATTCGTCAGAGGGGTAAAAAACGTAGATGGTTCTCAGAGCAGGGAGCGCGAGCCAGTAGGACTTGACCCCGGCACCGAAGTACTCAGAGCGTTTTATCATCATTTCCGTGAGGTCTTGTTTAGCGGAAAGGATTTCAATCACGCCGAGCGGCACTTCGCGCATACGCACTTCATTTTCATCGGGCGTAAATGCCATAGGAGGATAAATCGCCAAATCTGGCACACGTTCCCGGATGGGCAAATCCAGATTTATTTCAGGCAAAACGGTATATCTTTCCTCGTTTTTTGACTGAATTTTCATGAGTAACCGAGCTTGCACAAAGGCGTGATTTTTGTCTGGCATAGGTTTTCCGCGTTCGATTTCGTATTCAGAAAGAGCAAGTGTGGCTGTCATCGCTGTTCAAATTTTTCTCAAAAGTAAATAGTTTTTCTCAAAACGCGGCTTTCCAAAACTTGGCTTCCTCTTCTCTCTAATCCCGTCCTTTGCCCCGTGAAAAACCTGACCGCTACTTCCAAAACCCATCCGCTGCTCCGATTCTGGCGCGGGGGCCTTTTCCGTTCTGAACTAAAAGGCACGTTCCGGCTCGCGCTCCCGCTGATGCTGGGCGAACTGAGCAGCATTCTCATGGGCCTGGCTGGCACGGTGATGACGGGGCAACTCGGGGAAACCGCGCTGGCGGCGTATGGGGTTGCCAGTGTGGTATTCGTCATGTCCATGCTCCTGATTTGGGGCGGTGTGCGTATGATTCCGACTCCAGTGGCCGAGGCGCACGAACTCCGCGATGGTACGCGGGTGCGCACCTTGCTTCATGCAGGGCTTTGGCTCAGTGCATTTTTTGTGCTGGTGGCTTGCCCGATACTTTTGTTGGGAATCCAAAATTTTCATTTGCTGCAACAAGACCCAGAGGTGACGGCCTTGGCCATGGAATATCTTAAAATCGTCGTTTTCAGTATGCCTGCGCTGATTCTGCTTGCGGTGCTGGTCAATTTCGCCGATGCTTTCGGGTACGTCCGCCTCACCATGGTGCTGTCATTCTTCGGGCTTGCACTTGATATTTTTCTGAATTGGCTTTTTATTTTTGGGAAATTCGGCCTACCCAAAATGGGCATCAACGCCATTGCCATGAACACGGGGATTGTACACGCCTTGATAGCCCTCGTGCTGTTCGGAGTGATTTGGCGAAGTAAAGACCTGCGGTATTTTCGCCAAAGTCGCACAAGTTTGCAGGCCGTGTGGACGCAAACCAAATCCTTCATCCGCTACGGCATTCCTTCGGCGTTGCAAATCATGGTGGAATTTGCCGCATTTGGGGCAGGCACCATCATCATCGGTCAAATCAGCAAAACCGAGCAAGCGGCGCACCAGATTGCCATGAACCTGATTTCTGTCACCTACGTCACCATCATGGGCGTTTCTACGGCGGGCATGATCCGAGTGGGACAAGCCCTGGCCTACAAAAGCCGGGTAAAAGTGTGGATGGCGGGCGTGGCGACCATTGCGCTTTCCATGTTGGTGATGTCGCTTCCGACGGTTTTGTTTTTGCTCATTCCGGGCAGCATCGCTTCGTTGTACATCCAAGACCAAACGGTAATCGCTATTGCCACGACGCTTCTCTTTTTTGCAGGATTTTTTCAGTTGGCAGATGCCATGCAACTCGCCAGCATTTCGCTGCTGCGCTCGCTCAACGACGTGCTGCGGCCCTCGGTCATTTCTTTCGTGGCATTCTGGCTCATCGGATTGCCCATCGGCTACTGGCTGGCCGTGCATCAGGGCTGGAACGCCAAAGGGATTTGGGTGGGGTATCTCATCGCGCTGATCATTCAGGCTGGATTGTTTATGAGGCGGTTTTTCAATCTCGTGGGCAGGATGTGACAAAAAAGAAGTGACACTTTTTTAAAAAGTGTCACTTCATAAAAACGGCCACCAGCAGCAGCCAGTCGGAAGAAACATAGTGTGGGAAAGGCGTTTCAGCGGAGGGACCCGCCTTCGTCCCGATGCTCGGGACTACGGCGGGTAAAAAGGAAAGCTCCGACTGTTGAATTTGCCACCCCCGGCGACCGTTGTTTTTTAA
>JBJXFT010000259.1:0-7395 GCA_046155725.1 Saprospiraceae bacterium
ATTTCAAGCCCGAACACCTCGGCAAGATGAATTTTTACCTCGAACTGCTCGACCGCGACGTGCGCAAGCCCCACGAAAACCCCTCCATCGGGGTCTTGCTCTGCAAATCAAAAAACGATGAGGTGGTAGAGATTGCCCTCAGTCGCCAACTCTCGCCCACCTTGGTCTCGGCCTACGAAACCAAGTTTTTGGACAAAAACCTCCTACGCCGACTGCTCCACGATTGGTCGGAGGATTGGGTACAGCAGCAAATCATAAAAGACGAAGAACCATGAGCCAGCAACGCCGCCGCTATCCCGGCCTCAACTACTTCACCACCGAGCAAAAAGACCAGTTTTTTGGCCGCGATGCCGAAAAAGAAGACCTGCTCGCGCTGGTGCAGACGGAGAAAATCGTCGCCCTGTTTGGCAAGTCCGGTTATGGAAAATCCTCGCTGATTCGGGCTGGCTTGATTCCGATTTTGCCGCCGAACGTGCTGCCCATCATCGTCAATTTTGGGGCCTACCAGAAAGGCCAAAGCGTTTCGCTGCTGCAAAAAACGCTGGACAACCTGAACCTCGCGCTGTCGGAAAACGTGGCGGAGATGGATTTTTTGAACGCGCCCGCACCAAGTGTCGGAGTGACTTTGAGTCACGCCGACACTCACACCCTCTGGCACCACTTCAAGCAAAAACAAAGTGCCGCTCCCCGCCCCTTCCTCCTCATCTTCGACCAATTCGAGGAGTTCGATTCTTACCCGCCCGAACAGCGCGCGGCCTTCAAACAGCAATTGGCCGAACTGCTCTACACCCGCATCCCGCAGGCGCTGCGCGACCTCTCCGACGCGCTCACTGACGAACAACAGGCCCTGCTCGCCCGCCCTTTGGAAGTTCGGGCTTTGTTCGCCATCCGCGAAGACCGCCTGAGCGTGCTCGATGCCCTGGCCGACCGCCTGCCCGAAATTCTGTACAAACGCTTCCACCTGAGGGGCTTAGCCGATTCGCAGGCTGTGGCCGCCGTAGTCGAACCCGCCTTGCTGGCCGGCGGGCAGTTCGAGTCGCCGCGCTTCCGCTACACTCCAGAGGCTGTGGCCGCCATCCTGCGGGGGCTGAAAAAAGACGATTCCGAAGCCTTGGTCGAGTCGTTTTTGCTGCAAATCTGCTGCGAGGAAATCGAGCGCAGCGTCATCGGGCGGCGCGAAACGGAGCCGACCGTGACGGCGGCCGAACTGCCCGTGTTCCGCGATTTGTTCGAGCAGTACTACCGCAACAAAATCGCGGCCCTGCCCGATGAGGCCACCCGCCGCGCTGCCCGCCGCATGATTGAAGACCAACTTGTGGCCGCCGACCCCGCCACCGGCATCGCCTACCGCGTGAACGTGGATGGCCGCACCCTGCTGGCCCTGCCCGGCGTGGACGACACCCTGCTGCGCCGCCTCACCGATGCCTTCCTGCTGCGCTCCGAGCCGAATACCACGGGCGGGTTCAGCTACGAAGTGAGCCACGACCGCTTGGTGGAGGGCATTTGGCACTTAAGAATGGAACGAGAAGAAGCAGAAAGAATAAAAAAATTAGTAGAAGAAAAAGTAAGGATTGATGAAGAAAAATCTGCTGCTAAAATTGAGGAGGGAACAGTACTTCGTAGAGCTGCAAAGTGGACAAGTGTTTTTATTGGAACACTTGCGTTTATTTATTTTACGTTCGGAAAAGAGGCTTTATTTGCAATAGCTACCTCTGACTTACTAATTGTATGTATTTTAATTTTACCTTTCTATTTAGCATCACAAGTTGTTTCTCTTCAAAAGGAGGTTTTGAAATTAAAAAACGAGAAAAAAAATATTGATTAGTCGGCTGTTCGCAGACCATGACTCAACGAGAAACGTCGGAAGGGTTTCAAACCCTTCCGACGTTAAAAACGTAAAAATACCGACCATGAAAAAACATACTACCCCCATGCAGTGCGGCGTGTTTTACCACGTCTATAACCGGGGCATCAACGGCGAAGACCTTTTCAAAGAGGCCCGCAACTATTCGTATTTCCTGAAACTGTACGCGAAGTACATCCCGCCAGTGGCCGAAACCTACGCCTACTGTCTGCTGAAAAATCATTTTCACCTGCTGATTCGGGTTCGGTCGGAGGAGGAGGTGATTCGGAATACGGGGGGATTAAACGTAAACGTCGGAAGGGTTTTGAACCCTTCCGACGTTGCAACGGAAGCAACAAAACGCATCAGCAACCAATTCTCCAAACTGTTCAACAGTTACGCCCAAGCCATCAACAAAGCATACGGGCGCACGGGCGGCCTGTTTGAAGAACTCTTCCGGCGCATTCCGGTGGATGACGAGGATTATCGGGTACAGGCGGTGTATTACATCCACGCCAACCCACAGAAACACGGTTTTGTGGCCGATTTTCGGGATTATCCGTACTCTTCTTACCACGCGCATCTGTCAAAATTGGATACCCAACTCCGCCGGACCGAGTTGATGGACTGGTTTGGCGACGCTGATGCCTACGAAAAATACCACCTGCCGAACCAAGTCCTGGCCGATTTGGAGAAGTTTGAAATCGAATTCGATTAGAAACGAAACGTCGGAAGGGTTTGAAACCCTTCCGACGTTAATACGACCCCATCCCAGAAGCCGAGCGGGAGCGTATCCGGGGCTTAGTGCCGGCGGGGTGTAGGGTTTCTTTTTGAATGAAACGCGCACGCGAAATATCCCAACCCACCTTTATGAAAAACCAGCCCGTGCAAGGCCAGCCCTTTTTTGACAAAATCGCGCAGTTGATTTTGTCCACCCGCCAAAAAGTCGCCGCTGCCGTCAACTTGACGATGGTGCATGCCTATTTTGAGATGGGGAAAATGATAGTCGAGCACGAGCAGCAGGGCAGCCGAAAAGCCGAGTATGGCAAGCGGGCCACGCTCAGGCGACCACAATCCCCGTCCGTCGGATTTCTGCTATGAAGGGGTTGCCCTGATCGAACTCGCGGGTGTTGAACGTGTGTGATTCGATAAAGAGGAAGGGCTTTTGGATGGTCACGTCAATGAAGCGCTTGATGTCCTCAAAACTGACCCCGATAAACTCGTCGGCCACTAAGGCCACGTCAATGTCCGACCATTCCCGCTGCTCCCCGCGGGCGTAGGAACCGAACAAGATGACGGCTTTGAGGTCAATGCCTTGATTTCTGACCGCTTCGGCGAAGCGTTTTACGGTGCTTATGGCAACTTGCTGTTCAACCATTCTTTGAGCAATTGAATTTCGTCCAAGAGACTTCGGGTGTAAGGTTCGGTAGCGGTTCTGAACATCGCCATTTTGTAGTCGGGGTATCGCCCATCTATCTGAAACTGGTTCATCTGGCTCAAAAGGCGGAGTTGGTCGGGAGAAGGAGCCAGCACGGTTTGAGCAATCAGCAGCAGCAGGTTGTGGGTTCTGGGCGGGAAATCGCTCGCGTTGTCTTGCACGAAATGGGCTTTGAGCAGTTTTTCCAACACCAAGTGGCCGAAAAAGAGCGCGTGCAGATAATCTCCTTTTTCAAACAGGTGGCCGACCGCGTCCCAATCTTTGAGCGCCGTCAGTTTCCAGTAACCAATGTAGTCCGCCTTGTTCATTTCAAGGGCAAAACTACCCAAACCTATCTTCTTTCACAAAAAATACCTGCGTTCCCATTCTTGCCGCCATCAAGGGCCCACCTCACCCGCCCTCCAGCCGCGCCAGCCGCTCCTCCAGCATTTTTCGGTAGGCCGTTTTCATGTCGTCGGACAACCACGACTGCCCAATCTTCGCTTGCGCCGCAGGCATTTTCCGCTGCATTTTCTGCAAAATCTTCTTGAAAACCGCCTCTGGCAAGCCAGCATGGGCAGCGAAAGCCGCAAAATCGGCCAGCGTCAGTCGGCTCCTTTTGCCGTTCACAGTCAGGGCACTTTCCTCCGGGTCGGTCGGCATGGCGAGTGTGGTGGCGACCAAATCGTAAGCGGGCGCAAGGCGGATGTCGCCATCGGGCAAGGTGAGCAGCGAGTAGTTTTTGAGGTGCATATCGGCATTGCCGGTCAGGAAGCAGAAGACCACGACCTCCACAAAGTTGGCGACATCCAGCCCCGGGTTGGACGAAAAACGCCGAATGACTTTGGCAATCTGCTCCACACTGCCCCGGTACTTGTATTCCGTCAGCCGCTCCGAAAGTTGGCAAAAATCCTCCATCTGGAGTTTCCCGGCTCTCGAACGGTCAATGCGGCGAGTGAGGTAAGCCAGTTCGCCGCTGCGGAGCCGGATGAGCGAAAATGGCACGGTCTCTATGCCAAACACCTGCGCCAACGACATGGTGAGTTGCTCGTTTTCAACGAGTTCTGGAAATTGCGCGTTCGGCGGCTTCAAAATGTAATCGCCCCAAAGCCCCACGAGCGTGAGCCGGGAAATGCCTTCTCGCACGTTTTTTTCAAACGCCAGCGAAAGTTTGGGCTGCACACCCGTCACCGCGATGCTCCGCTCCACGATGTGCTGCGCCAGTTCGTGCAGTTCGCCGAGCGAGTACGGCAGTTCCGGCGCCGTTGGGCTGCCGAAAAATTTCCGGCTGCACGAGGGGTGGAAATCTGCCGCGCCATCGGGGAGGCTCTCCCCACAAAAAAGGCATTTTGCAAAATCATTCATGGGCCAGAGTCGGGTTGGATGGACACCGCGCCGATGCAGTCGCGGCAACAAGCGAAGAGCAGCCCGACGCGGTCGCGCGCTCCGATTTTCCAATGATTCTCAGCGATTTGCAGCAGCCAGCCCTCTGGGATGAGGCCGTCGAAAAACGGCAGAATCGCGTCCGAACTGTAATTTTCGACACGGACGGGCAGGGTCAGGCTGACCGGGCGGGCATCCGCGCGAGCAGCGTATTCGGGCGCATACTGGAAAAAGAAGCCTTCCTCGTTTTCCCAAACCGACCCGACGGGCTGCTCATGCAGCAGGACTTTGGCGCTTCTCATGGTTCAGAAAAATTTGACTTGACCGGCGCGAGTTCGTGCCCAAAAAGTGCGAGCAACTGGTTCACTTTGTCGAGCCGAAGGGTCTGCTTGCCCTGCTCCAATTCGCGGACAAAGCGCAGGCCCACACCGGACTTTTCGGCGAGGTCGGGCTGCGTGAGGCCCAGTTTTTTGCGGCGTTCTTTTACAAAAGTGGAAATCGAGTCCATTCTTTATACCTTTTCGGGTGTAAGATTGAGACTTTTTTCGAAAAAAATCCCGAACGGGTGTATTTTTTATTTTTTAGAAAAAATTGTACCCGGTCGGGGCGGTTGCGAGCACCGAACGTCGGCAGGGTTTCAAACCCTGCCGACGTTGTGCGTTGTCACATCTGAAACACCTTGAGCGTGTTTTTGTGGACGTAAAACACCCGCTTTTGCAGCTCGTCCACTTGGTAGAGTGGGCGGGCGTTGTCGAACACCAATTTGTCGGCTTCTCCGCCACGGTCTTTGCTGACTTTGATGAGCACGTTTTTGCCCTTGCCGTTCACTTCTTCGTCGGTGAGGTAGTAGGCAAAATCGCGGCCCTCTTTGAAAGCGTTGTAGCGCGTAGGGGGCATAAGCGAAAAGACATCACCCGCCACCTCTGCGGAGGCTTTTTCCTTTTTTGAATTGTTGGCTTCGCGGTTGCAGGTGCCGGGTCGACCCCAGCGCACTTGGCGTGTGCCATTGAAATCTTCGCGGACGTTCATACCCACACCGCTCAAGCCTGCAAAAGCCGCGCGGATAAGCAGCCCCTTAGGGTCGAAGGCTTTGGGGTAAAATTTGTGGGTAACCGCGCCGCTCTCTTGGTCCAGAATGACGTATTCCTTTTCGCTCGACATGAAATAGGCCTTTTCGCGGATTTCAAAAATGTCGAAAGCGTAGGGGTCTTTCAGGTCAACTTTGAGGTCGAGGGCGACTTTGGGGTTTTGGTCGGGGTTGACGATTTGGAGTTTTTGGAGCGTGAGCACCACGAGGTTGTTGCGGGCAGGGTCGTAGGAAATGCGGTCGCTGGGGCTGAGTTTCATTTTCCAGCGTTTCATGCCAGAGCCTTTGGCCGGCACAAAGCGGATGCGGTCGGCAGCCACCAGCACATCGCCCTTGGCAAAGTGGAAGCGGTCAATGCCGCTTTCGTCGGGCGTGTCGTCGCCGTTTTCTTCGCCTTCTTCGGTCTCGATGAGCTGGGGCTTTTTCCAGCGCGGCGAGCCGTCTTTGCCAAGTTGCATGGTTTTGTAGCCAGATTCGTAGGTGATGAGGTAGCCCTCGTCGTTGGGCAGCACTTCCACCACGCGGCGGCCATCAAAGTCGTTTTTCCAAAGTGCTTCGCCCGTGACGTAGTTGTAGAGGTTGCAGCCTTTGCGGTGGACGACGGTGAGGAACTTGGGGTGCGCATCGAGCCACCGGACTTGGGCATCGGCCTTGATTTCTTCTTTCCAAGCGGGCTTTCCGGTGGCGATACTGAAGGCAGATATTTTCTTGCCTTTTGGCCTCGATATCGTGCCTTCGATGGCGGGGCCAACTTCTGCCTCTGCGACTATGAGCGTTTTGCCCGAAGGGCTGAGCAGCAATTCGGCGGCAGAAGTTTTTTCGGTCCAAAGGACTTTCCCCGTTTCGCTTTTGAGGCAAATGATGTTCCTTTTGTGTCGGTAGAACAAATACCCATCGGGCGAAACCAGTGAGCTTCCGAGTGGGATTTCGATGTTGCCGTCGTCGTTGGCTTCGGCGGCGGCTTGGCCTTCGGCACTCATGTCCACAAATTGCACGATGCTGTTTTTCAGCACGTCGGCGTTCCAGAGCACTTTGTTGTCGGCGATGCTGACGAGGTAGAGCCGCACCATTCCTTTGGCGACGGTTTGCAGCAACACGCTGTTGAGGTCGGGGATTACTTCGTAGCCTCCCACCTCTTTGTAGCCGTCGCGCTCTTTGTCCATCACGGCTTGGCCCGTGCGGCTGTCAATCAGGTTTTCGCGCACCAGCACGTAGGGGGTCATGTTGAGGTTGTAGAAATCGGTGCCTTCTTCCATGGCGGCCACCAACTTGCTGGAAGCGCGTTTGGCAGTCCAAGCCACTTTGTGGGTTTCAGGGTCAATGCCGATGAAGGCGCTTTCGGTTTGGACGATGGGGATTCCGGTAAAGTTTTGGAGGACGATTTTTTGGGCGTTGCCCGCCAATTCTGCCGACCAGTCGGCGGTTCTTTGGGCGGAAATGGAGAGGGAGGTGCTGGCAAGCAGCAGGGCAGTCATTAGGTTATGGCGCATGGTTGGGTGGAAAGTTTTGGTTTTGAAAAATTTGAGTTGAATTCCCCGAACGCCGACTTTTAGGAAAATAGTTTGAAGTCGTCGGGTGAATTTTTCAGAAGTTTATCCCCTTCGCCCGCTTGGCGTGAACGCTGGTCAATCTTCTTTTTTGAATCCGATGGGGCGGCGTTTTTCC
>JBJXFT010000270.1:0-4784 GCA_046155725.1 Saprospiraceae bacterium
GGCCTCATCCCCGCTACCGACAACAAAATCGGGGAAAACGCGCTCGCTCCCGGCGACGTGATCACGATGAGCTCCGGCAAAACCGTGGAAGTGGTGAACACCGACGCGGAAGGCCGCCTCATCCTCGCCGACGCGCTGCATTACGCCAAAAAATACAAACCCGTGCTCGCGCTCGACATTGCCACGCTCACTGGTTCTGCCGTGCGCGCGCTCGGCACACAGGCCATTTGCTACATGGGCACTGCACCGAAAGCGGTAAAGAACACTTTGGAAGAAAGCGGCCACGCCACTTACGAGCGGCTGGTGGAACTGCCGCTTTGGAAAGAATTCGGCGAGGAACTCAAGAGCAGCATTGCTGACATGAAGAACCTCGGCTCTTCCAATGCAGGCATGATAACCGCCGGAAAATTCCTCGAAAACTTTGTGGACTACCCTTGGCTGCACCTCGACATCGCGGGGCCAGCCTTTCTCCGCACCGCCAACGGCTACCGCACCAAAGAAGGCACGGGCGTGGGGGTGCGGCTTTTGTACGACTTTTTGAAAAAGATGGCTGTTCAGTAACCTCATGTATCAGAACTATCCAGATCGCCTAAATTTACTCCTTCGCCCCCAGCAGCATGGTCGCTATTCCGTGCTGGACTTGTTTGCAGGGTGTGGCGGGCTTTCGCTGGGTTTTGAGGCGCAAGGATTTGAGGTGGCTGGATTTGAAATGGATGCAAAAGCAGTGGAGACCTACAACCATAACCTCACGGGACACTGCTTCTCAGAAAAATTGACCGAAAAAACGGCATTCGAACAAAACTACGATGTGGTAATAGGCGGCCCTCCCTGTCAACCGTTCAGTGTGGGCGGCCATCAAAAAGGTTTGGATGATGAACGCAACGGCTTTCCTGTTTTTATGGCAGCGATAGATCAAATCAAGCCAAAACTGTGGATGTTTGAAAATGTGCGGGGGATGCTCTATTCCAACAAATGGTATCTCGAAGAGATAATGGCCCAATTGCGTGAAATGGGCTACCGCATAGAATATCGGCTGCTAAATGCTGTCAAATATGGAGTGCCACAAAACAGGGAACGACTTTTCGTGGTAGGCCACCATGGGCATTTTTTGTTCCCGCGCCCCGACAGCCGCCTTTTCATGGTTGAAGACGCAATCGGCGACCTGATAGAAAAAACGGAAGACGAAAGTAAAATTCTGACCCCTTCAATGGATCGCTATGTAGCGAACTACGAACGGGCTTCATCTTGCGTGAACCCGCGCGACCTTTACCTCAATAAACCCGCACGCACATTGACTTGCCGCAATATCGCCGCGCCTACTGGCGATATGCAGCGTGTTCGGCTGGAAGATGGGCGGCGGCGGCGCATCAGCATCAGGGAAGCGGCTCGTTTGCAAAGTTTTCCTGACTGGTTTGAATTTTTCGGCACCGAAACAAACCAATATTATCAGATTGGAAATGCCGTGCCCCCTATGCTGGCTTATCATTTAGCAGGTTCGATCAGTGCCCACCTTTCAGAACAAAGCGAAGGCTTCCTGCCGAACGCGCTCGAAAACCACGCCCAAATGTCGGGCTATCAGGCTACCCTGTTTTGACCATGCACTACCTCGGCAATTCAAAAAAATCTTCTCCCGTTGTGCGCTTGATAGAGCAGGCGATAGCGGTGCTGGATGCGATCGGCATCCCGGTTGAGGGGAAGACATCAAGAGGATTGGAAAAAATGGCGATGGCATTTTTAGCCGTAGCAGGCGTGAAAAAATCTTGGCAAGAGGCGCAAGGGCTTACTGAAGGGCGCATCCTGAAAACCCGGGAGATCATCGCTTTTATCAATGCGAACTTTGAAGAAAACATCTCAAGCGGCTCCTATGACGATATCCGGCGTAAGGATTTGAAATTGCCAATATTGGCTGGATTGGTGATAAAAGCCGCCGCCAACCCGAAGGCAGCAACCAACGACCCAACCAGAGGCTATGCCCTGACTTCCGAATTGGTTTTGCTGCTACGTCAATTTGACACTGACCGATGGTCAGCACAATTGAGCCGCTTTACCGAACTTCACTCAAACCTTCGCAGCGAGCTGAACCGCACCCGTGCCTTTGAAAAAGTAGCCGTTACTTTGCCCGATGGGGTTAACCTTAGTTTTTCGCCGGGACAGCACAACCTGTTGCAAAAACAAATCATTGAAGAGTTCTTGCCACGATTTGGGCGCGGTTGCAGGGTGCTTTATGTGGGCGATACGGCAAACAAGTTTCTGCTCATGGATCGGGCTACGTTGGATTCCTTGCGTTTTTTTGAATTGTTGCACGACGAACTACCGGATATCATCGCTTATGACGCTTCAAGCAATTGGCTTTTCTTGATTGAAGCAGTACACAGCAGCGGTACGATCAGCGAAGTACGGATGCTCGAATTAAAACGCCTGACGCAAGTATGCACCGCAGAAATTGTTTTTGTCACGGCTTTTTTGAGCAAAAACGATTTCAGAAAATGGGCAGCCGACATCGCTTGGGAAACTGAAGTTTGGATAGCCGACAACCCAGACCATTTGATTCATTTCAACGGGGACAAATTTTTAGGGCCTCATAAATTTTAAAAAAAACACCAGCGCACTGCAAAGGGTAGAGAGCGGAAACTCTCACCCTCTCACCTCTCTCAAGCCTCTCACATCTAAGAATGAGCAACATAACCATCGGAATTTCCTGCGGCGACATCAACGGCATCGGCCTCGAAGTCATCCTCAAGGCCATCGGCCTCAAAAACATCGGGAAAAAATTCAACACCATCGTGTACGGCAGCACCAAGGTGATTGCCTACCACAAGAACATCATCACGGAGGAGAACATCCAGTTCCATTCCATCGAAGCGGCCTCCGAAGCCCTGCCGGAGCGCATCAACGTGGTCAATTGCTGGCCTGACAACGTGAACGTCACGCTCGGCAAGCCCGACAAAGTAGGGGGCGAATGCGCCAAGCAAGCCCTCGAACGCGCGGTGAAAGACCTCAAGTCGGGCGACATAGACGCGCTCGTCACCGCGCCCATCAACAAAAAAGCCATGCAAATGGCCGGCTTCCCGTTCGTCGGCCACACCGAGTACCTCACCAGCGCATTCAAAGTCAAAGATTCGCTGATGCTCATGGTGTCCGATTCGCTGCGCGTCGGCCTCGTCACCAACCATCTCCCTCTGCGCGAAGTGGCTGCCGCCGTCACCAAAGAAAAAGTGCTGCGCAAAATCCTCATCATGGCCGAAACGCTCCGCATTGACTTCAACATCGAGCGGCCCACCATCGCGGTGCTGGGCCTCAACCCCCACGCCAGCGACGAGGGGGCCATCGGCGACGAGGACGACAAAATCGTGCGCCCAGCCATCGAAGAGGCCAAAATCAAGGGGGGGGTGCTCGCATTTGGCCCATACCCCGCCGACGGTTTCTTCGGTTCGGGCCAGTACAACAAATTCGACGGCATCCTCGCCATGTACCACGACCAAGGGCTGGTGCCGTTCAAAGCTCTGTCCTTTGGCGCGGGCGTGAACTACACCGCCGGGCTGCCCGCCGTGCGCACTTCGCCCGACCATGGCACGGCCTACGACATTGCGGGCAAAGGCGAGGCGGAAGAAACTTCGATGATAAAAGCCATTTACCTCGCCGCCGAGATTGTGCGCAACCGCAGCGAATACCTCGATATGCACGCCAACTCGCTCGAACGCCGCAAGCAAAAATCAATCATCACCGACACGGGCGAAGAAGTAGAAGAGGAAAACGTGATTCCAGAAGAGTAGGAGAACGATGAATTATGAACGATGAACGATTTTTACGCCCTTCATGATTTGGCGTTTTCCCACCCCATTCGCTCCATTATCAAATTACCCCATTATCCCATTATCAAATTAAAAACCATGCAGCACATTTTGGGAATAGACGTAGGCGCGTCGGGCATAAAAGGCGCGGTAGTAGATATGGCGAACGGGAAATTGCAAGGCGAGCGCTTTCGGGTTCCGACGCCGCAGCCTTCCACGCCAAAAGCGATGGCGGGGGCGTTCGCGGAGATCGTGGAATATTTCAACTACAAAGGCCCGGTGGGCTGTGGCTTTCCGAGCATCGTGAAAAACGGCGTGGCAAACTCTGCCGCCAATATTGACAAGAGTTGGATCGGCACGAACATCGAGCAAGTGTTTGGCGAAGCCTGCGATTGCCCCGTTTTTGCCACCAACGATGCCGACGCGGCCGGCGTGGCAGAAATGCGCCAAGGCATGGGGCAGGGCGAAGACGGGCTGGTACTGCTCATCACCATCGGCACAGGGTTGGGGTCGGCACTGTTTTATCGGGGGCAACTGATCCCCAACACAGAATTCGGCCACCTGCTCTGGAAACACGGGAAAGTGGCCGAAGCCTGGTGCTCTTCCGGCGCGCGGAGCCGGCTCAAAATCAGCCGCAGCGAGTGGGCCGAGCGTTTCAACGAATACCTCAACCATTTGGAATTGCTCCTCTCGCCCGACCTGTTCATCCTCGGCGGCGGCGAGAGCAAATTTTTTGAGCAATACAAACATCAACTAAAAACCCAAGCCCGCGTAGTACCCGCCAAACTCCTCAACAACGCAGGCATCATCGGCGCGGCGGCCTACGCAGCCGAAAGCAGCAAGTAACAAGTTGGCAAGTTTCAAGCAGAACCTTACAAAAACAGGCAGCATTCGGAACGCCCGATGCTGCCTGTTTTTTATTGCCAACGGTCAAAAGTCAATAGTCAACTACCGCACAAACATCAACTCCCGATACTTCACCAAAGGCCATTG
>JBJXFT010000273.1:0-10035 GCA_046155725.1 Saprospiraceae bacterium
CCGTTCACGCATATTGCGCGCAAATCATTGACACTCATCGCTGGTTCTTTGAAATGTTGGCAAAGCCGTTGGAAGCCGTTTTCTCGAAAAACGCTGCCGATGGTTGTGACTTTCCTACCCCAAGAAGTCTAATTCGCACTTTTTTCAAAAATTTTTTCTGCAAAAAAGCCCCCTCCGAATTTTTTGGCAAGCAATTTGAAATAGAAGGGGAAACAGGTTTACACACACAATCAAGCCGCAGAAAAAATCCACACCACACAAACTCAAATCCAAATCCGATTTTTGATATGAAAAACTTGAAATTAATCCCGGCTCTTCTCCTTGCACTCGCAAGCATCGTTACCCTGAACGCACAGGACGCTACGCCCTCGTTCCAAGATTTCTTGGCACAGTTCCCTAAGGCTACGCTCCCTTACACGTTCAACACGCAAGACCTGCAAGCACAACTCGAAACCCGCCCGGCAGCAAAAGCCGCTCGCTTGGGCTGGGAATTCTACCAGTTTCTCCCAGAGTTGGAGCGCAGCGCATCTTTCAGCAACATGCCGGTTTGCCCGGAGCCAGTAGCCGCTTTCGAGACGAAAGAATACACCGCAGTCCTTTACAATATCGCTCGCGGATTCAGCCGTGGCACCAAGACCTACAGCATCAGCGTGTTCAGCAAGCAAGGCGCATACCTCGGCACACACTTCGTGGCTGGCGTGAACGCTGAGACGATGACGGTGGCTACCATCAACGAAACATTGAGCGCAAGCGTGAACGAATACAAAGTGAACTGGGCAAGCGACTACCGCGAAAACGGTCGCATCGGCAACAAAGTAACGGGCCTGACTTTGGTGGAAACGGCTACGGTCGAACTCACTACGGCTGGCAACCCTGACCAAATCCAATGGACGGCTCGCGGCATCAACACCACCAGTGCCGACATCGCCAAAATGAAATAAAGTTATTCAGAACCAGCGATACACGAACCCCGTCCGGCAATGCGCCGGGCGGGGTTTTTCGTTTTTAATCACTTCGGGAAAGCAGCGTACCGCCCCGCCCTGTTATCTTTGAACCAAACTTTCCGCACTATGAAAAAACTCGCCGCACTCGCCACCGCACTTTGCTGCTTCGCACAAATTGGTTTTGCCCAATACAATTTTGGAAAACTCATCGGCGGCCTCGAAATGGGCTTCGACGTGAGCCAACTGACCGACGGCATCAAGCCGCGCTTCGTGCCCAGTTTCCAATTGGAAGTGCCGATAGGCTCGCTCGCACTGGGTGCGGGCATCGGGCGCAAATATTACCGCGAGTACGAGTACCCGGTGTTTGCCGGTCAGGTCATTCAAAAAGAACAAAACGGGGTGCTGGTGACGCTGTACAAATCGAACATCCGCGCCTTCAAGCCAGCCTACTGGACGGTGCCCATCAAAGCGGAGGTGCGGGTGCACAAATGCCAGTGCGTGTATCTGCAGGCGGGCATGGCGATTGACTTTTTGGATGCCGGAACACCCGACCGCTTGGTGTTCAGTGGCGCGGAGCTGCCTTTTCAATCGTACACAACATTCCGCCACGACCAACTTTTCAAGAAGCGCACCACGAGTTTCATGTTTGGCATCGGGTTCAACCTGTTCCGTACCGAAGGCTTCCGATTGACGGCCCGGCCCTCGATTGTTTGGAGCCAAAACCCTGAAATCTACAGTCTGTATGCGGAGGCACCCGACTGGATTCCCACGCTTCGCATGAATTTTGGGGCGCAGGTGGCGATTGTGCGGTAGCACGCTTTACTTTCGCAAGAAGTCTATTGGGCGATGGGGTCATGATTTTTGGTGCGCGACAACTTTTGGGAATGCGCCGCCACCACTTTTTTCAAAATCTGCCCCATTTATTTGGAAAGGAAATCCCCAAAAATCCTGCGTAGTTTTGCGCACTTTTTTATCCAATTCCGATTCGATTCACACTTTTCAAACAGCCCAATACTTTGTTCAACCTTTTTAAATTCTTCAAGCAAGAACTTGCCGTTGACCTTGGCACCGCCAATACGCTCATTATGGTGGACGATGTGGTGGTGGTGGATGAGCCTTCTATCGTAGCCATGGATCGCGCTACCAAACAGACCATTGCTGTGGGCCACCGAGCCATGCAGATGCACGAAAAAACCCACGACAATATCAAGACAGTGCGCCCGCTCAAAGACGGGGTTATCGCTGACTTCCAAGCCGCTGAGGCCATGATACAAGGGATGATCAAAATGGTAGGCCGCCGCAGGAATATGTTCAGCCATCTCAAAATGGTCATCTGCATCCCCAGTGGCATCACCGAAGTAGAAAAACGCGCCGTTTTCGATTCCGCCGACCACGTTGACAGCAAAGAAACTTACCTCATCCACGAGCCGATGGCCGCCGCACTTGGCATTGGCCTGAACATCGAGGAGCCGGTGGGCCACATGGTCATTGACATCGGCGGCGGCACTACGGAGATTGCGGTCATCGCGCTTTCGGGCATCGTGTGCGACCAGAGCATCCGTATCGCGGGCGATGAACTGACGAACGACATCATGAACTACATGAAGCGCGAGCACAACATCCTCATCGGCGAGCGCACCTCGGAGCAGATAAAAATACACGTCGGCTCTGCCCTCCACGAACTTGAAAACCCGCCGGCTGATTATGCCGTGAACGGCCGCGACCTGATGACCGGCATCCCAAAGCAAATCAAAATAGGCTACCAAGAAGTGGCCTACGCGCTGGACAAAAGCGTCAGCAAAATAGAAGACGCCGTGCTGCGCGCACTCGAACTTACCCCGCCCGAATTGGCCTCCGACATTTACAAAACCGGCCTTTACCTCACGGGCGGCGGGGCGCTCCTGCGCGGTTTGGACAAGCGATTGGAATCCAAGACCAAACTCGAAGTCCATGTAGCCGACGACCCGCTCCGCGCCGTGGTGCGCGGCACCGGCATGGCGCTCCGCAACACCCAGCAGTATTCCTTTTTGATTGACCGCAAAAGCGTCTAAAGGAACTATGAACTATGAACTATGAACGATAGCAACGTTCATAGTTCATAGTTCATAGTTCATAGTTTTACCTATGGGCAAGCTACTTCAACTCCTGCTCCGCAACGGTGGCCTCGTCACGTTCTTGCTGGTGGAGATGGTGTGCTTTGCCATCATGGTGAATTTCAATACGCGGCACGAGGCGATTTGGGCAAACACGACGGGCATTTTTGGTGGGCGAGCACTCGAAAAGCGCCAAATGGCCACCGACTATTTTGGCCTCTACGAAAAAGCCGACAGCCTTGCGCACCTCGTAGACAGCCTCCAAGCCCGGCTCTCGAACGCACGGATGATGCACGTGTCCGTCCGCGACACGTTCTTCCTCGTCAACTACGACTCGATCTCCCGAACCGACTCGGTGCGCCGAAAGACCCTCCGCCCCCAGTATGATTTTATCACCGCCAAAGTCATCAAAAATTCCATCGCCGATGCCAGCAACTGGCTGATCATAAACCGAGGGAGCAGCGACGGCGTTCAGCCAGACATGGCCGTGGTGAGTCCAGCAGGTATTGTAGGCATTGTGCGCCATGTTGGAGAGCATTATTCGTTGGTCATGTCGGTGCTGCACCGCCAGACCAAAATTTCGGTCGCGCTGCCCAATCAGAAAAACGCATTCGGTTCACTCACTTGGGAAGGCGGCGACCCCAGCGAGATGACTCTGCGCTACATCCCCCAACACTTTGTGGTACAGCATGACGAGCCGGTGGCCACGAGCGGGTACTCGCTCATGTTCCCGCAAGGCCACCCGGTGGGCAAGGTGAAGGGCAGCCCAAGGCCCGACCCCGAAAACCCCTATTTTTTGGAAATCAAAGTAAGCCTCAGCCAAGACATGGCGACGGTGCGCGACGTAGCGGTGGTGAGCAATCTTTTCCAAGCCGAACTTGACAGCCTTCAACTCAAAATCAGCAACAATGAACGGTAGAAACATCGGCCCCCACTTTTTGCGGTTTATTGGGCTGGTGGCGGTACAGTCGCTGCTGCTCAACCAGATGACGGGCACCGTCGGCTCTTATTTCAATGTGCTGCTCTATCCGCTCTTCATCCTTTTTTTGCCATTGCAATTGCCTGCGCCATATCTCGTGTTGTTGGGTTTTGCCGTAGGGTTGGCCGCCGATGCCTTTGTGCCTTCTTGGGGCATCCATGCGAGTGCTGGGGCGTTCAGTGGGCTGGCACGAACCTTTGCCCTCAAGCCTTTTGCACCTAAAGGAGGGTTTTCGCAGAAAGACCCCATTTTTGCTCCGGCTCATGTTGGCTGGCAAACTTTCATACAAGGCGCAACACTCTTTATGGGACTTCATATTTTTTGGTACTTTTCGGTCAATTATTTCGCCCCGGTGTTTGTGGGGGAGATTCTCAAAAAAACTCTTGCCGCGTGGGTTTTGACCATGATATTCGTTGCGCTTTACGCGGCTATGTTCAATCCCAAAAAATGACTGTTGACTATTGACCCTTGACCGTTGACTTTTGACCGTTGACTTTTGACCGTTGACTATTGACCATTGACATACAGTTACCGTTAATCTTAAAAACCAAGTCAAAGGTCAATAGTCAACGGTCAATAGTCAACTGTCAATAGTCAAAAGTCAACGGTCAAAAGTCAAAAGTCAACGGTCAAAAGTCAACGGTCAAAAGTCAACGGTCAAAAGTCAACGGTCAAAAGTCAACGGTCAAAAGTCAACGGTCAAAAGTCAACGGTCAACGGTCAATAGTCAACGGTCAATAGTCAACGGTCAATAGTCAACGGTCAATAGTCAACGGTCAATAGTCAAAAGTCCTCTCACATGAAAAACGGCCTCAACCGACAGCGCAACATCCAATGGGTTTTCCTCGCCTGCGCCATCGCGCTGGTGCTGCAAGCCGCCAACCTCCAATTGTTCGACGATTCGTACGCCAAGTTGGCGGATGCTACCACCATTGAGGAACTCACGGTGTACCCCCCCCGTGGCATTGTGTACGACCGCAACGGCGAGCGCATCGTGAACAACGAAGCGACTTTCGACCTGATGCTGACCTACAACCAGATGGACTTGAAGAAGATGGACGTGGCAAAGTTTTGTAGCATTTTGGCCATCAAACAGGAGGATTTCAAACGAAATTTGGATAAGGATTGGCGCAGCGGGAAATTTTCAAAATCAGTACCGTTTGTCTTTTTGAAAAAAATATCGCCCGAAAAAAACGCCCGCCTGCTGGAAAGCCTCTATGAGTTTCCAGGGTTTTTCGTGCAGGCGCGGAGCATCCGCGGCTATCCTTTCCATGCTGGGGCGCACGTGCTGGGCTACATCAACGAGGTAGACCCCCGCGACATAGAGCGCAACAAGGGCAAGTATGAAACGGGCGACTACATCGGAGCAGCAGGCCTCGAATCGGGCTATGAAGATTATCTGCGCGGCCAAAAAGGCGAGACCAACTTGCTGCGCGACAACCTGGGCCGCATTGTGGGCAAATACAAACATGGGGAGCGAGACGCAGCAGCGGTGGCGGGCAAGGATTTGGTGTCGAGCATCAACATCCGGCTGCAAGCCTACGGCGAAAAACTGATGGCCGGCAAAACGGGGAGCGTGGTGGCCATTGACCCAAAAACGGGGCAGATACTGGCGATGATAAGCGCCCCGACTTACGACCCAAATTTGTTGGTGATGACCAACGAGCGCGGCCAAGAATTCAGCCGCCTGCTTACTGACCCGCTCCGCTATTTCTTCGACCGCACGGTGATGGCCAAGTACCCGCCCGGCTCGATTTTCAAAACCGTGGTATCGCTCGTGGGCTTGCAGGAAGGCACCCTTAGCCCCCAGCGCGGGCAAAGTTGCAACGGCGGCTATTTCTATGCCGGCAGGCTCTACAAGTGCCACAACCACCCCGCTGTGGGCGACTTGACCGACGCGCTGGCCAATTCTTGCAATGCTTACTATTTCACGGAATTCCGCAACATCGTGGACAAGTTCGGCTACGCCAAACCGCACCAGGGGTTGGATATGTTCACGCAGTATTGCACACAATTCGGCCTCGGCACCAAACTCGGCATTGACTACCCGAACGAAAATGCAGGCAACGTTCCCGGCACTGTTTACTACGACAAACTGTACCCCAAAAACCTCGGCGGCTGGCATTCGCCCACCATCATGTCCTGCGGCATCGGGCAAGGGGAATTGCAACTCACCACGCTCCAAATGGCGAACCTCGCGGCCTGCATCGCCAACCGGGGGTATTGGTATCCACCGCATTTGATCAAAGAATTCAAGGACGGGACGACCATTCCGCCGAGGTTTTACGAAAAGCACGAAGTGCAAATTGACCGCCGCCATTTCGAGGCTGTGGTGGAAGGGATGGCGCAGTGCGTGGTGCGCGGCACGGCCCGCATCGCTCAAGTGCCAGGCGTGTCGGTGTGCGGCAAAACGGGCACGAGCCAAAACCCGCATGGCGCAGACCACTCGGTGTTTTTTGCCTTTGCGCCAAAGGAAAACCCCAAGATCGCCATTGCTGTCTTTGTCGAAAACGCGGGCTGGGGCGCATCATACGCCGCGCCAATTGCCAGCCTGATGATCGAAAAAATGCTCAACGACACCATCGCCACAGATCGGATCGCCATCCAAGAGCGCATGGTGAATGCCAACCTGACTACCAGCATACTGGCGAGCCGGGCGCAGGAAAAACTACAGGCCAAGTTGCCAAAGCCCAAGCCCGACTCCCTGCCCGACCCCGAAAAAATACCGACCGAAGTGCCGGATGCCGCCCTGAAGCCGGGCGATTCAAAACCGCAAGGCGCAAGGCCACAAAGCAATCGGAGGAAGTAAAAACATGAAACGCATCACGCCCGTCCTCATCGCCCTCTCCGTTTTTGCCATTCCGCAAGCGCCTGCCGCCCAGCCCGGCTGCCCCGACCCGCAGGCCACCAATTTCAACCCATCGGCCACGAGCAACGACGGCTCGTGCCTCTACCCCATCATGACGTACACCCCTGTGTTCAAAGCCAACTTGCCCAACGATCTGCAAGAAATCAGCGGCCTCAGCAAAGCCGATTCCAAATGGTGGGGGCACGCGGACAGTGGCAGCGACGAAACGTTTTTCAGTCTTGACCCCGAATCGGGCGACATCCTCCAAGAAGTGAAATTGAACAACGCCCACAACCGCGACTGGGAGGACATTGCTGCCGACGGCCAACACCTATACCTCGGCGATTTTGGCAACAACCTCAATGACCGCCAGAACCTCGGCATCTACAAAATCCCCCTCTCGGACATCGGCAACAGCAACTCCGAAACGGTGCAGGACGACGAATGGGCGTTCATCCCCTTCGCCTACGCCGACCAAACGGACTTCAGCCCGCAGCCCGAAGACAGCTCGGTGTACGACTGCGAGGCCATGATTTTTTTCAACCAGAAAATCCACCTTTTCACCAAAAGCCGCCGCGATTACACCAGTGCGCACTACGCCGTGAATACCGCGACGGGCTTGGCCGAAAAGGCCGAAACGTTTGACTCCGAGGGGCTAATCACGGGCGCATCGCTTTCGCCCGACGGCAAACTCGTCGCGCTCGTGGGCTACGATTTGCGCCCGTTCATTCCCACGGTTTTTTGTTGGCTGCTGTGGGATTGGCAGGCCGGCACCGACTTGTTTTTCTCTGGCAACAAGCGGCGCGTCGAACTTGGTTCGGCACTTCAAGTCGGTCAGGTGGAGAGCATCGGGTTTGATACCGACCGTGCTGGCTACCTCTCGAACGAGCGCACCACGTTCAATGGCGTGACGCTTGTGGGCGAGTCGGTGCGCAGTTTTGATTTCAGTGCATGGGTGCCAACGAGCGTCGGCACGGGCGAGCCGGGCGGAACGCTTGCGGAGGGTTCGGTTTTTCCCAACCCGTTTTCCAACGCCGTTCGTTTTCAATTTTCGGGGAATAAAAAACCTGATTTTTTACAAGTAAAAAATCAGGTGGGGCAAACGGTTTTGCGTTTGAATGAAATGCCGGAAATGCTGGACTTGGGTTTTTTGCCTTCGGGGTTTTATGTTTTTGAAACTTGGCGAGATGGGCGAAGTGTGGGGGTTTATCGAGGGGTGAAATGTGTGGGTGAATGATTCTCTGCCTCGTCTGAAGGAGCAAAATTTGATTAAATTGTATAGTTTTGCCCAAAAAATGGCGAAAGACCTTTTCCATCAAAATGTCAGGGATGCCCTCGAAAAAGAGGGCTGGACGATTACGCACGATCCCTACATCCTAAAGCACCGTGGGCTGCGCATGGAGGTGGACCTCGGTGCAGAAAAAATGATAGCAGCCGAACGTGACTCCGAAAAAATATTGGTGGAGGTAAAGGGTTTTCTTTCGAAGTCAATACTGTACGATTTTCACGAGGCACTCGGGCAGTATCGGAATTACAGACGGGTACTTCGCAAGCAGGAAAATTCCAGAACCTTGATCTTGGCTGTACCCGAAGATGCTTGGAACAGTTTTTTTGCCGAGCCGTTTGGCCAAGAGGCCATTGAGGAGGAGGGCCTGCTGTTATTGGTTTTTTCACCTGTTACGAACACAGTTTTGCAATGGATAAAGTAAAAAAATACCAAGCGATTGCCAAGGCAATTATCCAGCGTCACAATACACCGGACGACCCCGGGTACGACGAGTTCGAAACTCAGGCAGTCATTGACGACCAAAACGGCCACTACTTTCTGATGGATGTAGGCTGGAACAAAATGTCCCGCATCCATGGGTGCATCATCCATTTGGATGTCAAAAACGACAAGGTTTGGATACAGCAAGATTGGACCGAACCAAGTGTTGCGGATGAACTTATGGAAGCAGGGGTGCCGAAGGAGGATATTGTGCTGGCTTTCCACGCGCCGTACAAACGGCAATATACGGGCTATGCAGTAGCCTAATCGCCCATCTCCAGCCCAAGGAAACTGCTGAAATTTTCTTGAGCAATGGTGGCTGTTTGCGTACCTGGGTAGGCTTCTAAAAAAGATGCGGGGAAGGACTTTCCCCTTTTTATCTGCCATTTGAATTCGAAGGCGTGGAGGATGCCGTCTTTTTCTTCGATGTAGTCAATCTCTTGCTGTGTGGTGCTGCGCCAGAAGTAGGCGTTGCAAAACCGGTCATTGTAGAGGTTGTATTTCAGCCGTTCCACCATAAGGAAGTTTTCCCAAAGCGCACCTGTGTCTTGGCGCAATGCGAGGGGGGCAAAGTTTCGGAGAATGCTGTTTCGGATGCCGTTGTCGTAAAAATAGATTTTGCGCGTGCGCTTTATTTCGTTGCGCAGGTTGCGGCTGAACGCCGAAAGCCGAAAAACGATGTAGGCTTGCTCCAGTAGAGAAATGTACCGTTCTACGGTAACTTGATCGGCTCCCACCAATTGGCCGACTTCGCGATAGCTCACTTCGCCCCCCATCTGCAAGGCCAACGCTTGCAGGATTTTCACCAAGAGCGTCGGCTTTTTGAGGCTGTCGAGCATCAGCAAATCCTTGTACATCAAGCCCTCGGTCAGTTCGTTTAGCACCCGTTGCGCCAGCGCAGGGTCGCTGCTGTTCACCACTTCTGGGTAGTAGCCGTAGAGCATTCGGTGTTCGAGCAAAGACCGTTCGGTCAGATACCCGTGGTGATCGGCCATTTCGCGAAAAGACAATGGGAGCAAAAGGAACTCGAATTTGCGGCCTACCAGCGACTCTTTGGTTTCTGCTGCGAGGTCGAGCGCCGATGACCCGGTCACGAGCAGTTGAACGCCTTCCAATTGGTCGGTGACGAGCTTGAGGGTCAAGCCCGCATTGTGCAGCCGTTGGGCCTCGTCCACCACCACCGTTTTGTAGTTGCCGATGATGGTTTTCAACTGCGGCGAGGAAATGTCGTGCAGCGAAGCCCGCACTTGCGGGTCGTCGCCCGAAAGCCAGAGGGCATCCAAGTTGGCCGTTTGCGTGAGCGTTCGGATGAGCGTGGTCTTGCCCACCTGTCGGGGGCCTACGATGATTAGGGCTTTTTTACTGCCGAGATAGGGCTGCAGTTTGGGGGTCAAAAGGCGTGG
>JBJXFT010000278.1:0-33139 GCA_046155725.1 Saprospiraceae bacterium
GGCGGATTGAGCAGAACCCGATGTATTGAACTGCACAACACGGAGGTTTTTGAGAACCTTGCTAAAATCTCTCTACGCTACGGTGTATGTCATGGAACACGTCACGTGTCCTCTCATTCGGTTGTCATTCCGCAGGAACCCGTGCGCTCTAAAAGTGCTGCCTCGTGGTGTGCGCGCACTTGGCGTGGACGGTTCTCGACAAAGCCTGCCCCGATTCGAGGGAATGACAACCGAATGAGAGAACACCGGGGCGTGTTCCGTGACGCGCACAGTTTCCTGCGGAATGACAACCGAATGAGAGGACGCCAGGGCGTGTTCCAGGCGTACACAGTTTCCTGCGGAATGACAAACCGAATGAGAGGACGCCGGACGTGTTCCGTGACGCCGAGAGATTTTCAATGACGAACACTCACCCGCTCGGGCTTGCTCCACACGCGCTGTTCATTTTGGTAGTACAAAAATGCCTGGCTCGCCGGGGCCTCGAAAGTGCCCGCCACATCGGCCCTAAGGTCGAGCGCGAGTTGGCGGCTTTCGTTCGGTGCGAGCCGCTCATAGTGGAATACCGCAAATCCGTCCCACAGTTCGTA
This sequence comes from Saprospiraceae bacterium, assembly GCA_046155725.1. Classification (GTDB taxonomy): domain Bacteria; phylum Bacteroidota; class Bacteroidia; order Chitinophagales; family Saprospiraceae; genus M3007. The sequence continues at coordinate 588 of JBJXFT010000278.1, forward strand.
GAAATCGCACTGCTTTTCGTCCACGAGTTTTTTGAGTTGCCAGGGTTGCAGCGTCAGGCCGGCGGGTATGCCCAGCACGACCATCGGCGAGGCTTGTGTTTCCGAAGTTTCGTTTTTTAGCGTGGCGGTGAGGCGCAGGGTTTCCCCGACGGAGGCAGTGGTTTTCCCCAGTTCGGTCTTGAACGAAAGCGGGCAATGGGGCGCATTGCGCGGCGTGCGCGCTGCATATTTTATTTCCAAATCAAAGGGTATCGCCGTGTTTGTCCCTTCAAAAAACACCTCCACGCGCGGGTTTCCATTGGCGAAAAACTGCTCCAAATCTTTGATTTCCACACGGTTCATCTGCGCATTGGAGAATGCCTGTTCGCGCACGCGTTTGCCGTCCACTTGCACCACCAGCACCCCGTCGGCGGCTGGGCGTTTGTTGGTTTTGGCGTACTCGACCAAAGCTTTCAAGGCCAGCACGGTGCTTTGCGTATTGCCGTAGCCGTACTCGTTTTTGGACTTTGCGATGTACTCCATCGCCCGCCCGGTGGCCGCCTCATGTTTCCCCGTTTTCATCAAAGCCAGCGCGGCGAGTGCCGTAGTCTCGATGCGGAGCGCGTCGCCCTGACTGTGGAATACCGAATGCGATGCGCCCATCCAAGAGCCTTGGTCCTCCTGCTTTTTGAGCAATTGCGCAATGAGCGCGCTGGAACGCGGGTCGCGCATTGCACCCAAAGCGTTGGCGAGCAAAGCCAGCACGTAGGGGTCGTCGCTTTTGGCCGCGAGGCTGTGCGCGTGTTCGATTTCAGTTTTGAATTGGCCGCCCTCGCCTGACTCCGCCACCGCCCAAGCGATGTACGCTTCCAGCACCGCGTCGTTTTGCCAGCCGTGCAGGCTGTTGGGGTTCATCTGCCAGCCACCTTTCCCGTCGCGGCGCGAGCGGAGCCAAGTGGAAGTTCTGTCCATCAAAGATTTATCTACCGGGAACACGTGTGCCATGTCGGTGAATTCGAGCAGGCCATAAGCCGTCAGCCCCTCGTGCGCGGGGTCGCGGCCCCACCAGTCGAAGCCGCCCGACTTGCATTCGTAGGCGGTCAGTTTTTTGTAGCCATCTTCCAAAAGTGTCAGTGCGCGGCTTTCCACCTCTGGGCGGGCGGCACCGGTAGTGCGCAGCAAATCCAGCACCAGCAGGTTGGGATAGTTGCTGCTGCTCACTTGCTCGAAGCACCCACTCGGCTGGCGCAGCATCCGTTCCATGCCTTTCAGCACGTCTTCGAGGGCGTTGGGGTAAGCCGTCAGCGTGGCTTTCACGGTGCCTTCCACTGGGTCGGAGAGCTGGATACTGAAGGCGTTTTGGGCAGCATTGCCGGAGGCGACCATGCGGACGGGAAAGCCCCGGTCGAGGGTGCGGATGCTGGTCTCGAAAGCATCCAGTATGGCTTCGTCCGCGCTGAACTGAATTTTTACAGATTCGCTTCCTCCTTTTGGCAGCCCGATGGTGTATTCGGCTGCAATGATTTTTGTTTCGCCTGCGGCCAACGAAATGCTCTCCCCTTCCCTTGGGGAGGGGCGGCTCCCCTCTCCATGGCTCCCCTCTCCATTTGGAGAGGGGCTGGGGGTGAGGCTAAAATGCTCTGGCACCGTCACGCTCAAATGCCCCCCTGTCGGGTACTTGGTTTTGTTCGTGAGCGCGATTTGCAAGCGCAGCACATCGCCTACGATGACGGAGGCGGGCGCTTTCACCGCGAGGCTCAGCGGTTTTTGAACAAAAAACTTTTGCTCGGCACGACCGATTTCGCCCTTGTTCCCAATGCCTTCCAGCGTAGCGCGGAAATTGGTGATGGCATCGGAGGTAAAAAAGCGGACTTCTGCTTCGCCCTTTTTGTCGGTGGCTATGTTGGGGTTCCAGTAAATGGTGGAGCGGAAATCGCTGCGCTGCGCGGGCTGGCTCTGGGCTTCGTATTTCGGCACATAGAATTCGCGGGCGCGGCTGAACCTGTAGAGACGATGCTCGGAAGCTGCGGGCTTTTTTACTAATTTTAACTCATCGCTCGTCCACCCTCTTTTTTTCGCCAAGGAGCGCGAGGCTCCGTCGCGGAGGGTTTTTTCCCGAGCGTCTGCTTTGCCATTCTCGATTACAAGGATTTGAGAGTTGGCGATCGAAACCTCCTCCATTTGTGCGCGCTCTTCCTTGTCTGCCGGGGCATCGTCTATGATTGCTTCGTCTTTATTAACCTCGGCGGCCACGATGGCGCCCATGCTTTTGCTTCGCAGGTTTTTGATTTGATCGGAAGTGCGCGTTTGTGCAGCAGCGGTTCTGTCCTGCTCGATGAGCGGCACTTTGAAGCTGGTGATCAGCACTTCTCCCAGCACCGTGTTTGAGGACATGATCACTTCTTGGAAACAGATTTTTCCGCTCAGCACTCGTACTTGCATAACCCGTTTGACGGAGTACCCTACATAGGAAAACTCCACATCGTAAGTGCCTGGGAGGAGCTGTACGCGGTAGTTGCCCTCATAATCCGTGATTACCCCGCGCACCAGGTCTTTCCCTTTTGTCACTCGGATGGTCGCTCCGATTAGGCCTTCTCCGCTATCGTCCAAAACTTTCCCTGCCAAAACGGCTACGCCAGGCGCGCATGAAAGAAGAGAGGTTTTCACGAGGAATTGCGTGGACGCTCCGCCTTTGCGCAACACGATATCGCTGCGGTACCCCTGAATCGGATGGTATTTCTCCTCGCCATACTGCAAGTGCGTGTAGCGCGCCAAGTCCACATTTTGGAACGAAAAAAATCCGTGCTGGGTGGTTGTCGCGCTCGGGCCGTTTGGATATAGCGTGACGGTGCCGCCCCAACTGGGCTTCCCGTCTTTGCGCCACAAATGGCCTTCCAGCGCGGCGCGTTCGGGCGCGTGTTCGGCTGCCACGGGGTTTTCTTCCAGCACTTTTTCCCAAGCGAAACGCCGCCAGCCCTGCGTCATCAGCAGGTAGTCGAGGGCTTGTTCGGATTTGGGTTCGGCGGGGTCGAAATAGAAGTTCGGTTCTTCTATTTTGCCTTTCACATCCTGTTCGAGCAGGAGGCTGGCGAGCAGGTGGCCCTGCTTGTCGTCGGCGAAGGAGAGCAGTTTTTCGTCCGCCACGGCCAGCGAGAATTTTCCCTGCACGGGCTGCCCGGCATGGTCGCGGACGCGGATTTTCAAGTTCACTTCCTCGCGGGGGAGGTACTCTGTCTTGTCGGGGGTGAGTTCGATTTGCAGCCCCCGCTCGCGCCCCACGAAAGCGAGGCGTTCCGCGATTTCGTTTTTGTTTTCGTCAAAAAGTGTGAAGCGCGTGATGCCGATGGGCAATGTGGAAATCGGCACAGTCACTTGCGCGCTGCTCGCTCCCAATTTCAATGCTTTGAAAAAGAACAATTGATCGCGCTGGCTGCCCACCAAGAACATCTTGCCAGGCTGTTTGCCTGTCAGTTCAAATGTCAGGCTTTTGGCATCGCGCTTTTGGAGGCGCAGCGCAACGCCGGTGGCTTGCGCTTCCGGGATGTCCATTTTTTTCTCTGCAAAAAATGGCTTCGTCACTTGCGCCGAATAGCGCTCGCCGGGCTGGGGCACAAAGTCGAACGCGCCCATGCCGTCGTGGTAGCTGCTGAACTTCGCCACTTCCTGCCCTCGGCTGTCGAGCACAAGCCCTTCGACGTCGGCGGGCTTGCCAAATTCGTTGACGGCTTTGAATGCCATGCGGCAGGCAAGCCCCGCCACCGCGTCGCCGCCTTCGGGAAAAAACTGCAGGTCCACGCGGTGGAGCACAATCGGGATGGGGCGGGAAATGGCTTCTTGCTCGCCGTTGTGCTCGAGGCGGATGTTCAGAAGCCCGTCGGAGGATTCGAGTTTTTCGGGCAAGGTGAAGCGGACGTAGGCGCGGCCATTGGCATCTGTGGTGGCTTCGCCTTCGCCGAATGCTTGGCCTCCTGCTGCTGCCGTGAAGCCGATTTTCTGGTGGGCGAGGGGCTTGTTGTCAATGCTGTGCGCGTCGAACCGCGCGATGGCGACATCGCCGGGGCCGAATGCTTTGCGCTCGAATTCGAGCCGCAGGTTGACGTTGGGCAGCACGACTTTTTGCAGCGTGATGTCGCGCTCGAATGCCTCGTCGGTGTTTTGCATCCAGCGGGTGTAGGCTTTGATTTTGTAAAGCCCGCCGGGGAGGTGTTGGCCGAAATCGAATTCGCCCGCCGCCACGCCCTCGAACGCGAGCAGCTCTTTTCGCGCCAGCACGGAGCCGCGGGCGTCGAGCAGTTCGGCGTACAGGATTTGGCTTTGCAGCGATGGGAGCAGGTTGCCCGCGTTGCGGACGTAGGCACAAAACCATACCGTTTCGCCCGGCTGCAAAAAGGTGCGGTCGAGATGCAGGTAGAGTTTTTCGGGGGCGGAAGCGGCTCGGTGCTTTTCCAATTTGGATTGGAGCTCACGGAAAACGGAGGAGTCGCTTTCGATTTTTGGATGGTTTGGTCCCGAGTACTCGGGATGGGGTGCGGTGCGGGAGTCAGCCCCGACAGGGCTTGCAAAAAGCGCGGCCCAAAGCGAAAGGAAAATAGGGAAGAACATAAGTGTAGATGAGTTTTCAGGCAGGATGCAGCCTGTTGTTTTTTTTGCACAATGACTGTTTCAAATGTGCGGGCGAAACTTTCTGAAAACTATGGCCGATGTGTGGGCGGGGTGGAAAGGAGGGCGGGGGCGGGCGTTGGGTGAGTGAGCAGTTGGGAAGTGCGTCGGCTTGCAGGAATGCCAATGCCAAGTGTCCCGGTGCTTGCCTAAAAGCACCTCGCTTTTTCCAGGTTATCCGCCGAACTTCCCGAAAGTTTCAAACTTTCGGGAAGTTGAACGCCTGCAAAAACATTCTCCTACTTTTGCCCAAAGCCAGATGCTAAGGCAACTCAAACCAAGCACCCATGCCCGCACTTGATAAAATCCATCTCCAAGTCAAGACCGCCCTCGAAAAGGACGGCTGGAGAATCACGGAAGACCCACTCTTCATAACATCCATCAACAAACTGTGCAGTCATGGCAAATACCAAAAAATACGAGCGGATAATCCTCCAACTATTGGAAGAATATGCCGCTATCCGCTCTCCTTTCTGGCCCGATGTGGACAATCAAATCGTGGCCGACAGCCAAAATCACCATTACCAATTGGTCCGCATAGGCTGGGATGAAAAGAAAAACCATGTCCATTATGTCGTTTTCCATTTCGACATCATCGGCGCAAAAGTGTGGGTGCAAGCCAACAACACCGACCGTAAAATCGCCGACGAGCTGATAAGCATGGGTATCCGCCGTGACGATATTGTACTCGGGTTCAGCACTTCTTTCGCTTCGGATTTGCAGCTACGCGCTGCCGCCGCCTGACCTATCTTGAGCAATAATGACTGCCGATGGCCGAGCGATTCAAATCGCTCGGCCATTTTTTTACCCCTTTTGGAAGGCTCGGAATACGCTCGTCTCCCCTCCCCTTTCATTCGTCTACCCAAACCGCTCATTGGCGGTCTTGCCGCAACGCGGCTGTAACCTCCTTGTCTTTTGCGGGGTCTTGTGCGCCATGGTTATGGAGTGATGAAATGATAGAGTGATGAAGTGATGTGCCCCTACCCATCAAATCGCTTCGCCGCTTTATCACTCATCACTCCATCGAAAACCCTTCGTCGCCCCGAGCCTTCTGTTCATACAAAAGAACTGGGCTTTGGTAGGTTCTATGCTTTGCAAGTTACCGAACGAAGCATCTTTGCAGCAAGTTCAGGACGTTGGACTGCTGGACATTGGACAAGATTGGTTGAAAGTCCAACGCCCAGAAATCCAACTTCCAACGTCCAGCATTCAATCGTCAACTAAAATTTAAGCTATGAAATCAACTTTCTTCCTACCCCTTTTTGCCCTTTGCCTGGCGGCTTCGGTCGCCTCCGCCCAGAAAATCAGTGGCTCGGCCAAGCAGCCCGACGGCACTGCCGCCGCTTACGCCACCGTGCTTTTGTACAATGCCGCCGACACCGTTTTGGTGAAAGGCGCAGTCACGGACGATGCCGGAAAATTTGAAATCGAGAACGTCGCGTCGGGGCGTTATTTCCTGAACGCCAACTTGGTAGGCGCGGGCAAGGGCGCGTCCCCCGCATTCGATTACAATGGCGGCGACAAAACTTTGGAAGCTGTCACCCTGCAAGGGCCTGACAAAGAACTCGCCCAAGTCACGGTCGTGGCCCGCAAGCCCATCGTGGAAGTCAAGGCCGACAAAACGATTTTGAACGTGGAGGGCAACATCAATTCGCAAGGACAAAACGCCCTCGAACTCCTCCGAAAAGCCCCCGGCGTGACGGTGGACAACAACGACAACATCACGCTCAAGGGCAAAAACTCGGTGCGCTTCCAGATTGACGGGCGCGATGTGCCGTTGGACTCGAAGGAACTGGCCGCCCAACTCAAGGGGATGCGCGCCGAAGACATCGCGGCCATCGAAATGATCACCAACCCCTCGGCCAAGTACGACGCGAGCGGCAATGCGGGCATCATCAATTTCAGAACAAAAAAGAACAAAAACCTTGGCACCAACGGCTCCATCGGCGGCGAAGCGGTGTACGGCGAAAGCCTCAAGGGCGGCGGAAACCTGACGTTCAACCACCGCAACAAAAACCTCAACGTGTTCGGCTCGTACTCCAACCACTTTGGCGATTGGTACAATACCATCAACCTATTCCGCGACCAACAAGGCTCGCAAACCGACCCCAACCTGCCCAACTACGACCCCAGCCGCCGCTACGACCAGAGCGGCGAAATGAAGGACAACAACAACAACCACAACTTCAAACTCGGTACGGATTTCTTCCTCAACTCCAAGCACACGGTAGGCTTTATGGTGACGGGCCGCCACGCGCACGGGCCTTGGGAAAACGACTCGCGCACCAAGATTTCGCCGCTCGAGAACCCCGATGCCATTGACTCCATCTTGGTGGCATCCAACCGTCAGCCGCAGAACCGCGACAATTTCAACTTCAACCTCAACTACCGTTTTGCCGACACCAGCGGCCACGAACTCAACATTGACGCGAACCGTGGCACCTACCGCTACCGCGCCGATTCGTACCAGCCCAACCGCTATTACGACGCAGCAGAGCAAGAACTTTTGTCTGAAAACATTTATCGGAACAACACCCCGACGGACATTGACATCACGATCCTGAAAGCCGATTGGGAGCAAAACCTTTGGAAAGGAAAACTCGGCATCGGGTTCAAAATGAACAACGTGGAGACGGACAACACCTTTGATTTTTTCAATGTCGTGGGCGGCGTTTCGGAAATTGACCCAAGCCGGAGCAACCGATTCGTGTATCACGAAATGGTGAACGCGGGCTACGTCAACTACAATTTTCAATTGAAAAAATGGGGTTTCCAAGCGGGACTCCGCGCCGAGCACACTGACTGGAAAGGCGAACTCACCAGCCTCATTCCCGGCAACGACCAGATGCCCAGCGACGAATACCTGAACCTGTTCCCCAGCGCGGCAGTCACCTACACGTTGAGCGAGAAAAACCAGTTCAACCTGACCTACAGCCGCCGCATTGACCGGCCCAGTTACCGCGATCTGAACCCATTTGAGGACCGTCTCGACGAACTGGCCTACAAAAAAGGCAACCCGTTCTTGCGCCCTCAATTCACCCATTCGCTCGAACTAACGCACACGTTCATGGGCTTCCTCAATAGCACATTTGGCTACAGCCATACCAACGACGTGTTCACGGAGTACATTGACACCGCCGCCAATGGCAAGACTTTCTTGACCCAAGGCAACATCGCCCAGCAGGACAACTATTCGCTGAACATCAGCAGCCCCATCCCCATCGCCAAGTGGTGGGAAGGTTTCGTCAGCGTCACGGGGGTCATCAGCGCGTTCGAGGCCAACTTCCGCGAGGGCTTTTCGTACAGCGAATCGTTCAAATCGTTCAACGTGTTCAGCGAACACACCCTCCGCTTGCCCAAAGGCTGGTCGTTCCAAGTGTCGGGCTGGTACAATTCGCCCGCCATCTGGCAAGCCCTGTTCCGCACCGAAGCCATGGGCTCGCTCGATCTCGGTGTGCGCAAGCAAGTGTTCGGCGACAAAGGCACCATCAGCCTCAACGTCAGCGACGTACTCGGCACCCAAGGCTGGCGCAGTGTCAATGATTTCACGCCCGGCCTCTACATGAAAGGGAACGGCAAGTGGGAAAGCCAAACGGTGAAACTCAATTTCAACTACCGCTTCGGCAACAAAAACGTGAAGGGATCGCGCCAGCGCAAAACGGGCACGGAGGACGTGAACTCGAGGATAAAATCAGGGAATTGACCGTTGACTTTTGACCGTTGACATTGACCAACAGTCAACGGTCAACGGTCAAAAGTCAAAGAATGAAAGTTTGATTTGGTTTATCGGAGAAAGCAGCCCCGCCGTCGGAAGATTTGGCGGGGCTTTTTGTCATGCTCGTTGTGGAAGGCCAATTGCCCAAAAAAGGCGCTCAATGCCGAAAATGCCGCAGCCCCGTCATCACCATCGCCATGTCGCGCTGGTCGCAGGCATCCACCGATTCTTGGTCTTTCACGGAGCCGCCGGGCTGGATGACCGCCGTGATGCCGGCTTCGTGCGCGATTTCCACGCAATCGGGAAAGGGGAAAAAAGCATCGCTCGCCATTACCGCGCCTTTCAAGTCAAATCCGAAGGACTGCGCTTTGGCAATGGCCTGGCGCAGCGCATCCACCCGGCTCGGCTGGCCGCAGCCCATGCCGATGAGTTGGCGCTCTTTTACCAGCGCGATGGCGTTCGATTTCAGGTGCTTGGCGCATTTGGCCGCGAAAAGCAGTTCGCCCACCTCCTTTGGCGTGGGCGGGCGTTTGGTCACGGTCTTTAGGTCGGCTTCCGATTCGGTGCGCAGGTCGGCATCTTGCTCCACCACGCCATTGAGCAGGCTTCGGAACGCGCGTTTTTTGACTTCAAAATTTTTGATTTTCAACAGGATGCGCTGGTCTTTCTTTTTCAAAAGTTCCAGCGCATCCGGCGCAAAACCGGGCGCAATCAGCACCTCGTAAAAAAGCCGGTTGATTTCCTGCGCCGTTGCCAAATCCACTTTTGCGTTCGTGATAAAAATGCCGCCAAAGGCCGAAGTCGTGTCGCAAGCCAGCGCGGCCTGCCATGCTTCCAGCAAAGTGTGGCGGCGTGCGATGCCACAAGCGTTCGTGTGCTTGAGGATAGCGAAGGCAGGTTTTCCAATATGGAACTCCCGCATCAGTTGCACCGCCGCGTCAATGTCCACGAGGTTGTTGTACGAAATGGCCTTGCCCTGCAACTTGTCAAAAATCTGCTCGAAATCTCCAAAGAACACCCCGTTTTGGTGCGGGTTTTCCCCATAGCGTAGGATGTCAGAGCGGTGGATGCTGTGCTTGAACGCAATGTCTGCCGTGCCTTCGTTGAACCAGTTGAAAATGGCGATGTCGTAGTTCGACGTGACTTTGAAAGCCCTTCGGGCAAACTCGCGGCAATTGTAGGCGGAGAATTCGCCCTCCTGATCGTTGAGCAAATCGAGGAACAGCCCATACTCGTCCTTCGAGGCCACCACCACCACGTCCTTCCAGTTTTTGGCCGCCGCGCGGATGAGCGACACGCCGCCGATGTCTATTTTTTCAATGATTTCCGAAGGGTCGTCCGTGGCCGCCACCGTCTCCTCAAACGGGTACAGGTCCACAATCACGCAGTCCATTTCAGGGATTTTGTACGCCTCCAGTTCGGCCAAATGCGCCGGCTCGCGCCGGGCGAGGAGGCCGCCAAAAATGGCGGGGTGCAGCGTTTTCACCCGCCCATCGAGGATGCTCGGATAGCCCGTGAGCGACTCGACGGCGGCGACTGGGATGCCCAATTTTTCGATGTAGGATTGGGTACCGCCAGTGCTGTAGAGTTGAACGCCCAACTCGTGCAGGCGGCGGACGATGGGCTCAAGGCCGTCTTTGGAATAAACGGAGAGGAGCGCGGAACGGACAATCATGGAGTGATAAAGTGATAAGTGAACTATGAGCTATAAACGATGAACGATGAACAACCCGAGTCATCGGGTTTAGGAGAGTTTTCTGAACACGCTCACACGCTGCAAACTTACAAATCCCTGCCGACTGCCGCTGCCGACTGTCACTGGCTATACTCCTTTTTTCGCGCCCCAAATCTGCACGTGGAGCCGGTCGGAGTATCGGAAGCCGTGTTGTTTGCAGATTTCTACCAGCCATTTGCGGCGTTGGGCGAGGGTGCGGGCGGAAGTTCCCTCTGGCATGAGCCATACCTTTTCGGTGGGGATGGCGTAGGTTTGGAGGAGGGCCAGCACTTCTTCGAGGTCGTTTTTTTGGGCAATCACGAATTTGAAATTGGCTTTTGGCGAAGCCGCAAAAAAGCGGAGCGCGGTGGGCTTTTCGCGCAGCCGGCGCGGGTTGGCGCTGTTCTCCAATTTGGGCGACACGTTGTATTGGTCAATGGCGGCATCGAAGGGCAGGGCGGGCAGGAGCGTGCCGTTGGTTTCCACCTCGAATCGGCAATCGCTTGATTTGGTGCGCAATGCCTCCATGAGCGCGACGAGCGCGGGCTGCTGGAGCATGGGTTCCCCGCCGGTGAGTATCACGTTCTTGCAATGGAACGCGGCTACCGTTTCTGCCACTTCTGCCACTTCACATTCGGCGATCCAGTCTTTTTTCGAGAATTTTTGATAGCCTGGTTTTGCGTCGTTGGCGTGCGGGAATCGGGTGCCGACCCAATTCCAAGTGTAGTCCGTGTCGCACCAGATGCAGTGGAGGTTGCACAGCGAAGTGCGCACAAAAACGGATGGCTGCCCCATGCTTTTGCCTTCGCCCTGAATGGAATGGAATATCTCGGGCTGGCCCTGCAGTCGGGCAAGTTTTAAATACGGAATGGGGAATGCGGAGTGCGGAATGCGGAGTGCGGAATGCGGAGTGCTGGGCAAGAGAATTTTTTGGGACAAAAATAGGGGCTGTTTGGAATGTGGAATGCGGAATCAAGAATCAGCAATCAACAATCAACAATCAACAATCAGCAATCAAGAGATCAGGCGTTCAAAATGTCGAGCCCAATGACAGAAGCCAAAGGTGTAGCATATAAAACCATGAGAGGAGACGGGTGAATGAACTGAACGGATAATGGTGGAGCACTGTGAGCGCGACCGCACAAATGTAAAATTTAACAAAGGCTGTGGGAGAAAAAATTTGTCGAACACAAAAAAGCCTGCTCTACATTCGCCGCCAATTTGCTGGCTAAATATGCTTTACCTCCTGCTGACGGTGGCCTGCTCGGTGCTGCTGGGCTTCATTTTCAAACTCTTTGGCCGCTTTGGCGTCGATGGCTTTCAAGCCATTGTCTTCAACTACTTCACTTGTTTTTGTTGCGGCTGGCTGCACTTGGGGCATTTCCCGGTGCGGGCAGAAGACTTTGCCTCGCCGTGGATGCCCTACGCGCTGGGGCTGGGGCTGGTGTTCATCACGGGGTTCAACGCCGCCGCGCTCACGGTGCGGCATTTTGGCGTGACCATCGGCCAGGTGATGCAAAAGATGTCCATCCTGATGACCGTGCCGTTTGCTATTTTGGCTTACCAGGAATCGGCGGGAGGGGCAAAAATTTTGGGGTTTTTGCTGGCCTTGGCTTCCATTGTTTTGGTCAATTGGCCTTCCAAAAAAAGTGTCGGGGTGGCTTCAAGCCGCCCCGACACTCCCGTGGCCGACACTCCCGTGGCTTCAAGCCGCTCCCACACTTTTAAACTCTGGATTCCCATCGCCACCTGGGTGCTGGCGGGCTTGCTCGAAGTGCTGCTCGTGCGCGTTCAGAACGAAGGGCTGACCGACATGGCCGACCCGACTTTCATCATCACCATTTTTGGCACGGCGGGCATTTTGGGCTTGGTCGCCGCGCTCTTTGGTTGGGCCAGTGGGCGGCTTCTTTTTGCTTGGAAAAACGTGGCGGCGGGCATCCTCCTCGGCATCCCCAACTACGGCTCCATGCTTTTCATGCTGCTTGCGCTGGGCAGTGGGCTGGAAGGCTCTTTCGTGTTCCCGGTGGCAAATGTGGGCATCATCGTTGCCACAACCATCGGGGCGGTCACGCTGTTTCGGGAGCGGCTTTCGCGGACAAATTGGGTGGGCATCGCACTGGCAGTAACGGCCATTGGGCTGATGGTTTAGATAGTTGAGCGTGTATATTCTAATTTTCCAATCCAATATTTCAAAACAATGAAAGACAACATCCTCGTCATCGGTGCAGGCGGCCAAATTGGGGCCGTGCTCACCGACGCGCTCCGCGGAGCGCACGGCTCAGACAACGTGGTCGCCACCGACCTCCGCCCCTTGGAAAACCAGCGCGGCCCTTCGGAAATCCTCGACGCTTTGGATGCCGATGCGCTGGCAGCTTTGGTCCAAAAATGGCGCGTCACACAGATTTACCACCTCGCGGCCATCCTATCGGCCACGGGCGAAAAGAACCCCATGTGGGCTTGGGACCTGAATATGCGCAGCCTGTTCAACGTGTTGGAAGTCAGCCGGGAAAAGCAATTGGCAAAAGTGTATTTCCCCTCGTCCATCGCGGTTTTTGGCCGCGAGGCCGCCCCTGCCATGACCCCGCAATACGAGGTTTTGATTCCCCAAACGGTGTACGGCATCAGCAAGGTGGCGGGCGAAAATTGGGCGAACTATTATTGCCAGCGCTATGGCATGGACGTGCGCTCGATGCGCTACCCCGGCATCATCGGCTACCAAAGTATGCCCGGCGGCGGCACTACGGACTATGCGGTGGACATCTACCACTACGCCGTGCAGGCCAAACCCTACGAATGCTTCCTACGCGCCGACACACCGTTGCCGATGCTGTATATGCCCGATGCCATCCGCGCCACGCTCGAACTGATGGACGCGCCAGCCAATCGGCTTTCGGTGCGCACGAGCTACAACCTTGCGGGCATGACGTTCAACCCTTCGGAGATTGCAGCAAGCATCCAAAAAGAAGTGCCGGATTTCAAAATCAGTTACAAGCCAGATTTTCGGCAAGCCATTGCGGACTCTTGGCCGGCTTCTATTGACGACTCGGCGGCCCGCAAGGACTGGGGCTGGAAGCCCGAGTACGACCTCGACGGGATGACCCGCGATATGCTTTTCCACCTTGCGGAGCAGTATCGGGCCAAAGTTATTTGAACGTGAAAAAGTAGTTCGCCCCAAAATTCCAGAGCATCACCACGCCCGTGGCGACGAGTTTGGAAGGGTAGAATTTCACCCCCCGCCGCTCGCTGAGGAAGTAGATGATGGCGTTGTTCATGCCCAAGCCTACGAGGGCGACCACGGCGAATTTGGCAAATTGAGTCCCCACATTTGGGTCGGCGCTGTGGAAAGTCCACCATCGGTTGAGCGCGTAATTGCTCAGCACCGCGCAAGCAAAGCCCGCGCTGTTGGCGGCATACTTGTTGAGCCGCAAGTGCTCTTTCAGGAGCCAGGTCACGCCAAAATCCACGGCCACGCCCGACGCGCCGACGATTCCAAATTTGAGGAATTTTACAAACAGTTCAGACATGAAAGTGAATTAAAAGGCGAACTCAATTCCGCTCCTTCACCTGATTGTTCGGCTGTACCTCCAACACGCCCTCCATGCTTTTTAGCAGGTCAATAAATTGGGTTTCTGTCAGTTGGGAAGGGTCGAAGCCGATGAGCCAGATGTTGTTTTCAGAAATGTGGCGCAGGGGGCGCACTTTGATTTCTGTGAACTGCATACAGAAATTCCCAGCATTCACCTCCATCTTGAACTTCACCAACACCTCTCCTTTTAGGGTGGACGGGTCGTTCGGGTTCAGGCCTTTTTTCACCTGAATGCCGTGCGCTTCGGCGATGTCCTGCATCAGGCCCTCCAGCAGCATGATGGGCTTTGGAATGCCCGCCGTGCCTTTTACAGAATGTGTTTTTGTGTTTTCAAAAACCGTGAAAGTGTGCGATGGCGCGTCGGCCACGGTGCTGGGGAATTCCGCCGGGTATTGCCAGAGGTCGGCCCTTCTCACTTCGTTTTGAAGGCGGGAGAATTCGTCGGCGGTCAGTTTGACTGTCTGGCCCCCCAGCTTTTCCACATGGCGTGTGCCTTCGTATTGCAAGGTGCCGTCGGTGCGGAAAGTGAGTTTGTACACCGGGCAATAGCCCCGGCAGCTGCCCATCTCCAGGCGGATGAGGTTGGTGGTGGTGGTGGTGCTGTTGGGTTGCTGCGCAGGAGCGCTTTTTTGAGCGTTGCAGGCTACCGCCATCGCAGCGACCAGAATGCAAAAGAGTGGGTATTTCATAGTTGAAATGTTGATGGTCAGTTGGAGGAGTTTTTGATTGGAGGTGTCATTGGTTGTTATATCGCTTGCTCCAAATCGGCCACAATATCGGCCACATTTTCGATTCCGACCGACACGCGCACCAACCCGTCGGTGATGCCATTTTGCAGGCGCACTTCTTTGGGCACTGCGAGGTGCGACGACGAAGCAGGGTGCAAGATAAGCGTGTCCACATCGCCGAGCGTAGGCGCGAGGGAGCAGAATCGGATGCGGTTCATGCAAGCGAGGCCAGCGTCGAATCCGCCGCGCAGTTCGAAACTAAGCATCCCGCCGTAGCCGCCGCGCATTTGGCGCGTGGCCAGCGCGTGGTCGGGGTGCGAGGCGAGGCCGGGGTAGTTCACGCGCCCCACGGCAGGGTGGTTTTCCAGAAACGTGGCTACCGTCAGCGCGTTGGTGCAATGCCGTTCCATGCGGAGCGAGAGGGTTTTCAGACCGTTGTTGGTCAGCCACGCCTCGAAGGGCGAGCAGTTGGTGCCAACGAGTTTCATGGCATTCCACACGCCTTTGCGCATCAGTTCCCGGTCGCGCCCAACCACTGCCCCCGCGATGGAATTGCCGTGGCCGTTCAGGTATTTCGTGGTGGAATGAATGACAAAATCCACCCCCAGCGCGAATGGTTGTTGCAAAGCAGGCGTGGCGAAAGTGTTGTCAATGGCGCACAAAGCACCGTTCCGATGCGCCAAATCAGACAGCGCCGCAATGTCCACACAAGCCAGCGTAGGGTTGGCGGGCGTTTCGCAATAGAGCATCTTTACTGCTTTGTCATCCTGCAGCGATTTTTCCACGCCTTCCAAATTCCGCAAATCGGTGAACACCGTTTCGATGCCGAACTGCCCGAAAATGCCTTTCAAAAGCTCGGTGGTGCCGCCATAAAGATTGCCTTGGCTCAGCACCTTGTCGCCGCTTCGGAGCGTGCCGAGCAGGAGCGTGGCGATGGCCGACATGCCGCTCGAAGTCATCACCGCCGAGGCTTCGATGCCGAGGCCGTGGGTTTCGAGTTCGGCTATTTTGGCCGCCACTGTATCCACCGTAGGGTTGGCGTATCGGCTGTAGGCGTGGCCGCTTTCGATGTTCTTGAAAATCTCGATGCCCTGATTCATGTCCTCAAAAGAAAAAGAAGAGGTAGCATAAATCGGCAGCACGTGCGGCGCAGTCGTGCGGTTTTCGGGGTGTTCTTTTACGGTCAGCGAGTCAAATTTCATATCAATGATGAATGGTAAAATGATGAACGATGAATCGGGAATGATGAATTTGCCGCGTTCGGCCATTCATCATTTATCATTCCCGCATTCCTCGTTCAATCGCCTGGCCAATAGAACTCACTCACTTTGCGCAAGTATTCACCCGGCTTGGCTTTGGAAGAAAGAAAAAGCGAAGCGCGGCAGCCCACCTCGTAGGGGCAATCTTGGATAATGGTATCCGGCTTATTGTCGCCGTCGAGGTCGCCAAACCAGAGCAAGTCCACCACAGGGTTCACTTCAGGGAACTCGGTGAGCACCCAATTCGTGAGGTTTTGGGTAGCGATGGGGTCGGTGGCATAGTCGAGCAACAGGAGTTTGTAATCCGTGACGCGCACATAATTGTTGTCAAAACTCGCGCAGCCCGTGGCCGCCAAGCCATAAGTGGGTTTTATGATGGTGTCGTTCATGTCGTTGCCGGGGTAGATGGAAAGTTGGCTGCCGGGGCCGAGCGATTTGGAGAAAAACATATCGTTCGGGTCGAACACGCCGAGCGGGCCGCAGTAGCCCGTAGGGAGCGGTATGTGGCTGGCGACGAGGAATTTGCTGGGGTCTTTTTGGTTGGTTTTCAGCAATTTGACCGTGCCGCCGTAAAACTCGTACGTCTCCTCCGCGAGGCGCACTTGCACCTTCCGCAGCTCGTCGGAAAAAGAGTCGCGGGCATACACGCCATACCAAAAGAGCGGCGGGATGCCTTGCATATCAAACTGGGGAGAGTTCTCGTAATAGAGTTCGAGCGTGCTGCTCACGTACACATCGAACACCCAACCCGTGTTGTTTTTGCTGCGCACTTTGAGCCACCGGCCATAGGGTGCGTTCTCGTCGGTGGTGTCGGTTCGGGTGTATTGGCCGCCGTTCCAAGCCTCCACGAATTGGAGCAAAGTGCCTTGCGGAAGGTTGGCCAATTTTGGGGAATTTGCGTCGGGCGATTCGCGGAGGTTGAGCGAGTTGGCCGTCACCACGAGTTCTTCGGGGAAAAAAGCGACGGAGTTTTGGGCGGAAACTTGAAAGGCCAACAGCGTGACAAGGAGCGTAAAAAAAGGTTTCATTCGTGCTGAAATGATGAATGGTTGAAGTACTCTGTGAGTCAAATTTAAAAACACTAAGAACTAAGGAACACTAATCTAATAGGGGTTTTCAAAACCCTTCTCAACCCCTATTAGTGTTTTAAAACCCATTCAGCACATTGGCGGCGGGGAGCGTTTTTTCCAAAAAAGCCGCATCCACGCTGATAAAAAGGCTGTAGCCAAGTGTGAGCAATTCTACTTGAAATTTCCGCTTGCCCTCCACTTTCACGACCCGGCCTTTCATCCCCATCAGGTTTCCGGCAGCGATTTCCACTGGGTCGCCTTCTGCAAAACTTCCCGGCATTGCCTCTACATCCAACCCATTTTCCAAGGTAACGCGGCGCAATATCTCGATTTCCCCTTCGGGAATGGATCGCAGGTCTTTGTTGAATTTTACAAAGCCAGCCACATGCTCCGTTTCCAGCACCGGCAAATAACTTTCCTTCGTGATATGCACAAAAACGTAGCAGTTGATAAGCGGCTTCTCCACCGTGCGGGTACTGCGCGTGTATCGGCGCATCAGTTTTTGCAACGGCAGGTAGGCGCGGATTCCTTTCTTAGTCAGCACACGCTGCACGAATTTCTCGCTCTTGGAGCGGGTGCGTACCGCAAACCAGCGCGGCTCTGTGTCGTGCAAATGATTTACGGTCATCCGTGTAAATGGAGAGTGGAAGCGGCCAATTTCTCGACGCAAATAACGGAAGGCTGGAGTTTATTCGGAGCAACAAGGAAAGAATTTGTCGTCACAGCATATCGTTGTCAGAATGGATGACCATCAGATGTTCATGATAAATATTGTCGGTTTGGTTGTACTGTTGAAAGATGTCTCAAAGGAATAGCCGGGCATCAGCTGCACTACCATGTGGTGGCCAAAAATGAGGTGCTGTACGTCCACGACTGGTCGTGCTGCTGCAAATGGACACCTCCGCGCTGATGGGCTACACGGGGGCTTTGTTCTGCGAGTTTTTGGGCAAATCGAAAAGCCTTCCCTGCTGGTCAAACTGTTGCAAGCCCTCGCGCTCCAAATGGGCAGCGAAGTCAGGTACTTGGAAGTGGGGCAACTCATCGGTGCCGACCCGCTCACGGTGGAAAAATACATAGACTTGCTCGAACAATCC
This sequence comes from Saprospiraceae bacterium, assembly GCA_046155725.1. Classification (GTDB taxonomy): domain Bacteria; phylum Bacteroidota; class Bacteroidia; order Chitinophagales; family Saprospiraceae; genus M3007. Next base: position 18,392 of record JBJXFT010000278.1, read on the forward strand.
TTCGTCTTGTTCCGCTTGCCTTCGTTCAACCGCAACGCCCGAACCGAAATCAAAAAAGGCCGAAAAATCTATTTCTACGACAACGGAATCCGAAACGCCATCCTCAAAAACTTCTCCCCCCTCGCCCTGCGCTCCGACACTGGGGCGCTTTGGGAAAACTTCCTGCTTGCCGAGCGCATGAAACGAAACGCTTACTCCGATTACTTCTGCAATGCCTATTTTTGGCGCACCACTGCACAGCACGAAATTGATTATGTGGAAGACACAAACGGGCAACTCCACGCCTTCGAGTTCAAGTGGCACTCAAAAAAGTCGCCGCGCTTCCCCACTGCCTTTCTCGAAAGTTACCCCAACAGCCAAACCACATTAATCAACCAAGAGAATTTCGAAGAATTCATCGGCCTGCAACAGCCAAGGGAAGGATGAACTATAAACTATGAAAAATGACCGCCAGCCCCCCCCCGCCCCAGCCGACGCGCAGCCAGCCGCCCCGCTCATCGGATTGACCACCGCACAAGCAGCGCACCAGCGGCGCCTTTTCGGCAAAAACGAACTCGAAGCCACCCGCCGCCACCCCCTCCTCAACAGCCTGCGGAATATCGTGACCGAGCCCATGTTCATCTTGCTGGGCGTCGCCTGTGTGCTGTATTTCTTTCTCGGCGACTTCACCGAAGCCATGATGATGTTCGTGTCCATCCTCTTCGTGGCCGGCATCGAGATGTACCAAGAAACCAAGAGCGAGCGCGCCCTCGAAGCCCTGCGCAGCTACACCCGCGCCCAAGTGCGCGCCCTGCGCGACGGCAAATGGGTCGAGTTGCCCTCCGAAGACTTAGTGCCAGACGACATCGTGGCCGTGGAAGAAGGCGAGCGCATCCCTACCGACGGCACACTGCTCCAACAAAATGACCTCACGGTGGACGAATCGGTGCTCACAGGCGAGAGTTTGTCGGTAGAAAAAACGGTGGAGGAGCAGCCAATCCCGAGTACTCGGGACCAACGGCCAACTAACAGCCTTTTTCAAGGCACCACCGTCGCGTCAGGCAAGGGCGTTTTCAAAGTGACCGCCACCGGCGCGCGCTCAGAGTTTGGCAAGTTGGGCAAATCCATCGAGGCGATCGATGCCGAGCCAACGCCCCTGCAAATACAGATCAAGCGGTTTGTGAAGCAGATGGGCATCGTTGGCGGAGTGGCTTTCGTGATCGTTTTTGGCCTCAATTTTTGGATCGAAAACGACTTTTGGAAAGCCCTGCTGTTCTCCCTCACTTTGGCCATGGCGATTTTGCCCGCAGAAATCCCGGTGGCGTTCAGCGCCTTCATGGGCTTGGGCGCGTACCGGATGATCCAGTACGGCATCTTGGCCAAGCAGCCCAAAACGGTGGAAAGCCTCGGCTCGGCCACCGTCATTTGTCTGGACAAAACCGGCACCATCACCGAAAACCAGATGTCTGTGGCCGAAGTGGCCGACTTTTCGGGTCAAGGCCGTACGCTCGAATACGCGCTGTGGGCCAGCGAGCCAGAGCCGTTCGACGCGATGGAGAAGGCCATCGTGGAGGCGGTTTTGAAGGAAAACAAGGCCGACTTGCGCAACGGTTTTGACCTGACCAAAGAATACCCCCTCGGTGGCAAGCCGCCCATGATGACGCACATTTGGGAGAAAAAAGGCGGCTCGCGCATCGTCGCCTGCAAAGGGGCGGTGGAGCGAGTGCTGGCGGTTTCGGACTTGCCCGCCGGTTCATCCGCCGAAATTTTGACGAAGGCGGAAGTCTTGACGAAGGAGGGGGGCAAAGACAAGTTGCGCGAGCAGATTTTGGCAAAAACAGAAGAAATGGCCGGCCAGGGCTATCGGGTGCTGGCTGTGGCGAGCGCAACTTTTGAGGGAAAAAACTTCCCGGCGGAGCAGGATGATTTTCCCTGGAAATTTGAAGGACTAATCGCCTTTTACGACCCGCCGAAGAAGAACGTGGCGAAGGTTTTCAAGAAATTCTACACGGCGGGCCTGCGGGTGCTGATGATCACCGGCGACCACGCCGCGACCGCCCAAAACATAGCCCGCGCCATAGGTTTGCAAGGTTGGGAAGCCACCACGACGGGCGATGAGGTGATGAAACTCAGTGAGGCGGATTTGCGAAAAGCCGTTAAGAAAATCAACGTGTTCGCCCGGATGTTCCCCGAAGCCAAACTCCGGGTGGTGAACGCGCTGAAAGCCAACGGCGAGGTGGTGGCTATGTCGGGCGACGGCGTGAACGACGGCCCTGCGCTCAAAGCCGCCCACATCGGGGTGGCGATGGGCAAGTCGGGCACCGAGATCGCCAAAAGCGCGGCCTCCTTAGTGCTGCTCCACGACAACTTAGACGCGATGGCGACGGCTATCCGCATGGGCCGGCGCATCTACGACAACCTGCGCAAAGCCATCCGCTACATCATCTCCATCCACTTGCCCATCGTGCTGGTGGTGCTGGTGCCGCTGCTGTTCGGCTGGCCCTACACGCACATGCTGATGCCGCTGCACGTCATCTTTCTGGAACTTGTGATGGACCCCACCGCCGCCATCGCCTTCGAGAACGAACCTGCCGAGCCTAACTTAATGCACAAGCCGCCCCGCCCTGGCAACGCTTCGCTTTTTTCCTTGAAGGAATTGGCTGTCAGCCTGTTGCAGGGCGCGGCCATCGCGGCGGGTGTACTTTTCATGTACCACATTGCCATCGGGCAAGGAAAAAACGAGGAGGGTGTGCGGTCGGTGGTGTTCGCCACGCTGGTCTCCGCCAACCTGTTTTTGACCCTCTCCAACCGCTCTTTCGACTACGCTTTTCACCGCACCCTGTTCTACAAAAACCGGATGCTGCCCGTCATACTCGGCATTTCGGTGCTGATGCTGCTGGCGATTCTGTACGTCCCGTTTTTGACCCACCTGTTTAAGATGGGCGTTCTTTCGGCAGCCGACCTGGGCTGGTGCGTGTTGGCGGGCTTAGTGAGCGTGGGATGGTTTGAGGTATGGAAATGGTTGAAAGAGAAAATCAAAAATGCTTGAAATACTCGAACAGCTCTTTGCAAGGTACCGACAAAATTTTCAGCCGAATTCCAAAACCTGTGAGGCCCCCTCGCCTGATTTTTTTCAAAAGAAAAAGCCCTCATAAGTTTTAAACTTACGAGGGCTAAATTCAATTTTGATGTAGTCCGTACGGGAATCGAACCCGTGTTTCATCCGTGAAAGGGACGTGTCCTAACCCCTAGACGAACGGACCTTCTTTCAAAGGCGGGGCAAAGATAGGTTCGCTCATTTTTGTTTTCCAAACAGGGTTGAAAGTTTTCCTTAAAAACTTCCACGAGCCGTGCTTTGGAGGGCATCTCATAAATCGGGAGCGCGGCGTTCAGGCCGCTTGTACAGAGCCGTGACGGCCTGAACGCTGCGCTCCCGCTGCCTCAATTTAGAAATTTCAATTGATAAAAGGGGAATGGAGCGTCGCCATGCTTAGTTATTTCAAGCGTGTAAAAGCCTGGCTCCAATTGTTTCAGCTCTACGCCCGTTCCACACCAATTGCCCGACCAAGCCGAAATGTCCTCGATTTCCTTTTTGCCCTTCAAAGAGCCCATTGGAAAATCGTCAGCGACTTCAACATGTCCGTAGTCGCCTATTTCAAAGTAGTCGAAGGCGACGTAATCGGTTGTTGCATTGGCGGGTATCAGGCCAACGGCGGTCACATGGGTGTCGTCAAATTCCATGCTTGCGTCCGTGATGGCTTCGGACAAGGTGTTTTGGAAGCGCACCAAAATTTGATCGTTGTGCAAAATTGGGTCGTTGTTCAAAATTGGCTCTTTGACCAAAATCGGCTCATCGTTTTTGGAGCAAGCGGGCGCGAACAACACCGCAAGGGCGAGGGCAGCAAAAAGGATATTTTTCATGTTGTAAAAAATTTAGTTCGCCGCAAAGACGGCGCACAAAGAAAGGGAGGTTGGGCGATTTAGAAACCATAACGTTCCAGTAACCTTTCCGCCTTTTTCTGGATGTCCGGGTCTATTTCCAACTCCGGCGCGTGGTGCGGCTTTTTCCGCGCATCAATCACAAGCGAGCCGTGGCAGCCCCAGTGCTTGTTTTCGATAAACGGGCGAACGCCATGCACATCGTGGCTGGGGTTAGCGCGGGTGAAGGCCACCCACACAAAGTTGTTGAGCGTAGCCGTTGCGAATGCGCTGTCATCCACCAAAAGAATGAGCGGGACGTGCTGCAAGTCAAAGCGTTCGAGCCATCGGCAGAGATGTTCGGCTTGCTCGCGGGCTGTTTTTTCTACTTCAAATTTTGGTGCTTTTATGGCCAAAATGCCCGGCAGGAAAAAATGTGGCTCCTCAAAACCGGGCGGCAGCGAGAAGTTGTCGGGCAATTCAGATTGGAGCGTTCGGCGGCGCTCGCCCCGGCAGGCAGCCACGAGTTTCGAGCCAGCGTTCCAGCCAGAGCCAGAGTAGTCGAGCGTGTCAATCGTGGTTTTGGTTTGAAAATGCAAGTCGCGCGAAAAATCCACCCGTTCGAGGAAATGTTGGAAAAAACGGGCAATGTCGTGCGTGTCCAGATTCGGGTCGTCGTCGCTGGCCGCGATAAAAAGGAACTTGGCGAGCGAGGTTTGCCCCGTACCGAGAATGCGGTTGGCGATGGTCAGGATTTCCTCCGGCACCCGCTCGCGGAAAGGCATATAGCGCTCATGGCCGATGGCGAGCAGCAAGGGGTGAACGCCCGCCGCATCCACCGCATGGAGTTCTTTCAGCCCCGGAAATTCCTGCGGCGTGAGCGGCGCCACGAGTTCGTGGATAAGCCAGCCAAAACTGCTGTCTTCCATCGGCGGGCGGCCCACCACGCTGAAATGCCAGAGCGGGTCCCGCCGGTGCCACACTTTTTGGACGCGCATCACCGGGAAATCGTGCGTGAGCGAGTAGTAGCCCAAATGGTCGCCAAAGGGGCCTTCTGGCTTTTTTACGTTTTTCAAAATCTCCCCCGTGATGACAAAATCGGCATCGCTGCTCAGCAAATGCCCGTCGCGGCGCGTGTAGCGAAACCTGCGCCCGGCCAACATTCCTGCAAAAAGCAGTTCGCTCAAACCTTCCGGCAAAGGCATGATGGCCGAAAAAGCATGGCTCGGCGGGCCGCCCACAAAAATGCTGCACCGAAAAGGCTTTTCGCTTTGGTTGTACTTCGTGTGGTGCACCCCGATGCCCCGGTGGAGTTGGTAATGGAGGCCGATTTCTTCGTTTTCAGCGTACTCGTTGCCAGAAAGTTGAATGCGGTACATCCCCAGATTCGCGCCCATGGGGCCGGGCTTGTCGGGGTCTTCGGTGTACACCTGGGGCATGGTAATGAAAGCCCCGCCGTCCATCGGCCAACTCTTGATTTGGGGGAGTTTTTCAATCGTCGTCTCGCCCCAAGTGACGGGCGAGCCAAACCAGTTTTTCAACGGCAGCGCCGACAGCGCGGTGAGCGGCGCGCCGAGGTATCGGGCAGGGTTTTTCAAAAAACTGGCGGGGTCTTTTTTCAATTCGATGACGCGCTTCACCCGCTCAAGGGTGTGGCGGAAAAGGAATTCTGTGCGCTCGAAGGTGCCGTATATGTTGCTCACTGCCTGAAACGGGCTTCCTTTCACGCGCTCGAACAGCAAGGCTGGCCCTTGGCGCGCAAAGACTTGGCGGTGGATCTCGGCGATTTCCAAATCCGGGTCCACTTCTTCTTTGATTCGCAGAAGCATCCCGTGGCGTTCGAGGTCGCGCACAGCATCGCGGAGAGAGGAGTAGGACATGGGGGAATGCGAAATAGGGAGTGGGGAATGCGGAATGGGGAATGGGGAATGCGGAATTTTGCACTCAGCAGGATCAAAAAATTCCGCATTCCGCATTCGCAACTACCGCATGGGCGGCTGTCGGCGTTTGCCACCAGGTCGGAATCCTTTGCCGCCCATCATGGCCATCATGCTGGGGTTCATGGCTTGGCCGGCTTGTTTGAGTTGTTTTTCCACTTCTCTTATTTGCTCTTTGAGCATGCTCTCGGTCACGTTGAGTTTTTTGAGTTCGGAAAAATGGTTTTGCGCGGCCTTGATGTTGTTCTTCCCGGCGGCTATCATTACCAATTGGAGCATGGCGGCGGCGCGCTCATTGTCGGTGGGCAGGCCAGATTCGAGCGATTTTTTTATCCACATTTCAGCGGTGCTGAAGTCCTTCTTCTGCATGAAGAGCGCGCCTTGCGTCATGTAGTAAACGCCCTTGTAGCCCATGAGGAGCATTTTTGGGAAGAACGTGAGTTTCAGCCGGGCTTCGGCTTCGGCGAGTTGTTGTTTGGCCAGAAGTTGGTTGGTGGAAAGGATGGTGCCGAGCATCAGGTAGCCCGCGAGCAAAAGGATGCCGACGAGCAGGAAAGGGAAACCGTACCAAAAACCATACGAGGCCCACAAGGCGATGCCGCCCAAAATACCGCCCACAATGAGGGCAAAACGCAGATAAACGTTGATAACAAACATGAAAAAGAATGGGTTGGAAGAACGGGCAAATCCCAAGCGTTTGGAGATTTGCCCGTTCCTGAAAAGTAGGCGGCGAAGGTACAAGGTTTGGCCAAACAGCCTCTATTTCTTCAAGAACCCTCTCCGTTCTAAACTTCCCGAAAGTTTAGAACTTTCGGGAAGTTGAATTGTGATTGAAACAGCCCCTATTTCTTCAAAAACCTCGTTGCCCATTGCTCTTGGCCACCGTACAAACGGAGGAGGTACACGCCGGCAGGAATGTCGCCGAGCGGTTGCTGCATTTGCTGCGCGCCTTTTTCGAGCGCGAGCGGTGCCGACAAAACCACCCGCCCGTCGGCGGCCAGCACTTCCAAAGTGCCGTCGAAAGCATCCGGGAAGCCTGCGCTGAAAAACAGGGTCTGGCCCGCCACAGGGTTCGGGACGATGTTCAGGCCATTGCCCGCCCCGCCCACGCTCACGGCCTTTATGCCGAGGTGCTGCACCTTGCCGTCAAAATCAGTTTGGCTGAGCAGGTAATAGTTCAGCCCTGCGAGCGGTCTGGTGTCCACCCATTCGTAAGTGCCGCCAGTGTTGTTCCCTTTGCTCGGCACCTGTTGGAGGGGTTCGTATTGTGTGCCGTTTGGCGAGCGCTGGATGGTAAAGTGCGCGTTGTCTTTTTCCGAGTGCGTCGCCCATTTGAGTTTCACTTGCCGCTCGCCGTGCCGCCGCGCCTCGAAGGAGCCGAGTTCTACGGGAGCGGGCGGAGGGTAGGCGTAGTTGATGCAATCCCGGTCATCTTGACCGATGGGGTTGCAGCAAGTTCCAAACATATTTTGGTCTTCGTAGCCGGCGGGAAGATGGTCCATAGAGTACGCATGGGTGAGCTCGTGGGCCATCATCCGTTCAAAACCGAGGTTGCTCAGGCAGTCGGGGGGAGGAGTGCCGTTGTTCACCACGACAAAACCGTAGAGCGCATTGCGCCACGTCAGGCCATCGAATTGGTGGGTGGAAGAACTGGTGTAGCAACCACCGATTGCCAAGACCCCTCCGCTGCAAGCTGGGTCACCTACTTCGTTGCAAGGGTCGTCGAAGATGATGAGCGCACATTGGGGGCCGCCAAGGTTGGCATCGCAGAAACTTGTAAAATTGCCTTGATAGGCAGAATTATTGGTACAATTGGGGTCGTAGTCTACGCTGCCCGCATCGGAAGGGCTGATCCCACCGTAGTTAGAGTTCATGGCAGCCAAAAAGTTTGTGAACCGGGTTGCCCAATTGGCAGGAATGGCCGTGTCATCATAGTAAACAGGTATTGCGGCATCCTGCCAACGGGCTATATTGGAGCCCAGCGCAAAGTCACAATCCCCTGGTATCGTCCTGTCAGCTGCTTCAAAATCCTCCCTGCGGAGCAGCGAACGGCCAATGCTTCCGTCCCAAACCATGTTGGGCGAGGCGGCATAAGCCCGAAGGTGTTGCAAAAAAGCGCCTTGCTGATATGCGCCGAGCGGCTCGGCCAATTGGCCGTCAGGCCGGGCCACGAGCGCCACATCGTTGGTCCCGGTGGATACCAAAAACTGGTCGGCATCTATCTGGAACTGCTCGAACACATAGTACGAGAGCAGGATGGGGCGCCAGAAATCGCCTTTTTGTCGGAGGAAGAGCAGGTAGGTTTTGCCCGTCTCCGGCGCAAAATCGCCCGCAATGTCAATGGAGTAGTCACCGCTCCGGCACGACAGGGGGCGAAGCACGAACTCCGTGCCTGCGGCCAATTGGCCTTTCACGGATTCGATGGACTCGAATTTTGTGTCGCGGAAAATGGTGCCGTTTTCGTCCGTTTCGGTGTGCGCTACTGCGCGGGCCAGCACCACGCACTCGCTGTATGCGGTGGCTTCGCCCAAATGAACAAACGGGATGATGGAAGTGGCAGAGAGTAATGTGGGGACAAGAACACCTGCGCAACGCAGGGCGACGGTAAGAAGAAGAAAACGCATGATTAAAAGGTTTGAGAGTGACAGATCGGCGGGCCTGCGGGGCAATTTGGTTAGAACCAAATTGCCGCCACTGAGTTGCAATACTACGACGATGTAGCCGAGTTTTGCTTCTGGTGGCCAAATATTGTGCCTACATTACCCTGCAAATAGCAGCTTGAAACCATCCGCGTGAAAAGGGCGGGCACAACTTTGGCAAGCCATCATTTCAATCCAAAAAACTTGTGCCATGCTTTTGGGCGGTCGTGCATCCTTTCGATTCCCCAAAATGCGCTGGATTGGAGGCGGCTTCAATTTGTCCGCTTCACAAACCACGAGTGTATATTTTTGTGCCACATGACCAACGACGATTTCAAAGCCTTCGCCCCCAGCATCCCCACCGACCCCGGCATCTACAGATATGTGGACGCCGAGGGCACCATCCTCTACGTCGGCAAAGCCAAAAACCTCCGCAACCGCCTCGCCTCCTACTTTGGGGAGAAAAAATACCAACTCGCCAAGACCAAGGTGCTCGTGCGCCACGCCCACCACATCGAGTTCATGATCGTGGAGACAGAGCACGACGCGCTGCTCTTGGAAAACACGCTCATCAAAAAGCACCAGCCGCGCTACAACGTGATGCTGAAGGACGAGAAATCGCCCATCATCTACATCTGCATCAAAGCCGAGCGGTTCCCCAGAGTGTTCCTCACGCGCAAGGCGTTCAAAGACGGCTCCACTTACTTCGGGCCATACCTGCAAAGATTCCGCGTGGAGCAAATCGCCGAACTGATCCGCAAACTCTTCCAACTCCGCACCTGCCAATTGAACCTTTCGGTGGAAAACATTTCCAAAAACAAATTCAAGCCTTGCCTCGAATACCACATCAAAAACTGCGCTGCGCCCTGCGTCGCGCTGGAATCCGAGGAATCCTACAACCGCAAAATCGAGCAGATCAAAAACATCCTGAAAGGCAATTTTGCCGCCGTGAAAAACCATTTGAAAGAAGAAATGGCGCGCGCGGCATCAGAAATGAAGTTCGAGCAGGCGCAGGTTTTGAAAGAAAAACTCGCGCTCTTCGAGGATTACCAAGGCAAAAGCACCGTGGTGAACCCCGCCATCCGCGACGTGGACGTGTTCTCCATCGCCGACGACGAGAAGGAGGCTTTTGTCAATTACCTCAAAGTGGTGAACGGCGCCATTATTCATACCTACACCCTCACGCTCACCAAAAACCTCGACGAAGACCGCGGGATGATGCTGGTGCTGGCCATTCAGCATTTGCGGGAGCGGTTTGGGAGCATCACGCAGGAATTGATAGTGCCGTTTGAAATTATCATTCCAAACCAACTTCCCGAAAGTTTAGTCCCGAAGGAATCGGGATCGGGAAGTTCTGAGCAGGTCACCATCACCGTCCCGAAAATCGGCGACAAAAAGAAACTCCTCGAGCTCTCCGAGAAAAACGTGCAGTACCACTTGTTGCAAAAAAAGAAGCAGGCCATGAACGCCACCGGCAAACAGACCTCCGCCGAGCGCATCCTCCGCACCCTGCAAGCCGACCTGCACATGGAGGCCGCACCGCTCTGGATCGAGTGTTTCGACAACTCCAACCTGCACGGCACCAACCCCGTGTCCAGTTGCGTGGTGTTCAAAAACGCAAAGCCCTCCAAGCGCGACTACCGCCATTTCAACGTGAAAACCGTGGAAGGGCCGAACGATTTTGCCAGCATGGAAGAAGTGGTGCTGCGCCGCTACCAACGGCTCATCGGCGAAGGCGCTGGGTTGCCGCAACTCGTCATCATTGACGGCGGCAAAGGCCAACTCAGCGCGGCGATGAAAAGCATCCGCGCGCTCGGGCTGGAAGGCCAGATGACGGTGGTGGGCATCGCCAAGCGGCTCGAGGAAATCTACTTCCCCGACGACCCGGTGCCGGCGCACATCAACAAAAAATCGGAATCGCTCAAACTCATTCAGCAGGCCCGCGACGAGGCGCACCGCTTTGGCATCACGTTCCACCGCAACCAGCGCAGCCGCGATTTTATCAAAACCGGCCTGACCGAAATCCCCGGCATCGGCAAAAAGACGGCGGAGAAACTGCTGGCGCATTTTGGCTCGCTGGCGCGGGTGCGCGAGGCGGAATCGGCGGAGGTGGTGAAATTGGTGGGGAAAGCGGCGGCTGGGAAGGTGGCGGGGTATTTTGCCATCCAACCGTCCAACGGTTTGATGCCGTCTGATGGCTAACGATACTTCGAAGCGGCGTTTCTTGCACCCCGAAACGAACCCGCTATCTCTAAATATTTAAACAGGTATGAACACTAAAATTTTCTTCTCCTTGCTGCTTGTCTCATTTCAGTTCGACGCGCTGGCGCAGGGTGTGTGGTATGTCACGCCTGAAGGCCTTGGAATGAAAACAGGCAAAGACTGGCTAAACGCCTCTGACAATTTGCACGCCATCATTGATTCTACCGCACAGGGAGATGAAATCTGGGTTGCGGCGGGGAGATATTTTCCATCGGTTCCTCACGGCGGGGGCTGGGGCAATGACAAAACCTTTTACATCAACAAGAACATAAAAATATACGGCGGTTTCAAAGGGGTGGAGACATCGGAATCGCAACGCGACTGGGCATCGAATCCAACTGTTTTGAGCGGCGATTTGAACGGAGACGATGCCGATAGTTTGAGTGGCTTGCTCTTGTTGGATCATGGGAGCCGCCAAGAAAATGTTTTTCACGTGCTCTGGTTAGACCAAGTCAGCGATTCCATGATTTTGAGCGGTTTTTACATCGAAGGAGGCAATGGAGATCATCCATCGAACGACAGTGGTGGCGGCATTTATATCGCCGGTGCGGGTGCGGGGCATTTTTCCAGCCCTTCCATTGAGCATTGTACTTTCCAGAGAAATGCTGCTTCTTATAGAGGAGGAGCCATTTTCAACGACGGTTCAGAAGGCGGCACGGCGAATATGCGCGTCATAAAATGCACCTTTCTTGACAATTATTCGAGGTTTCAAGGCGGCGGCGTTTTTAATTCGGCAGAATACGGCGGCGTTTCAAACCCTTATTTCCTGAGCTGCAACTTTAAAAATCAGGAGAGCGAGCTTGACGGGGGAGCGGTTTTCAACAGCGGGATCGCAGGGGGAATCTGTAGCCCGGCTTTCGACAGCTGTGTTTTTGAAAACAACTCAACAGTTTGGAACGGCGGCGCAATCATGAATTTTGCACACTCCGGGACGGCCAACCCACAATTTGCTGCTTGCCATTTTAGAGGCAACACCTCACTCTATGGAGGGGCAATCCACAATTCAGGAATCGAAAATGGGCTATCAAGCCCTATTTTGACATCTTGTACATTTGAAGGCAATGCTGCTCAATCTTATGGAGGTGCGGTCTATAACGACGGCAAGGACGGCAACTCAAGCCCGAAATTCAAAAATTGCAGGTTTTCGAGCAATTCGTCAGCGTTTCACGGTGGCGCCATCTATAACAATGGCGACGATGGGGTATCAAGCCCAACTATAAAATCTTGCGTTTTCGAGAGCAATTTCGCAAATGCCGGCGGTGGGGCAATTTTTAATCACGGGGATGCCGGAACGTCCAGCCCAATGATTGACAGTTGTGTTTTTACCAAAAACACCACGGAGGGCGGGGGCGGCGCCATTTGCAATTTCTCTTCTTCTCAGGGCTATGTGAATCCGATCATCAGCCAATGTCTTTTTTCAGAAAATTCCGCCCCGGCTGGTGTTGGTGGGGCAATTTGGGATAGTCCGCCCTACGGAACATGCAAGCCTGTTTATTCAAATTGCGTATTCGCTGACAACTCGGCTGGCAATGGCGGGGCATTCAAATCCTCTGGCGGCGCAGGCTATAGCCCAATGCTCCTTAATTGTGTGTTTGCCAAAAACGCCGCCGTCAAATACGGGGGCGCAATGTCCTATATTTGGGAAGGCGGAACCTATCCAACTTTGATCAACTGTGCCTTTTGGGGCAATACTGCCGAAGAAGGTGGCGGCCTGTACGGTTTTTCAAACCCTTCGGCACACCCGAGGGTGATCAATTGCAGTTTTTCCAACAACCGGGCAACCACTTACGGGGGCGCAATGAACAACCGCACTTGTGATGGTTGCAGCACACCTGACTTTGCCATAAACAACTGTGTTTTTTGGGACAACCACGCTCCGGCTGGGAAAAGCATGTACAACTCTTGGGCCACCCCCCAATTGTTCCATACCCTTTTGCAGGAAACCATCTGCCCGCCCGGTGCTTATTGCCATACTCCCAGTATGCTCTACAACCAGGATCCACTCTTCCTCGATCAGAACGGCAATATGCGCTTGCAAGCGGGTTCACCCGCGATAAACACGGGTCAAAATGCGGCACTGCCGGACTCTGTCCAATATGATTTGGATGGAAACCTTCGGATTATGGGCCCTGCTGTTGACAGGGGGGCGTATGAATTCGAGGAAGCCGTTGGAGTAAAATACGCTCTTGCCAATGCTCCGATGCAAAATTTTGATATCACACCCAATCCTTTTAGCGAACAAGCGGACATCCAATTTTTACTGACTGAAGGGGCGCATATACGGCTACGAATCATTGATCTTTTCGGCAATCCGCTTATGGATAGAGCGAGATATTATCCGCCTGGCTATCATCACGAAACATTTCAATCAGAAAGCAAAGTGCCTAGCGGCATTCTTTTTTGCGAGATCATTACTCCATCCGGCGGCAGTGTGATAAAAAAGATAATCCAGTTAGATCGTCATTGACTGTCCAATTGGAAGGGGGATATCCTTGAAACTCATCCAGCAGGCCCGCGACGAAGCGCATCGATTTGGCATCACGTTCCACCGCAACCAGCGCAGCCGCGATTTCATCAAAACCGGCCTGACCGAAATCCCCGGCATCGGCAAAAAAACGGCGGAGAAACTGCTGGCGCATTTTGGCTCGCTGGCGCGGGTGCGCGAGGCGGATGCGGCGGAAGTGGTGAAATTGGTGGGGAAAGCGGCGGCTGGGAAGGTGGCGGGGTATTTTGAGGGAGGGGAATGAAGATTCAGAGGGTTTACTCGATTTTCACCCGCAAGTCATTCGCTATACAACTCAGGATAATTGTTCATCATCCAAGTAGTTGTAATCGATGATAGCTCTTCAAATGTAAGCTCTTTTGGAATCAACTCAATCTCTTCACACACAGCAGGCAGCTGCAATGTAAATTCTTGAAATTCGCTCCATACTTTACTTGCGCTCGGGATTTTTGCCTCAGACTTATTGCTTAGCCAATCTCGAACAACCTTTATTGCGGCTTCAGGATTATCTTTATGAGATTGAATGTCTTGACCTGACAGGTCAGAGATGAATTTTTTGAATCGGTACTCTTCGCTTTCTAATATCAGATACACTTTTTGCTTGTGTTGCCTTGATCCAAACTTGCTACAACCAATAAAAATGCCCAATTCTAATGGCATATTGAATCGTGGCAAGTCGGTGGTTGATTTAAGTGTAACCCGCGAAAGATCATGGATAGCATATTTGGATTCGCCAATCAATTGTACGATCTTATCTATTCTTATCTGATTTGAATCCCCAAATTCTTTGGCGCATCTCAACACAAAACCGCATCGGTGAACCGCAAAAAGAATCGCCTCAAACAGAGGCTGGTATTCTTCATCAAAAGGGCAGTTGATGAAGACATTTTTTTCATAGTTTTTCGGCATTGCCATAATATCATCTCGATTTTGCCCTGATGGACTGCTTAATATTATATTGGACAACAGCCTTCTCTGCCTTACGCGCAGTAGCTTTGCTGATATTTGGGTTTGCAAGAACAGCTCCCGCCTTTTCTTTGCGCACCCCCTTAAAAGGCTTGCCGTCTTTTTTTACTTCGATAAATTTTCCGGTCTCCGCATCACGTTTGATGTAATTCCCTGTTGCAGAGTTATAAACCTGTGAGCGACCTTTTGCGGCACCTTTCCTACTTTGATTCTCTTGATTAGTAGCCATGAGTATGATTTTTATTCTCTACAAAAGTAGAGCGTTTCAGAAGTTCAACCAAGTCAAAGGTAGATTTAAAATCTACATCCCCACCTGAAATGTCCGCATACTCAAGCCCCCATACTCCCCCGACTCATACACCTGCCGGATTTCTTCCTTGCCATCAGCGAGGCCGAGCGTGCACAGCATCGGGATATAATGCGAATTAGGGGTTCGGGAAAAAGACCTCAGAGAGGTCAAACGTTGGTAGCATAATCCAGATAAAAAACATAAACGACCTCGGAGAGGTCGAACGTTCATCCCAAATCTGCGCAAAACCTCTGA
>JBJXFT010000287.1:0-20728 GCA_046155725.1 Saprospiraceae bacterium
AGACCAGACTCTTTCAGTTTTGAATACAAAACCGGTATGTCATCAACATGTTCGACTTTCATCCCGCGAGGCTACGCCAATTCTCGAAACCGAGCGGAAAAATGGTCGAAATGTGAGTTCATAGTTCATAGTTTCGCCTTCCAAAGATTTTTACGTTGCAACAAACGGGGTCATATCGGCGCATGGGCGCATGGGCATTGATGCTGCTTTTCGCGGCCTTTTGGTTGTTCAAAACCGCGCACACCCTATCGGAACACCACCACGACCACGCCAACCGCGAAGCCTGTAAAACCCTCTGCGACCACAGCCGCGCACACCTTCACACCCTGCACTGGGCCAAAGACGATTGCTCGCTTTGCGCATTCGTGGTCTCCGTGCCGGAGCCGTTCGTGCTATCCGCCCTGCCCGATTTTCTTGCCAAACTTCCTGATTCGGAGTCGCCCGTTTTCTACCGCGCGCCTGTTTTTTCCAAAAAGGCCTGCGATTCCGCCATGCGCCGAGGGCCGCCTGCGACCTGTTAGCCCTTTCTCGTGTGTCATGCTGAGCGTAGCGAAGCATCTGAGGTGGCAAGCCTCGTTGGGGGTGCCTTCGGATTTTTTGTTGCGCTTGATTTTGACCCGCCATTTTTAGCGTCCACCAATAAGGCGCGCACATTTTCCACTTTTCAAATTTTCCATCTCATGCTAAAAAGCAAAGCCACATTCGCGGGCTTTTGCTCGCTGTGCTGCCTTGGGTTGAATGCACAAGACTGTCACTTCGCCTTGCGCGGGCACGTTACCGAAGCAGAGACCAATGAGCCATTGGCCTACGCCACCGTGTTTGTCAAAGAAATCGGCAAAAGCATCTCCACCGACGAAGAGGGCTACTTCGCGCTCCCAAACCTTTGCGAAAAAACGGCCTACACCATCGAGATACGACACATCGAGTGCGCTCATTTCACGCAAATCGTGCAACTCACCGAGAACGCGCTGATGGAATTCCGGCTTGCGCACGATGCGGTGCTGAACGAAGTCCTCGTCGTTGAAAAATCCACTGCGCCACCGCCCACGCAATCGGTAGCAACGGTGGGCCAAGCCGATTTGGAAGCAGCCAAGGGGATAAACTTGGGCGAAACGCTCAAAAAACTCCCCGGCGTAACGCTCCTGACTTCTGGGGCAACGGTCGCCAAACCCGTTATCCAAGGCTTGCACAGCAACCGCGTCGTCCTCGTGAACGACGGCGTGACGCTCCAAAGCCAACAATGGGGCAGCGACCACGCGCCGGAAATTGACCCCTACACCTCTGACAAAATCTCGGTGGTAAAAGGAGCCGCCGGAGTCCGCTACGGTGCGGGCGCAATGGCCGGAGCGGTGGTGATGGAGCCGTCGCCCCTGCGAAAAGCGTCGGGCTGGAGCGGCTGGCTCACGCTCGGCGGGTTCAGCAACGGTCGCAGTGGCGTGGCATCGGGCAGCGTGGATTGGCGACCCCGACACGGCAGCGCGGCTTTCCGGTTGCAAGGCACGGCCAAGCGCAGTGGCAATTTGCGCGCGCCCGATTATTGGTTGGGCAATACCGGCTCGGCGGAACTCAACTTCTCGGGCATGGCAGATTGGAGGCGAAAACGCTGGCAGCACACGCTCAGCATTTCCCAGTTCAATCAGGAGTATGGCATTTTGCGGGCGGCGCACACGGGCAGTTTGACAGATTTGCAGTTGTCCATTGCCAGCGAAACCCCCCGCAACAACCTCGACTATTTTTCCTACGAAATAGACCGCCCGCGCCAGCAGGTGCAGCACAACGTGTTGAAATACAAAACCGAATTTCGCTTGAACGAGGTTTGGAAACTCACGGGGCAGTACAATTTTCAGTACAACCAGCGCCGCGAATACGACCGGGGCCGGGCAAATGTGATTGCCGACAACAAGCCACAGGTGACGTTTCAACTTTGGAGCAACACGCTCGATGTCGCGCTCGAACACCTGCCCATCCGACACTGGCAAGGCGGTGTGGGCGTACAGGCCATGCAGCAGTTGAACTACGTCAGCCGGGGCGGATACATCCCTGATTACCTCGGTTGGGGCGGCTCGGTGTGGGCCACGGAGCGATATCGCAGGTTTCCCATGCCCTGGGAATTTGAGGCCGGGCTGCGCTACGATTACCGTTGGAGCCACGTCACCACGACGGGCAACGGCAGCAACAACCTCGACCGCGACATCGCCTTTGGGAATGTGAGCGGCACCTTGGGGGCGATTTACCATTTCTCCCCGACCCTCTCCGCCAAGTTGAACACCGGCTACGCTTGGCGGCCTCCGCACGTCAACGAACTTTTTGCCAAAGGAGCCCACCACGGAGCAGGCACTTACGAACAAGGCAATCCTGACTTGAAGGCCGAAAAAGCCTGGAACACGAACCTGACTTTGGACTGGAAAACCACTCGCGCCAGCGCAAACGTGACGGTGTACCGCAACCAGATTCAGGATTTCATCTTCCTCAATCAGCCCCGCGACAGCGTGGTGTTGACCATTCGCGGGCCATTCCCGGCCTATTTCTACCAACAAAGCGACGCGGTTTTGCAGGGTCTGGATGCCAGCGCCTCGTTCGACATTTGCCCATCGCTTGCGGCGGAAGGGCGCTTTTCGACCTTGTTCGCCCAGCGCATGGCGCAGCGTGATACGCCCAACGAACAGCGCGACTGGCTGCCGCTCATGCCCACCGACCGCTATCAATACGGCTTGCGGTGGACAATAGGCGCTGAACGGAAAAGGGAAGGCGGCGAGAAGGGCGAAACGTTTATTCGCGTGTTGGCCACCACAGCCGTTCGGCAATGGCGCATCCCGGAAGAGGGTTTGACCAAGGCCGCGCCGCCCACTTTTACGGTGCTGGGGCTTGATGCGGCGCACACTTTTGATTTGTCATTCCCGAAGGGAAATTGCCCGCTCGAAATCGGCCTGAACATCCAGAACCTGACTGACCTCCGCTACCGCGAATACCTCGATTTCTTCCGCTACTATGTGGACATGATGGGGCTGAACGTGGGGCTGCGGGCGAAGGTGGTTTTTGGAGGGTGAGTCCCAACTTCCCGAAAGTTTTAGAACTTTCCGCAAGTTTCGCTACACCATCAATTTTCAAACATTCACATCATTTTAAAAACACAAAAGGATGAAGCACACAAGCATTTTTCTCGCCATCACTGTACTCGCGCTTGCCTTTGCAAGCTGCAAAAAAGACAAAGCGACCGAACTCGAAAACATCACCAAGATTGTGGTGCAACTCAGCGCGCCAGGCTTCGACGAAGCGTTCGAGGCCAATGAAACCAACGGCGACGGCGTGTGGGATTCGATTGACGAAATCGTGTTGCCTGCCCTGACGGGCGACATCACTTGCCAACTGCACGTCTTTGACGGCACTACCGATTTGACCGGAGAAATAAAGGCCGAAAGCGCCGCGCACATTTTCACGTTCAAAGTTTCCGGTGCGGATTTGGGCGTAAAGCCCAACGATGCGGACACGAACGGCAAGCCTTTCAACCTCGAAACGCTGTGGGACGCGGGCGATGTCTCGGCGGGTTCGGTCCAAATCAAACTCCACCACGAGCCGACCGACAAAACGGCCACAGACCCTGGCGGCGAGGTGGATTTTGATGTGACGTTCGTCGTGAAGGTTCAGTAGAAGTAGGAAAGTGACATTGCCCCAAAGGCGCGTGATGAGAGATTTTTTTGAAATCAAAAATAAATTTTTAGATTAGGCTAAAAATAAAATTCAACTACCTTTGTCTTAAAGTTAGACCGTCAAAAATTTATTTTCGATGAAGAAAAATCTCCTTCTCTTCGCTTTGCCTGCGTTTTGTGTACTCCTCTTTCTTACTGCTTGCGAAAAAGTGTTGCCGCCCCTCCCTGCCGAAAACGAACTTTTGGACGGCCCGGTGGAAGGCTTGACCCATGCTGAAAATCTCCGTTTCCTGCGCGGCGACATTGCTTTCAACGATGCCGTGTTCACGCCCGCCACGGGGCTTGGTCCCTTGTTCGTGGCCAACTCTTGTGGCAGTTGCCATGCGGGCGACGGCAAAGGCCACCCGTTCAGCAGCCTTACCCGCTTTGGGCAAATTGACACTTCTGGCAACCAGTTTTTGCAGTTTGGCGGCCCGCAATTGCAACATCGCGCCTTGCCAGGGTTCGAGCCGGAAAATATTCCAATCGGCGCAAGTTTCACCAAACTGACCCCGCCCGCCAATACCGGTCTCGGGTTGCTCGAAGCCGTCTCAGATGCCGATTTGCTTGCCTGGGCGGACGCCGATGACACCAATAACGATGGCATTTCGGGCCGCCCCAACTGGGTTTCCCTGCCCACATACTTGTCGCCTCGCCCCGATGCTGCTGCCCAAAACGGGCGCTACATAGGCCGTTTTGGCAAAAAAGCCGCCGTGTACGACCTGCTGCAACAGACGGCCAACGCCTACAACCAAGACATGGGCATCGTCAGCCTGTTCGCCCCTTTTGATACCTACACCGGCCAAGAGATTGACCCGGAAGTGGCTACCGCCACGGTGCATGACGTGGTTTTTTACCTCCAAACCCTGAAAGCCCCGCTCTCCCGCAACGAGGGCGCGGCTGATGTGGCCGCCGGGCAACAGGTGTTTGCCAAAATCCAGTGCGCCGCCTGCCACCGCCCAGAGATGCAAACAGGGAATTCGCCCATCGCCGCCCTGTCGCGCCGCACGATTTTCCCTTACTCCGACCTGCTGCTGCACGACATGGGCACCGGCCTCGACGACGGCTATACCGAAGGCAGTGCCTCGACTTCCGAATGGCGGACCCCGCCCTTGTGGGGCCTTGGCCTCTCCAAAAACTCGCAGGGCGGCCAATATTTCCTGCTCCACGACGGTCGCGCGCGCAGCATCGAGGAGGCCATCCTGCTGCACGGCGGCGAGGCGGCAGGGAGTGCCGAAAAATTCCGCCAACTCAGCGGTACCGAACTACAGCAACTCATCACCTTTTTGGAAAGCCTCTGATGCAACGACGCATTTTTATCAAAAACACCTGCCTCGCCTGCGTGGGCGGCGGCATGGCGGCGGCCCTCGCGGCTGGCTGCAAGAGCATTCACTACGTCAGCAGCCCACTGGCGGCTGGGCGGCTTGCGCTGCCGAAAAGCGAGTTTGCCTACCTGAAAAAAAAGGAACTGCGCTACCGGCAGTGGGTGGTGGTGAAGAATGCCGAAGTTGATTTTCCCATCGGTGTGTTCCGCGCCGACGATGCGCATTTTTTCGCCTCTTACCTGCAATGTACCCACCGAGGCTGCGAGGTTCAGCCCGAAGGCGCGTACCTGCAATGCCCTTGCCACGGCTCCGAATTTGACAGCCGGGGGAAATTGAAACAAGGCCCTGCCGAGGCCGATCTGAAAACTTTTGCGGTGGAAACCGATACCGACAACATCTACATTTTACTGAAATGACAAAATCATACGCTCTCACGATGCTCCTTTTGGGGGTGTCCCTCGCCACACTAAATGCCCAAAACCGGGTGCCGACCGATACTTCGGGGATGGCAACCAATATGGACGCGGTGTACAACCGCCCTTTTCTGCAGGTTGGCAAAATGCCCGTCGCGCTGGGGGGCTACGCCGAGGTGAAAGGCGAGTTCTTGCAAACGGACGGCGTGAACGAGGGCTTTTCGTTCCAAATGCAGCGCGTCACGCTGTTCGTGTCGTCGTCCATTCACTCGAAAATCAAGTTTTTGTCCGAAATAGAATTTGAGGAAGGCACGAAGGAAATCAACATCGAGTTTGCTTCGCTCGACCTGCGTTTTCACCCCTTGCTCAACCTGCGCGGCGGCATCGTGATGAACCCTATCGGGGCGTTCAACCAAAACCACGACGGCCCGAAATGGGATTTTGTGGACCGCCCCATTTCGGCTACGCAGATGCTGCCCGCTACTTGGAGCAATGTGGGTTTTGGGCTGTTCGGCAAGTATGCCCGCCGCGATTGGGTGCTGGGCTACGAGGCGTACCTGACCAATGGGTTTGACGACAGCATCATCGCCAATTCGGAGAACCGGACCTTCCTGCCTGCTACCAAAGGCAACTCCGGGCGTTTCGAGGAAAGTTCTAATGGGCGACCGCTGCTTACGGCCAAGGTCGCGGTGCGCAACCGCAAAATCGGCGAAATCGGCCTGTCGTACATGGGCGGGGTGTACAACAAATTTGAAGAAGACGGAATCGTGCTTGACCTGAAACGCCGGCTGAACGTGTGGGCCATTGACTTCAATACCACGCTGCCGGTGCTGAAAACGGTGCTGACGGGCGAGTGCGCGTGGGTGCAGGTTGAAATTCCGGAATCTTACTCCCAACAGTTTGGCAGCCGCCAAGTGGGGGGCTTTGTAGATGTGGTGCAGCCGGTGTATCGGGGCAAAATGCTGGGCTTCGCCAAGGCTGTTTTGAATGTTGGCCTGCGCACCGAGTTTGTGGATTGGAACCGCGACCGATTCCGCGAAACGGGCGGCTCCATCGGCGACGAGGTGCTGGCATTCAGCCCGACTTTGAGTTTTCGACCCACTGCCGAGACGGTGCTGCGGTTCAATTACCGCCGGCTGAAGCAATGGGACTTGCTGGGCAACCCGCCTGCGCTGACGGGCGGTTTTCAAGTGGGCTTGGCGAGTTATTTTTAGAGCCTATCCGAAAACCGGCCCGACGCCACGGTTGCTTCCCTTGGTATCGCCTCCATCAGCCGCTTCACATATTCCCGCTCCGGGTTTTTGTAAATGTCGTCGGGGAAGCCAAGCGCCTCGGTTTGGCCTTGGTTCATGATGAGGAGGCGGTCGCACATTTGCTTTATCACGCTCAGGTCGTGCGAGATGAAAAGATAGGTGAGGCCAAATTGTTCGCGCAAATCCATCAGCAGATTCAGCACCGTGGCCTGTACCGACACGTCGAGGGCCGACACCATTTCGTCGCACACGAGGAATCGCGGCTGCAAGGCCAGCGCCCGCGCCACACAGATCCGTTGCCGTTGGCCGCCCGAAAATTCGTGCGGGTATCGCTGAAAATGATCGGCCTCCAAGCCTACCGTCTCCAAAAGTTCGACGGTTTTTTCCCGGCGGGCGCGGTCGTTTTCGTGGAGCTTGTGTGCCTGCATCGGCTCCATGATGGCTTCGCCGATGCGCATACGCGGGTTGAGCGAGGAGTACGGGTCTTGAAAAATGACCTGTATCTCGCGGCGGTAGGGGCGGAATTCTTCCTCGCCGAGTTTTTGCAAATCCACGCCTTTGTACCACACTTGGCCCGAATTGGCTTCCGTCAGCCGCGCTATGGTGCGGCCCAGCGTGGTTTTCCCGCAGCCTGATTCGCCGGCGAGTCCGAAAGTTTCGCCGGGAAAAATGTCGAAACTCACGTCGTCCACGGCATTCAGCCATTCGGTGGGGCGGCCCAGCCAGTTCTTTTTGGAAGGGTAGCGCACGGTCAGGTTTTCTACATGCAAAATGGGCGTTTGCGCTTGGAGGTGTTTTTGGCGGGCTTGGGTTTCGGCGGTCGTTACCACGCGGGCTTGGAAGTTTTTGTTTTCCAAAAAATCCGGCACGGTGGGCATTCGCCAGAGTTTGCGGAGCAGCGAGGGGCGGCAAGCCACCAGGCCCCGCGTGTAGGGGTGTTCGGGCTGGCGCAATATTTTTTCCACCGGGCCTTCTTCCACGATTTTGCCTTGGAGCATGACCACCACGCGGTCGCAGATTTCGGAAATGACCCCCAGATCGTGGCTGATGAACAGCATGGAAAGCCCGGATTCTTCCTTGAGTTCGCGCATCAGGTCGAGGATGGTTTTCTGCACCGTCACGTCCAGCGCGGTCGTCGGTTCGTCGGCGATGAGCAGGCTGGGGTGGCAAGACATGGCCATGGCGATCATCACGCGCTGCTTTTGCCCGCCGCTAATCTGGTGAGGAAAAGCGTTGAAAATCCGCGCCGGGTCGGGGAGTTTTACCCGTTCAAAAAGTTGTAGGGCTTGCTGCTTGGCTTGGGCGGCAGAGGTTTTTTGGTGCAGTTGGATGGCCTCGGTCACCTGATGGCCGCAGCGGAACACGGGGTTCAGGGAGGTCATCGGCTCTTGGAAAATCATGGCGATCTGCGCGCCACGGACGCGCTGCATTTCCTCCTCTCGGAGGCTGAGCAGGTTGATCGTAGGGTTTGAGGGTTTGAGGGTTTGAGGGTTTGAGGGTTGGGAGACCGCCGGCTCTCTTGCCTCCGCCGCCCAAAGGATTTCGCCCGAAACGATGTTGGCCGGGGGGCTGGGCAAGAGCCGCATGATGGAGAGGGCAGTGACGGATTTGCCGGAGCCTGATTCGCCGACGATGCCGAGGGTTTCGCCTTTTGCAACAGAGAAAGAAATGCCGTCTACCGCCCGCGTGGTGCCGCGCTCGCTCTTGAATTCGATGGCCAAGTTGCTGACCTCAATGAGTTTTTCCATAGTTGATGGTAGAAGCCCTGTCGTGGTTTTTACCTCAAAATACCGTGAGCCGCGCAAAGATGCCCACCTTTGAGAGCATGTTGGGGATTTTCTGCCGGAGAGAAAAACGAGCGGTTTTTTTTGTCAGTTTTTGGCTTTTTGAGGGCGCATAGCCGAAGTTACGCAACCGAAAAAAGATAAAAAATGGCGAAAAAAGAGCCGTTTTTGTCCCGGTGAGAAAATCCCCAACATGCTCTAAAGCATTCCGCTCTAATTTTGCCCGCCGAAACACGCGCCATTGGCGAAAACATACAGACAGAGAATGGTTTACATTACCCGAATCGAACGATTCAACGCAGCCCACAAACTCTGGGTAGAAGGCTGGACCGAAGCGCAGAACCGCGAAGTGTTCGGCAGATGCTCCAACAAAAACTGGCATGGCCACAACTACACGCTGCACGTCACCGTGAAAGGCCGGCCCGACCCTGTGACGGGCTTTGTGATGGACGCAAAAAAACTGAGCGAAATCATCCGCGAGCGCGTCACCGAACACCTCGACCACAGCAACCTGAATCTGGACGTGGATTTTATCCCTACCGGCCTTCAACCTACCACCGAGAATCTTGTTGTCCTCATCTGGCAGCGCCTCGCTCCCCAGCTCGAAGATTTTTCCTGCCAACTCCACGCAGTGAAACTCTGGGAAACGGAGACGATCTATGCCGAATACTTTGGGGAACCAATAATGT
The DNA here is from genome assembly GCA_046155725.1 of Saprospiraceae bacterium. Classification (GTDB taxonomy): domain Bacteria; phylum Bacteroidota; class Bacteroidia; order Chitinophagales; family Saprospiraceae; genus M3007. The sequence continues at coordinate 9,151 of JBJXFT010000287.1, forward strand.
GATAATGGGGGAATGGGACAATTTGATAATGGGCGGGCCCTTTCATGCCAGATTTCCCCCATTATCAAATTCCCCCATTATCACATTCCCCCATTCCCCCATTATCAAGTTAACAAGATGGGCTACAAAAAAAACGATCACTACGACTCCTCGCTTACGGAACGGCTGGGCATTGATTACCTTGATATTCTGAACGGGCTGGGCGAAGATGCGACCCGGGAGGGGCTGCTCAAAACCCCCGAACGCGCCGCAAAAGCCATGCAATTCCTCACGCAGGGCTACGCGCAAGATGCGGCAGAGATACTCCGTTCGGCCATGTTCCGCGAAGATTACAGCGAGATGGTGCTGGTGAAAGACATCGAAGTGTACTCGCTGTGCGAACACCACATCCTGCCGTTCTTTGGCAAGGCGCACGTCGCTTACATCCCCAACGGCTGCATCGTTGGCCTGAGCAAGATACCCCGCGTGGTGGATGTTTTTGCCCGCCGCCTGCAAGTGCAAGAACGGCTCACGCTCGAAGTGCGCGACGTGATACAAGAAACCATGAAGCCCTTGGGCGTAGCGGTGGTCATTGAAGCGCACCACATGTGCATGATGATGCGCGGGGTGCAAAAGCAAAACTCGCTCACCACCACTTCGGCGTTTACCGGAGAATTTTTGAAAAACGAAACGCGCAGCGAATTCCTGAAGCTCATTGGGACCAAACTGCATTGACTTTTAAATTTTCTATGAAAATATTCCTCTCCGCCGCGCTCCTTGCCGCCGCCATTTTTTCTTCCCAAAACTGCTCCGACACGTCGGGCAAACAGGCACAAAGTGCAAATACGACAACCGCTCCTGCAACCGCTCCACTTCTCCTGCCCGAAAAGTTCAGCGGATACTGGTACGCCGGCAAAGCCGAACTCTGCACCTACGACGTGGCCCAAGAGCGGTACGGCGAAATGCGCCAAGCCGAACAAGTCAACGTGTTCGTCACCGAAGACCTTTCGCGCGCCACACAAGTGAAGCTCGACGACCCGGCAGCAGCGGGGGCCGACCGAGTCGGGGTGCTAAAACTCAACGCCATCCGCCGTTTCCACACGGGCATTTACGACTACTCGCTCATGCAATCCGTGTTCACGCCCCTGAGCGGCGAGCCGACTTTGAAAACTACCACGACCGTGCAGGACTGGTGCGGCCACGTTTTTATGCAACAGAATTTGGAGCAGGGCGGCTACCACCTGCGCGGCTTTTCCTACTTCCAGAGCGAAGGCGACCAAGACTTGCGCCAGCCGCTCGCCCTGCTCGAAGACGAGATTTGGGGGCGCATACGGCTCAACCCATCGGCGCTGCCCACGGGGAACACCAGCGTGATTCCTTCCGCATTCTACACCCGCCTGCGGCACAAGCCCGGCGGCGCGCAAAACGCCCACATCAAAATTGAAAAAGGGGAAAAAGAAAGTGTTCTACAACTTGCCTATGCCGATATCCCGCGCGCGCTCAGCATCCGCTTCGAGACGGAATTTCCCCACAAAATACTTGGCTGGGAAGAAACCAGCGAGGGCAAACTCGTCAGCAAAGGCACGCTCAAAGCCACGCGGATGAGCGCTTATTGGGGCGAACACGACAACGTACACGCGCCGCTGCGTGATTCTTTAAAACTGCGGTTTTGATTCTTGTGCTCCACTTCCCGACCCCCTGTGTCTTGGGGATCAAACTTTCAGAAAGGCTGGGATTGTTATTAGCCAAAACTTAAAATTCGGGCAACGAGACCGTTGTTCCGCGCATCTTTCGTTTGCGGCCTCGAAAAAGTCTCTAAATTGCCCCGCCTTACGGCAAATCCGATTCGTTTTATTCCTTTATCGCGGGCCAACATTGGTTTTAAGTTGCTGAAAATCAAATTTTTGAAACAGCCCACAGAACCTTGCCCGACATTCACAAACCTTTCTACACAAACTCTGTCATGCAGCCTTTCTCCCGATTTCTTTCCCTCATCTTGCTGCTCGCCTTCTTTTCTTCCCAAACGCTGCAAGCGCAAGATTGCTCCAAAGTCATAAAAGAAAACAAAAAAATCTCCGGCATCCAGATTGCCAACACCTCCACGCTCAGCGTTGTCATCCGTGGCGGCTACACCTACTTCATCGAGTTTTTTACAAACGAAAAAGGCGTTTTTGCCCGATTCACCTCGCAGGGAGGCATTGAGTTCAACCAAGACGACCAAGTCGTTTTCGTGGACGCTGTGGGCAAAGAACGCGCCTACAAGTTCACGGGCATGGACGAACTTATGGCCGGTGCCGTGCCCACCCACCGCAACAACCTGCGCCTCGACCTCGATGCCGTGCAGTGGCTCGCCGACGCCAACATCACGGGCATCAACTTTATCAATTTCGTTGACCGCCAGAAATACAAGTTCACCATCAATACCGAGCGGCAAGGCGAGTTCAGGAACCTGGTGACTTGCTTCAACTCCATTCTCGACCGCATGGCGGTGGTGGACACTCCCGGTGCATCAATCTCGAAGCCCGAGCCAGTGGCCATCGCCACCCCCGGCAAGCCCGGAGCAAAGCCAAGCGCCGGGAGCGGTGGAGGGTCACCTTCCGCCACTTCTGGTGGCGACGCAGAATTGACCGCCCTGCGCTCTGAACTCGAAAAAACCAAAGAAAAAATCCGGGCAGAAATAAAAGCCGAAAAAGAGCGGGGCGAAGGCATCAAAGCCCAATTGCAACAGGAAGTGGCCGCCGCGCGCGAAGCCGCCAACGCCAAAAAATTGGAATACTCCAACGAAGTGCTCGATGCGCGCAAGGCCAGCCTGGCCGAAATGGAAAAAGCCAGGGCCGAAGCCCAGGCTGTCGTTTCCCAAAGCAAAGCCAAAGCCGATTCGGCAGTCGTGAAAATCAATTCCAACGTGGAAGATGCCCGCCGGCAGGCCGGCGAAGAAATCCAAAAAGCCCGCGTAGCATCGTCAGAAGAAGTAAAAAAAGCCCGCGAGGCCGCCGCCACCGAAATCTCGTCCGTCAAGCAAAAACTGGAGCAAGCCAAACTCCAGTACGGCGACGAAATCTCCAGCGCCCGCGCCAATGCCGACGAGGAGCTCAAGCGCATCCGCGACGAAAATGCCCGCATGGTGGCCGAAGCCCGCGAACTCGCCAAGCAAGAAGCCACCAAAACCACCACCGATGTGTTGGAGGGCAAACGGACCGCCGCCGACCAAATCCTAAAAGCCCGCGAAGAATCCGCCAACGAAATCCTCAAAACGCGCGAAAACGCCGTGCTCGAAAAACAAAAATTGGCCACCGACCTCGCCGAAAGCCGCCGCAAAGCCGCCGAAGAAAAATCCCTTTTGCAGCAAAACTCCGCCAACGAACTGGCCGACATCAAAGAAAACGTAGCCAAGCAAAAAGAACAATCGGCCACAGAAGTAGCCGAAGCCCGCAAACGCGCCAGCGAAGAAGTCGGTCGCATCCGCGAAGAAGTGGCCAAACAGCAGCAGATTGCCAACGACGAAAAAGCCAACATCGTCAAGCAAGTAGTGGAGAGCAAGCAAAAAGCCGCCCAGACCGTGCAGCAAGTGCAGGACGAATCCACCAAAGCCATTGCCGACGCGCAAGCCCGCTCCAAAAGCCAGCGCGACAGCATTGCGATAGAAGTGGCAGGGTCCCGGAAAAAAGCAGAAGAAGAAATTGCAAAAATCCAGGCCGAACTCGCCAAATCCATCGCTGCCGCCAAAGAACAACAGGCCAAAGTGCTGCAAGAAAGCGCCGCCGAAGTGCAGCGGGCCCGCGAGCGCAGCGCCCAAGAAGTCGCCAAAGCACAAGAAGAAGCCCGCGCCAGAGTCCAAGAGGCAAACAGCAAAGCAGGAGAGGCAACGAAACAGTATGCCACCGAAGTAGCCGGCTCCAAACAGACTGCCGACGAAAAGATAAAACAGATACAGGCCGAAGCAGCAGCAATCGTGGTGGAAGCCAAGAAAAAACAGCAGGAAACCGTGACCGCTTCCGCTACTGAAGTAGTCTCCTCGCGCGAAAAAGCCGCCGCCGAAATCGCTGCCGCCAAAGAAAAAGCCGCCAACGAAGTGGCAGCCACCCGCGAGGCCGCCGTTCGCGCCCAGCAAGAATCCGCCAACGCCGTGGCCGAAGCCAAAAAACAGAGCGCCCAAGCCCTGCTGGCCATCAAAACTGCCGAGGCCGACAGCGTCCGCACCGCCCGCGAAAGCAGCGCCTCGGTGCGCCAAAAACTTGCCAGCGACGTGGCCGAAGCCCGCCAAAAAGCAGCCAACGAAATCTCCGCCGCCAACCAGCAAGGTGCCGAGCAAGTAAAAACCGCCCGCGAAGCAGCCGCCCGCGAAAAACAGATCAGCGCAGAAGCCGTCGGCAAAGCCAAAGAAGAAGCCGCCAAAGCCGTGGCCACCGCCCGCGAAGGCAGCGCGAAAGAAGTAGCCGTCGCCAAACAGCAAGCCATCGAAGCCATCACGCTCGCCAAGCGCGAAGCCGACGACAAGAAGGCCGGCTTTGCCAAAGAAGTAGTGGATGCCCAAGACCGCGCCCGCAAAGAAGTGACCGATGCCCGCGAACGCGCTGCCGCCGAAGTCGCTACCGCCCGCAAAGACGCAGAAGCAAAACGCACCCAATACGCCACCGAAACCGCCGAAGCCCGCAAAAAAACCACTGAGGAAATCGGCCTCTCGCAAAAAGAAGCCGCCGAAGGAGTGCAAAAAGCGCGTCAGGATGCAGCCGCCAACATCGCTGCCACCCGCGACAACGAAACCAAAGCCGTGGTGGAAGTAAAAGCCCAAGCCGCCGAAGAGATTGGCCGCATCAAGGAAGAAAAAGCACAAATCATCGGCGAAGAAACCCGCAAAGCAGAAGCCGCCAAACAGCAGCAAATGACAGAGACCCAAAAACTCTCACAGATTCAAGCCGACATCAAAAAGGCTCAGGACGAACTGGCCAAACTGAAAGAAGAAGCCGAGAAATTGAAGAAGAAAGATTAGACCTCGCACGAAAGTGTCATTCAAAGCGAAGCGTGGAATCTGTGGGCATAACCCGCAGTATTTGCAGTCAGGTTTTCGGCCTTCGGCCTCATCCCGATGCGTTCGGGACACGCTTTGCTCTGAATGCCACACTAAATTGCCCCTCGAAACTTGCTTGTCTGCGATGGGATATTTTGTTTAGGGCTGGCAGGAACAAAGCGTTGTTGCGGCTGTTTGCTGACAAGTTTTTCCTTTGAAAAATTCGGCAACAGAAAATCATAACTTTGCCGAGATTTTCAAAAAACCTTCATTTTCACGCCACAACCTGCATTTTCCGACTTCTTTTCCCATGGATTTACTGAAGCAACTATTTTCTGAAAAAGCCCAAGCCCTCTCCAAAGAGATCAAAGAACTCCTCCAAGCACACGGCGATGTAAAGATTGACGAAGTCGCGCTGGAACAAGCCTACGGAGGCATGCGCGACATCACGAGCATGATCTGGGAGCCTTCGCTCCTCGATGCCGAAGAAGGCATCCGCTTCCGGGGCTACTCCATCCCCGAACTCCGCGAAAAACTCCCGCGCGCCAAAAACGGCAAAGAGCCCCTGCCAGAAGGCCTGTTCTGGCTCATGCTCGTCGGCGAAATCCCCACGCCCGAGCAAGTGAAATGGCTCACCGAAAACTGGGCGCGCCGCGCCAACGTGCCAGAGCATGTGTTCCGCGCCATTGACGCGCTCCCTGCCGATGCCCACCCCATGACCCAACTTTCCGTCGGCGTGCTGGCCATGCAGAATACCAGCGTGTTCGCCCAACGATACACCATGGGCATGACCCGCTCCGAATACTGGGACGCGACCTACGAAGACACCATGAACCTCGTCGCCCGGCTCCCCCGCGTAGCGGCCTACATCTTCCGCCGCGTATACCACAAAGGCGAACACTTGCTGCCCGACATTTCTCTGGACTGGGGCGCCAACTTTGCGCACATGCTCGGCTTCGACGACGAGGGCTTCAAAGAGTACATGCGCCTCTTCCTCACCATCCACGCCGACCACGAGGGCGGCAACGCCTCAGCACACACCACCCACCTCGTCGGCTCCACCCTCAGCGACCCATACCTGTCGTTTTCGGCAGCCATGAACGCGCTTGCCGGCCCGCTCCACGGTCTCGCCAACCAAGAGGTCATCCGTTGGATCCAGAAAATGGTGGACACGCTCGGCACCGCCAAGCCTACCCGCGAACAGATTGGCGAGTATGTGAAAAGCACCCTCGCCAGCGGGCGCGTGATACCCGGTTACGGCCACGCCGTGCTGCGCAAACCCGACCCGCGCTACATGGCGCAAAAGCAATTTTGCGAAGACAATGTGCCAGACAACGAATTGGTGAAGGTGGTGTGGAAACTCTTCGATGTGGTGCCGCCCATACTCAGCAGCCTCGGAAAAGTCAAAAACCCTTGGCCCAATGTGGACGCGCATTCGGGCGCGGTGCTCATCTACTACGGCTTCACGCAATACAATTTCTACACCGTCCTTTTTGGCGTGAGCCGTTCCCTCGGCGTCCTTGCCGCCCTGTGCTGGGCGCGCGCGCTCAACCTCCCGCTCGAGCGGCCCAAATCGGTTACCACTGCATGGGTGAAGGAGTATTTGGAGAAAGAAGGCATCAAATTGGCAACGGAAAGTGACAAGTGACGACGTGCCTGTCCGCGCCACGGAACACGACCTGGTGTATGTTCCGGTGTCTTCTCATTCGGCTTGCCCTACCTTAGCCTCGGGGAAAGCGGGTGTTGCTGCGTGCCGGTAAGCCCGATCAAAGATAGCCAAGCCCTTTTCTCTGCAAAATTTTCCTCCGGGGAAAATGGAGCTGTGTCGGAAATGGGCGGCGCAGGGCAAAATTGTCGGCAAGACCAAAGTCCCAAGCCGCAAGTCGCTACCTTTGCAGCAATATGCAGCGCCAAGCCGAAGCCCCCATCCCCTCTCGATACGGACAGTTCAGTATGTTGGCCTACGCCGAAAAAAGCAGCGAGCGCATGCCCCACATCGCTTTTGTGGCCGAGAGTTTTGACCCCTCACAACCTGTGGCGGTGCGCATTCATTCGGAATGTATGACGGGCGACGTGTTCGGCTCCCGCCGTTGCGATTGTGGCGAACAGCTCGACGCTTCGCTGCACATAGCCGCCCAGCGCGGGGGCGTGGTCATCTACCTCCGTCAAGAAGGGCGCGGCATCGGCCTCATCAACAAACTCCGAGCCTACAAGCTCCAAGACCTTGGCCTCAACACCGCCGAGGCCAACACGCACCTTGGCTTCGACGTGGATGCCCGCCAGTACGACGCGGCCATTTGCATCCTTCAAGACTTGGGGATCCAACGGGTCGAACTGATCACGAACAACCCCGCGAAGGTGGAGGCCCTGCGCCGTTCGCCCGTGGAAGTGGTGGGGCGCATCCCAATCGTCATACCGCCACAGCCCGACAGCCGACCTTATTTGCAAACCAAACAAGACTTGATGGGCCACCTTTTGGGGATGTAATTAACGTTGAACTATGAATGATGAGTGAAGAATCAACAATCAGCAATCAGCAATCAATAATCCCTTCGGTGCCTTTCCGCACAGGGTTTGTGAACATCATCGGGCGGCCAAACGCCGGCAAATCCACGCTGATGAACGCGCTGGTGGGCGAGCGGATGAGCATCATCACGAACAAACCGCAAACCACGCGACACCGCATCATCGGCATCTTGACGGGCGAGGATTTCCAAATGGTTTTTTCTGACACGCCGGGCTATGTGAAAACGCCGAGCTACAAGATGCACAAGGCCATGAACCGCTTTGTGGAAGGCACGGTGGAAGATGCCGACCTGATGCTTTTTGTGTTCGACATGACGGAGGAATTGGAGGCGGACAACCCGGTGATCGAGGTTTTGAAAAAATCGGAAGCGCCGGTCTTGCTTATTTTGAACAAAAAAGACCTCGTGGCGGAGCAACGCATTCAAGACGCGACGGGCTGGTGGCGGAAGTACGCGAAGTTCGACGAGGTGGTGGCTATTTCTGCGCTGAAAGATTCAACGTCCTCTTTTTTGCTCGAAAAGATATTGAGCTACCTGCCTGAGGGCGACCCGTTTTACCCGCCCGACCAACTGACGGACCGGCCCGAACGTTTTTTCGTCAGCGAGATCATCCGCGAAAAAATCCTGCGGCTCTACGACGACGAGATCCCGTACTCCTGCGAGGTGGGCATCGAAGATTTCAAGGAATCGAAAACAAACGCGGGGGCAGACATTGCCCGCATCCGCGCCACCATCTTTGTGATGCGCGAAACGCAGAAAGCGATCATACTCGGCAAGGGCGGCGCGGCCATAAAAAAACTCGGCACCTACGCCCGGCAAGACATCGAAGCGTTTTTGAAGACCAAAGTGTTCCTCGATCTGACGGTGAAAGTGCGCGACAATTGGCGCGACGACGAGCAGGCGCTGCAACGGTTTGGGTATATGGGGTAATGTGCCGTACCCTTGCGGCTCGGTTTTTGCCTGCTGTCTTTAAAATTTTCAAAACTTTTTACGAAGAAACTTCAACGTTTTTGAAACCAAATGCGTCAAGTACGTTTTTACAAACGTCCTATAAAACAAATTGGATTTTTGGAGAACGGAAGTAGAACCTAGGAATCTTAAAAGCCCAAGGGCCAACGTCCAATGAACCCAACATCCAAAAACACTCAATTCTATGCGCCAGTTAAAAATCGCCCACAAGATCACGAACCGCGAAAGCCAGGCGCTGGACAAGTACCTCAACGAGATAAGCAAGCTCTCCATGCTTACCCCGGACGAAGAGGTAAAGTTGGCGCAGCGCATCCGCGAAGGCGACCAAGATGCACTGGATCAGATGACCCGTGGCAATCTCCGCTTCGTAGTGTCGGTGGCAAAACAGTATCAAAATCAGGGCCTCAGCCTCTCCGACCTCATCAACGAGGGCAATGTAGGCCTCATCAAAGCGGCCCGCCGCTTCGACGAAACCAAGGGCTTCAAGTTCATCTCCTACGCCGTGTGGTGGATCCGCCAAAGCATCCTGCAGGCCATCGTGGAGAACAGCCGCATCGTGCGGATGCCGCTCAACAAGGTGGGCTCTTACAACAAGGTGAACGAGGCGTACATCGCCTTCGTGCAAGAATTCGAGCGAGAGCCTTCTGACGAGGAACTGGGCGAAGTGCTCGGCATGAGCGAGCGCGAAATACAGCAACTCATTCACAGCGGCTCGCGCCACGTATCGCTCGACGCGCCCCTGCCCGGCACCGAAGAAGGCGACGCGACGATGCTCGATGTGATGATGCCCGAAGGCGGAGAAGACCCTGACTTTCAACTCATGGCCGAATCGCTGCGGGAAGAAGTGGCGCACGGGATGTTCTCGCTCTCGCCCCGCGAAACGGAGATCATCGCTGCGTACTATGGCCTCAATGGCCGCACAGCGCTCACGCTCGACGAGATTTCGGAGATGTACGGCCTCACCCGCGAGCGGGTGCGCCAGATAAAAGAGCGCGGCATCCGCCGCCTCCGCAAGATTCACAGCGAGGATTTGAAGTCGTATTTGGGTTGAAAAATGGTTTGAAGGTTTTCTGGTTTCAGGGTTCGGAGGTTTTGTGGCCTTGCCCAAGCGACAGAAATAAATCAGTGGTACGGCCTCTCAATCCTTGCTACGGTCTTTTTTAAGGAAGCCCGCGCCAAAGCAAATCTTCGGTGCGGGCTTTTTACTTTTGTGCCCCCCGAACCCTCGAACCTTCAAACCCCCAAACCTTCAAACCTAATATGCCATGCGCTATTTGTCTTTTGCACTACTTGGCCTCCTCTTTTTTTCCTGTGAAAAGGGGCTTACGCCCGAACAACAACTTCAGGCTGACATCGAAAAAATAAAAGATTACTTGGCCGACAACAACTTGACCGCCGAATCCACGCCCTCGGGCTTGCACTACATCATCACCGAGCCAGGTTCTGGCGGGCATCCTTCGGCAAACAGCACCGTCACGGTCAACTACACGGGCAAACTCCTGAAAAACGAAAAGGTGTTTGACCAAACGGACGGCGGCCCGGTCACCTTCCCGCTGCGCAACCTCATCGAAGGTTGGCAGGAAGGCATCCCGCTCCTTCAAAAGGGCGGCAAGGGCACTTTCTTCCTCCCTTCTGTGCTGGGCTATGGCCCCGAAGGTTCTGGAAGCATCCCGGCCAACGCACCGCTTATTTTTGACATTGAGCTGGTAGATTTTTGAGGGCGGGTGACCCAACTTCGCTGGGGAGTGCGCCGTCTTGCCACAAACAAAACCTTGTTCGGCATGAAAAAAATCTATTGCCTCTCGCTATGCTTCGCGCTCGCAACGCTCGCCTTTTCCCAACAAAAAAACGAATTCGGTTTTGTGGTGAAGGTTGGGACCTATGCTATTCCCTCAGAGAAAACGGAGCACTTCAACAATGGGTACGAGGGTCGAAGCACTTACGCCCAAAAGGCTGGCGAAACTTACACTTTTGGACTATGGTATTCACGCCGCTTGGGCAATCGCGTTCGGCTTTCGGGCGAACTGCTGTACCGCCATGCTTCCTTTTCAAATAAGGATGGCTGGTATTCAAGCCACTTCGACCAGACAGCATTGGGGTATTCCGGGCGCGAACGTTTTCAGCAAATCAACGACCACAGCCTTTCCTTGCCCGTCAAACTCCTTTTCTCTTTCAAAAAAAATGGCAAAACGACGCTTGCCCTCGGCGGCGGGATTTCTCGCGTTTTTGCAGCAGATGTGAGTGGCGAAGAAAAATATCAAGCATCGGCCGACCTCGCCACCTACTTCCACAAAATGTACGCGGGCTGGAAAGATTTCAACACAGAAATTAATTTGACGGCAGGTCTTTTCCACCGCCTGGATTCCAAGACTTCTATCGGGCTGGAATACACTTTCGAAGAAACGGCCGAGCGCTACTACTCGGCTTTTTATTCACAGATCGCTCTTGACGGATGTGGTTGCTTTGGCCCTTGTGTTGGTTATTACTTTTTGTTTCCGCACAACATGAACAGTTTCTCCCTATCCCTCCGCCACAATATCCTGAACTAAATTACCTTGCTCGACATGAAAAAAATATACTTTCTCTCGCTGTTCTTGAGCCTCGCCACACTCGCCTTTTCCCAGCAGAAAAACGAATTTGGTTTTGTGGTGAAGGCCGGGAACTACGCCATCCCTTCCGAAAAAAAGGAATACCAACCTTTTAATAATGGCGGCAACAGCTGGACCACTTCCGCGCAAAAGGCTGGAGAAACCTACACTTTTGGCTTGTGGTACGCGCGCCGTTTGAGCGGCCATGTCCGACTTTCTGCCGAGCTGCTCTACCGCCGCGCTTCCGTTCTCAATAAGCAAGGGAGCTACTACGACTATTTCGATGGCATACAGATACAACGCTCCGAGTACCTGCAAACACAGCATATCAACGAGAACAGCCTCTCCTTGCCCATCAAGCTGCATTTTTCTTTCAAAAAAGAGGGCAGAACCACCTTTGCCCTCGGAGGCGGATTCTCCCGCGTTTTTGCTGCAGAAGTGGGTGGGCAAAACGAGTCTCAATATGGCTTTGACGAAAAACGCGCCTACCAATTCCCGCAGATGCCCTC
>JBJXFT010000439.1:0-5013 GCA_046155725.1 Saprospiraceae bacterium
CGCAAAAAAATCTCTAAAACCTAAAATAAGGTCTGATTGATGCCTTTTTGCCTTCATGATTCAGCCCGAAATCCGCTCTCCTCGATCCTTGGTTAAGGTCGGGCCGGGGGAACCGTCCAAAGTCCAAAAACTTTCTAAACCACTCTAAACGGACTATACCTTTACACCCCCAAGCCACCCAGATGCCCTCTATTTTTGCGACAAAATCCATCCTCCGCCATGCGCACATCCATTTCCATCCTCCTTCTTTTCACGGCCCAAATCGCCTCCGCCCAAGTCACTTTTCAGCAAATACCCGGCTTGGATTTTTTCGATAGCCAAGGCTACCTCAACGGCGTGTCGTGGGTAGACGTGGACAAGGACGACGACCTCGACGTGTGCGTGACCGGCTCGGGCGGCACATTCCCCAACTTCACGAACATCAGCGCCATTTTCCTCAACAACGGCAACGAAACCTTCACCAACACCGGCCTGCTCACCAGCAGCCAAAAGAACGCCTTTCGCCACGGCTGGGCAGATTACGACAACGACGACGACCTCGACCTCTACATCGGCGCCACCTGGAACAGCAACGGCATCAACGAATTGTGGACGAACAACAGCGGCACAAGCCTCACCCTGACCCCAAACACCGGGGCTACGCCCAACGTGGCGCAACCCTACGAAGGCACCGTCAGTTGGGCCGACTACAACAACGACGGCTGGGCCGACCTCTTCGTGCCGCGCTGGAACGACCTGAAAAACAAACTCTACCGCAACAATGGAAACGGCACCTTCGGCGAGGTGACCATGGGCGCCATCGTCAACGACTTGGCCTGGACTTCGGGCGGTTTTTGGGGCGATTACGACAACGACCGCGACCAAGACCTTTTTGTGGTGAACTACCAAATCGGCGCATCTGCGCCGGGCAACAACCACCTTTTCCGAAACAACGGCGACGGCTCGTTTACCAAAATCCTCAATGCCGGCCAAGTGGTCACGCTCCAGCAAAACGGCCGCTCGGCCAATTGGGCCGACGTGGACAACGACGGCTTCCTCGACCTTTTTGTCTGCAACCAATTCGGCCAAGACCTGCTGCACCTGAACAATGGGGACGGCACCTTCACCACAAAATTTGTGGGCGCAACGAACCACACCTCCTGGTCGTCCAATTGGGGCGACTACGACAACGATGCCGACCTTGACTTGGTGACCATCGGCTTCTGGGGCGACGACAGCCGCTTTTGGGAAAACGACGGCTTCGGAAACCTGACGGACGCGACGGCCAACCACCCCAACATTTTCCCCACCGCCACCAGCGGCTCCAACAGCAACGGCATCGTCTGGGTGGATTACAACCGCGACGGCTGGCTTGACCTCCACATCACGCAACCCGATGTGGCGCCCGACCGTTTTTTTGAAAATGAAAAAACGACCTGCCGCTCTTGGGTCGAAATCAAGTGCATCGGCACAGAATCCAACCGGGCGGCCATCGGCACCACCGTGCGCGCCCGAACCCTGCGCAACGGGATGCCCTGGTGGCAAATGCGGCAAGTATCTGCCCAAACCGCCGCCACCGGCACCAACCCGATGCTCCTGCATTTTGGATTCGACAACGCTGCGGAGATTGATTCTTTGATAGTAGAATGGCCTTTGGGCAACACCTGTGTTTTTACCAAAGTCGGTGTAAACCAAATCATTGACATTCAGGAAGATTGCAGCATCAAGGTTACGCAAGCCGCGCCGCCTTTGCCCGGAACTTTGCAGAACATCGCGCTTTGTGTGGACTCCGACTTGCTTCTTGATTTGCAGCCAACTTCCCCGCCCGGAGGAACATGGTCGGCAACTTGCGGTGCTTGCATATTTCCTAACGGTGTCTTTTTCATGGAAAATTTACCCGCTGGAGAATACATCGTCCGATATGAGCAAGGCGGAATCTGCGACGGCACGGTGGATACTTTTTTGATTTCTCTGCTACAGTGGCCGAGTCTTCATTTGTCAAGTGACACCGTCGTTTTGGCTGGAGAAGAAGTACAACTCTTTGCCTCTGGTACGCAAACCTATCTTTGGACACCAAACGAAAGTCTGACTTGCGCAGACTGCTTCAATCCTGTTTTTACCGCCGACACTACTACGACTTTTTTTGTAAGAGGGCATGATGCTTTTGGCTGTCCCGCTACCGGCAGCATGACAGTGACGGTAATCTCCGAACCAAAATTCGATATGCCCAACGCTTTCACGCCCAATGGCGATGGGAGCAACGATGTGTTTGGGCCAGCATACAAAGGCGAGATTTTTGCGCAATACCAACTCCGCATTTTCACGCGCTGGGGCGATTTGGTTTTCGAATCGCGCTCGCCCGCACAGGGCTGGAACGGAACATTGGGCGAGCAAGCCTTGCCTTCTGATGTGTATGTTTTTGTGTTCGATTACCGCCTCACCGATGGACATGAGGGGCAGGACACAGGCGATGTGACGTTGTTGAGGTAAATCCGCTCTTAAAAAAAGAACGTCGCGCTCCCCTTCACGAAGAACGGCGTCCCCGGCGTGTAGTGCAATTCCGATACCGCTTCCGGCTCGTCGAAGAGGCGGCTTTCCGTATCGAACTGCGCCTCGTTCCAATCCACATTCAAGATATTCTCGAACGACAGCCCGAACTCGCACTTGCGGGCGGTGTACGTCAAGCCGCCGTCGAGCAAAGTGTAGCCGAGCGCCGTCACCGAGTTGTTCTCGTTGGCCGGGCGGTCAGAGATGTGGCGGTAGCGCAGGCTGGCGTTCAGCCCCCGGCCAAACTTGGTGGTCAGGCCACCGATGCTGGTGAACGTGGGCGCCAATGGAATGAAATCCTCGCCTTCTGTGGACTCGCGGCTGCGCGGCATGGTGTAGTTCAAGTCCACATCCACAAAAAGCCAATCGGTGGCTTGGTAGCGCGCAGACACATCAAAGCCATAGCGGCGCGTCTTGCCGGAACGCTCCACCACCCCTCCGTCGCCGACATACACTAACTCGTCCTCCAAATCGAGGAACCAGCCCGCCACATTCAGCAGCAGGCGCGGGAAAGGCTTGACAATAGTGCCGAGGTCAACCCCGTAAGCCTTGGGCAGCACCGTCAGCGTGTCTTGCTGCTCCACCACCGCGCGGGTGTCGTTGGAGTGAAAGCCGATGCCCGATTTGAGGTAAACCTGCACGTTCGGCGTGGCGTTGAAATAGAAATTGAGTTTTGGGCTGGCCGTGTTTTTGTATTCCACTGTATGGTCGTACACAGGGTTCAACAAGTTGACATAGCCAAAACTGAACTGGTCGAAGCGCAGCCCAGCATTCACTGTGAACTGCTCGCTTACTTTCAGCACCTCGTCCACATACAGCGCGGCATTCAGTTGGTCAATATTGCCCAAAGCCAAAGTGTCGAGCGCGGTGAGGCGTTTGGCGGTATGGGAAAGTTCGGTGCCTTTGGTCTTGTCGTAGCGCATATTCAAGCCCAGTTCCGAGCGGAGCGACATAGAGCCGAGGCCGCGCTCGGCGGCGTAGGAGAGGTTGTAGCCAAAGATGTCGCGGTTTTCGACTTGACGGATTTCGTCGCCGTTCACCGGGTCGTCCAAGAAAAACGTGAAATTGGAAAACAACTGGAATTGGTTGCGGACGTAGTAAAACTGGTTGCGCAGCAAGTCGCCGTTCTCGAGGGTTTTCAGCAACTGAATGTTGGCGTTGGTGCGGCTGGTGTTGCCGCCCTCGTTGTCGTCAATGGCGCCGAAGCGTTTGATGATGCCGCGCTTCACGGCCCGGTCGGGCACTTGGCCAGAGGCTTCCCAGCGGCTGGTAAAGGTGGAGAGCGATACGGTCAGCACTTGGTCTGTGCCAACAAGGCCGTGGTATTTGCCCATCAAGTTGATGCGGTTGAAATTTTGTGGGCTTTCAAACGGGCCGTTGGAGAACGTCAGGTCCGAAGCGAAGTAAGCATTGTGGCGGTTGTCGGCATTGCTTTTCAGCAGGTCAATCAGCCCCACCGCGCGATAGGTGTCGAACAAGCCAGCCTCCAGTTTGACCGAGCTGCGGTCGAGCGCGTTGCGGGTGTTGAAATTGGCGTAGCCAGCCGTGGTAAAATCGCCCTGCTGCGTATAGTACGGGCCTTTGTTGAAGTCCACATTGTCAATCAGTTCGGGAATCAGGAAGTGCAAATCGGCATAGCCTTGGCCGTGCGCGTGGCTCACCATGTTGACCGGCATCCCATCCACCGTCACCCGGATATCGGTGCCGTGGTCAATGTCAAAACCGCGCAGGTAAATCTGCTCGGCCTTGCCGCCTCCGGCGTGTTGGGCGGTGAAAAGGCCCGGTATCACGCGAAGCACATCCTGCGAGGAACGTGTAGGGCGCAATTCCAAGTCAATCTTATTGATGATGGTCATGGTTTTGGAAAGGTCGCGCTGTTGGCTCACCACGATTTCCGAGAGGTTGATGGCCGCCGGCACCAGGCGGATATTGAGCGGCGCACTCGTAGTGGCACGCAGGTTCTGGGTGACGAAGCCGACAAAAGAGATGGTCAAATCGTACGCCTCGGCCTCCACGTTTTTGATTTTGAAAGCACCCAATTCGTCGGTCGTGGTGCCGATTTTGAGGGCCGGAATAAAAACGGTGGCCCCGGTGATGACCTCGCCCGTGGAAGCATCGGTCACGCGACCGACAATGTTGTGCGCGGCGAGCCACGCAGCGTTCAGGAGCAAGAGTAGGCCGACAGAGATTATTTTAGAACGGCAAGAATTTTTCATGTTGAAATATTTTGAACGAGCCGAGCGCCGCGCCCACGGTGCGCGTGCTCCCTTGCTCGTAATTTGAGCAAACAGGTGAACAATGCCGACGATGGATTGACCCCTAACAAGTCCAGGGCTTGCCTATAAAAACCCCTTTACCGTCGAGCGTTGGCTTCGCATATATGCACTCGTTTGAGAAACCTTTTTTGGGTTTCTTAAACGTGCTCGAGGGTCTTGCACGGACCTTGGCCAAGACATCGGAGCCAGCCTACGTTTAAGAAACCCAAAA
>JBJXFT010000318.1:0-4074 GCA_046155725.1 Saprospiraceae bacterium
CCGTGTCCACTTTTGAAATGACGCGCTCGATTTTGCCCTCCTCGTCAATGACGAACGTGGTGCGCAAAATGCCCATGTAGGCTCTGCCCATAAATTTTTTCTCGCCCCACACCCCGTAGGCTTCGGCCACTGCGTGGTCTTCGTCGGCCAGCAGGTTGAACGGCAGGCTGTACTTTTCTTGGAATTTGACGTGCTTTTTTACCGAGTCGGGGCTTACGCCCAGCACTTCGTAGCCCTTTGCCTGAAAGCGCGGGTAGCCGTCGCGCAAGCTGCAAGATTCGGCGGTGCAGCCCGGCGTGTCGTCTTTTGGGTAAAAATAGAGCACAAGTTTTTTGCCCCTGTAATCGGCGAGGCTCACGGTTTGGCTTTTTTCGTTCTGGGCTGAAAAACTGGGGGCGAGGTCGCCTTCTTTGAGATGAGACATGGGTGAGAGGGTGAGAGACGTGAGAGGAGTGAGAGGAGTGAGAGGAGTGAGAGGAGTGAGAATGTGAGAGACGAGAGAGAGCCGCTTTTGCCCCTGCCTCCATTGAAACTTTGGCGGGCGAATGTGCGAACAACGGGCGTGGGCACATTTTGTTCAGGGGGCGAAACCGGGGGCGGGCACCTTCGCCGTCATTTGGTAAGCCGCCCTTTCCAGGTATATTTTTTGAAAAAAATGCTCGCCGTTCCCACGATTGGAATGTAGGCCGTGTGCAACAAAAACGAGGGCAAAAACCAGCGCAGCAAATCGGGGCGTTTGAAAAAGCGGCACATTTCCGAGAGGAAAAAAAAGTCGAAGGCGGCTTTCGTGCCTATTTGAAAAAGAAAAATTTGCCAAGAAAAAATGCCCGCAAGGGCAAATGCCAGATGCCCCCAAATGCTCCAGCAAAACAAGAAAACCGTCAGCAGCGAGCCGCGCATGGGCCAACTTGGGAGTGCCGCATTTTTTGTGCCCCAGCGCAGCCGTTGTTGCCAGAATGCCCGCCAATCAGGCGCAGCCTCGGTCAGCACCGCCGCCTCGCGGCTTTTGAGGAACGCCACGCTGCCCGGCCACCGTGCTGCCACTTTTTGCACGAGGAACATATCGTCGCCCGAAGCCAAATGCTCGTTGCCGGCGTAGCCGCCCACTGCCTCGAACACTTGGCGGCGATACGCAAGGTTTGCGCCGTTGGCCATACGGTGCCAGCCAAGTTGCGCGCCTGCCCCGGTGATGCCCATCAGCCCCAAGAAATCGAGCGACTGAAATTTTTGGAGCAAGTTTTTTTCCCGATGAAAAGCGACTGGGGCGCACAACATCCGCCTGCAAGTTGCGGTAGGGGTGGGGTCAAAATGAGCAGCAATAAGCATCAGCCAATCCTTCGGCGCCACACAATCAGCATCGGTAGTCACGATGATATCGCCCTTCGCGCAGGCCACGCCGAGTTCGATGGCCTTTTTTTTGTTGGAACAAAAACGGGCTTCGGGCGGCAGATGGTCAGCCAATCGCAGCACCCTTGCCACTTGCCACTTGTCACTTGCAACTTGCAACTTGCCCCCCGCCACTTGCCCCCCGCCACTTGCAACTTGCAACTCCCCCCTTGCCACTTCCCAAGTTCCATCCTCCGAAAAATCATCTATCACGATGACTTCCAAAAGGTTTTTGGGGAAACTTCCATCCAAGATAGACCACAGGCAAGCACCGATGTTGGCCGCTTCATTGCGAGCGGGAATGAGGACGCTGATGCTGCTTCGCGGCTGAAAGCCTTCCGGCAATTGCCCTTCGGGCAAAGCCCGCCAGCCCCAGCGATAGGCAGTGAGCAGGGCAGCGTAAGCCAAGGCGAGTAAAATGGAAAGGGTGGCGAGAAGCATTGGGGCGAGCGCGTGGGGCGCGAAATTGTATCTGGCTTGGAATGAAGGCTTTTATTCTTCGGCGGCTATTCCAAGCGCATATTGATAGAGGTAGGGTATCGCCCAATCGGTTTCACTGACGCGCTTCAAGAAGCCGATGTCGGAGAGCGCGTTGGCAAACAAGTCCATATCCTCTATTTTCTTCCCTTCTTTGTCTCTAAGCATGGCTTTCATCCATTCGGCAGACACATTGGGGGAGGCACTCTTGAATTTTTTGAAATTGTCTATCAGGTCTGGGTTTTCAGCAATGAGCGTGCGCTCATACTTTGCTTTGGAAACTTCTCTGATGGCTCGTTTGAGGGCGTCTTGGGTGAAAAGCTTGCCTTCCGGGGTTTTGTTGCCCAATTCCAGCAACTCGATTTGTTGCTCCTTTGACTGGTTGAGGAAATGAATCAATTCGCGGGGCGTAAACATGCCGTTGCCATCGCTGATTCGGCTCACAATCCAATCAAAAGTATCTTGCGCCTCGCCGTTTTCTTCTACTTTTTCGGGGAAAACGGATTTGAAGAGGTGCTTTTGCTTTTCAATGTCCAAGAGGCATTCTTCCACGTTTATGTTGTAAAGCCTGGTAATGACTGGGTTGTTCAGCAGCCTTTTGACAAGGATGTTGAACAGCGTGTTTTCGTCAATCACCAAGTTTATCATTCGGGTAAGGTGGCTGGCTTCGCGCAGGCCATCATAGGTGATTTTCATCATGATGTCGTCGCGCAAGAAGATTTTGAAGCGCAACTGCTCGTACCGTTTTAGGGAATTGTAGACCATGAACAGGGCTTTCAACGCCCTGCGCTCCAAATCCTTTTCATTGATAAATGCCACGTCCAAACGGTCGAGCAATATCCAAACAGTTTGGTCAGCTTTGCTCAAGTCGGTGTTGAGTTTTTCCAACAACTCGTCGAGGGTGTTGTAGCCTTCCTTGTGTTCTTTGGCACTGAATTTTTCAAACGTAATTTTTCCTTTGAGGGTGAACGTTCCGGTATTCGGGTTTACCTCCACCTCGGGCTGAAAGAACTGGAGTGAAACTACCTGCCGCAAAAAGTGCAGGACGTTGTTGAAAGCATCCGTGAGAGAGAATGTTTTGGGGAGCAGGCCGGCACTTTCGAGGAGCGATTCTATGACCTTGAAATGATCGCCTTTAAAACCTGTGGCGCGCAGCTTGGAAACGATGACCGTCAAAAAATAAAGCTTCCAAAAGTCAATGATGTCGCCTTGGATGAGGGCTTCTTTGTTAGGGTTGTCATATTTTTCCGTTCGGGTAGCGTTGTTGAGCAGTGCGAAAACGGTGTCGCCCAGCGGGTTTTCGGCCTCTACGATGACAATGTTTCGTTCGGCAAATTCATCGCGCCTGCTGATGAGGTTGAGGTAAAGGGCACTTTTCCCGCTGCCTTTTGCGCCCAGCACGATGTCGTATTTGTCGTTGCTGAGGTTGCGCCAAAAGCGGGTGTTGACGAAGTACTTCTGCAAATTTTTGGTTTCTTCTTCGGCCACGCTACTGCCAAAGTCAAGAGAATCGAGGAGGTCTATCGTTTGCTGCATTGCATAAAATCAGGAAGTAGGTTAGTAGGCAACCGAAGCGACTCGCTCGGCATTTGCTTGGATGGTCCGCTCGACTTTGGCCATGCCTGCTGCAAAATAGTCATCGTTGATATCTACCACCAACGCATTGCGCAGCCGCTGCACAATTTTTGGAAGGTTGTTATAGAGTACCGTCAAGTCGGCTTTCTTGGATTCCAAAGACTGGATAGGCAGTTTCAAGGCAAGATTCTTTTGGATTCGCGCATCCAATTCGTCCACTTGATCTTCCAGCCTCCTTATTTCCTTCTCGATAAAATCAGGATTGGCAAATGAATCGTCCAGTGCAAGCGGGATGACATTCCTCTGGATAAGGCTATTGGAAAAGACATCTAAGTGGCGCTCCAGCCCCGCCCATCCTTCTCTAAGGCTGTTTTCAGAAACCAAGACTAAAATGAACTGGCTTTTCAGCGCTTTATTCAACACAAAATCGCTTATTGATTGCCCGGCGTTTATCTGCGAATAGTCAATGACGCTCGAGGTGATGCCTTGGTGTTCCAGATACCGCCTTACCGCACGGGCTTTTTCTTCATCTTTGACATTGTATGCCAAGTATACTTCAGGCCTGTCGTAAATATCCTCTGATTTGTGGACGGCCGCAGCCCGGTAAAGCATCTCCAGTGCAGCATAATTGATCTG
>JBJXFT010000323.1:0-6349 GCA_046155725.1 Saprospiraceae bacterium
AGGCGGAAGTAGCGGGCCAAGGCCGACATTCCGATGCCGCCGATGCCGATGAAGTAGATGCGTTGTATTGAGTTGAATTCCATGCTTGTTTGTGTTTTCCCGTGTTTCCACCACACCCACAGATAAATCTGTGGGCTGGGGTTTCGTGGCTTGCCCCTCAGCCCACAGATTTATCTGTGGGAACTGCGGGGAATATGGGGAAATGGGTGCGCAGGTTATTGCCGTTTCGTCAGTTTCAGTGTCTCTTTTTGGCCGCCGCGATTCATTTCAAATCTGATGGTGGTACTCTGGCTTGTAAGCTTTGTTTCTCCCCAAGAATCGGACATTTCCAGTATCGCATAATTGATTCTCGCCACCGTCCGCTGCCATTCGGCAGACTCTATCAATCCCATATCTATCTGTTTTTTTGCTTCCTTGTATTGGGCTTTTAGCAGGATCAAATCTGAGTTGCCCTCATCAAGCAGGTTGAGCAATTCTTCGGTATTGCCATCGGCTATCATCTTTTCGATTTGTTTTTTGGAAATCGGTTCTGGGGGCAAAAGCTTCACGAGGATTTCCTGCTTGCCGGTTTCCTTGGTGTAGAGTTTATCTTTTTCTGTGCGCCAAGTGCCGCTTTTCATTTGATCGGCAAATAGGGCTGTGAAGGTGCCGTCTTCTTTGAATTCAAAATGCACTTGTGTCGCGTCCATATCGCTGGGCTTGTCAAAAATGAGCCATTCGGTACCTTGCCACTTGCCGAGCAGGGCGGGGTTTTTGTCGTTGGCTTTTTGGCAGGAGGCCAGCGCGAGGGTGGCGAGGGCAATGCCGATGACCCAACACCCACAGATAAATCTGTGGACTGAGGTGCTATGGGCAGACAATGGGCTGATGTTCATGTTGTATTGTTTTTAGGCAAAACGGACAAGCCGCTTGGCGGTATCGTTTAGCGTTTATAGTTCATAGTTTACAGTTCATCGTTCGGTTAGTTTGATGGCTTCTCGTGCTATCGCATCCGCCGCGTTCGGCCTTCCCAATTGGCGGATGCTTTCGCTGAGGCTGAACGCGAGGGCTTCGTTTTCCAAAATCAGCAGGGCCTCTTGCAGCATTTTCTCTCCGGCATCGGCATCGCGGACGAGCCGGGCCGCGCCTTTTTCCACGAGCGCGAGCGCGTTTTTGGTCTGATGGTCTTCGGCCACATTGGGCGATGGAACGAGTATGACGGGCTTCCCGACCAAGCAGAGTTCGCTGATACTCAGTGCGCCCGCCCTCGAAATCACCACATCCGCCGCCGCGTAGAGCAAATCCATTCGGTCAATAAATGCGCGGCACTGAATGTTGGGCAATTTGGCCGTTTCCATCGCCGTGTATTCGTATTCGTAAAATTTGCCGCACTGCCAAACCACCTGCACCCCGTCGTATTTTTCAAAAAACTCCACGTTATCGCGCATCGCATTGTTCAAAGTCCGCGCCCCGAGGCTGCCGCCGATGACGACGATGGTTTTCTTTTCCGGGTCGAGGCCGTAGTAATTCAATCCTTCTTCGCGCTTTCCTTCCAAATGCAAAATGTCGGAGCGGACGGGATTGCCCGTGAAAACGATTTTTTCCTGCGGGAAAAACTGCTCCATGTGATCGTAGGCCACGCATACGCGGGCGGCTCGTTTGCCCAAAATCTTGTTCGTCACCCCGGCGTAGGAGTTTTGCTCCTGAATCAGGGTCGGTATTCCCGCCCGTTGCGCCGCCCGCATCACGGGGCCGCTCGCATATCCTCCCGTTCCAATTACCACATCGGGCTGAAACTTCTGCACGATGCTCCGGGCCTTCCACAGGCTTTGGAGCAGTTTGAACGGGAACGAGAGGTTTTTCAAACTCATGCTCCGTTGGAAACCCGCGATGTTCAGCCCCACTATTTCGTATCCCGCTTTCGGTACGCGCTCCATTTCCATTTTGCCGTGTGCGCCGACGAAGAGGAACTCCGCATCGGGCCGCAACTTTCGAATCGCATCCGCAATGGCGATGGCCGGGAAAACGTGGCCCCCTGTGCCGCCGCCGGTCACTAATATTTTTAAGTTTCGATCTACCATATGTAGTCACAAAGGTTAGGATTAGGTGATTTTTGAACACCGATTACTCAAGCCCCTCAATGTATTTCGATACGCTCAAAATCATCCCCAGCGAAATGCAAGTGAACAGTACGCTCGTACCGCCCATAGAAATAAGTGGCAAAGTCAGGCCTGTGGCCGGCACGAGGTTCAGGTTCACGGCCATATTGGCGAGGGCTTGCACCGTCAACATCAGGCTAAGCCCAATGGCAAGGAAGGCCCCAAATGCCTTAGGGCTGTTGGTGACGAGCCGCACATTTCGCAAAAACAGCAGCACATACAGCGCGAGCACGATGGTGCCGCCCAGCAAACCATATTCCTCGCAAATGATGGCGTAGATAAAGTCAGCATTGCAATAGGGCAGAAAATGCCTCATCATGGAGTTGCCGGGGCCTTCGCCGAAGATGCCGCCTTTGGCAATGGCTATCTTGGCCTGCTGCACTTGGTAGCCGCCGTCCTCGGCATGGAGGAATATCTCGACGCGCCTTTCCCAAGTGTTCACGCGCACGAGGTCGAGTTCGGGATAGATTTTTCCAATGCCAACCAAGATGGTGAATACCATCGCGCCAAGTACCATCATCATCACGATGTATTGCCCGCTCACCCGCCCCATGAACATCAGGAGGATGCAGGTGGCAAAAAGAATCATGGCCGTGCTGAGGTTCGACGGCGCGATAAGCCCGCACACCAGCACGACGGGGATGATGATGGGGAAAAACGCCTGCCGGAGGCTGCTGATGTACTCCTGCTTCAAGGTCAATGCCCGCGCCACATAGATGATGAGCGCGATTTTGGCCATTTCGGAGGGCTGAAAACTGATGCCCCCGACGCTGAGCCAACGGTTTGCATCGTTGATATTGGTCCCAAAAAACAGCGTGAAAATCAGCAAGGGGATGGTGAGCAATAGCATGGGCCGCGCAAACTGCTGGTAGCGCCGATAGTGTATGAGGTGGCACAGATAGACCAAGAACAGGCCAAATGCCAACTTGACGATGTGCCCAATGAACATACCCGTGGTGTTGCCCCCGCGCGAGCGCCATGCCTCCCAACCTGCCGAGGAAAACACGGCCAGTAGGCTGAACAGGCTCAGCACGGCGACGATCATCCAAATGGTGCGGTCGCCCCGAAGTTCTGCTGCTATGCGGTTGCCAAGTGACATGATGTTGTTGATTTGAGTATTTGTTGATTGGGGTTATTGGTACAATTCTCTTTCTCGTTCAATGAATACTTTCAATTCAGACTCGTCGGGCAGGTGAAGCCGATATTGGCGCACGAACAGGTTTTCGTCCAGGCCGCCCAGCGCATATCGGACTGCCGCTTCATGCTGGCCGGTGCAGAGCAGCAGCCCTACGGGCGGGTTATCGCTTTGTGTTTGCACGTTTTCTTTGAAATAGTTGACGTAGCCGTTGATTTGCCCGGCGTGGTCCAGTTTGAATTCTTCCACTTTCAGGTCTACCAAGACATGGCATTTTAGCAGGCGGTGGTAAAAAACCAAGTCCACATGGTGCCAGTCGTCGCCAATCAGAATGCGTTTTTGTCTGCTCTCGAAACAAAATCCGGTGCCGAGTTCGAGCAGGAATTCTTGCAAATGGTCGAGCAGGGCATTTTCCAAAGTGCTTTCGTCCACTAATTTTCCCTCTGGAAATGCGAGAAAATCGAACAAGTACGGAGAGCGCAAGAAATCGGTGGGCCGAAGCAAATCGGCCTTTTGGTGCACCCGGCGGAGGAGTTCATCTTTGTCCTGCGTCATCCCGGTGCGTTCGTAGAGTAGCGAGCCGATCTGCCGTTTGAGTTCCCGCACCGACCAGTTGCCTCGGATGGATTCGATTTCGTAGAAAGCACGAGCGAGTGGGTTCTCGACCGACATGATGAGCACGAACTGGGAGAAAGAGAGACTGTTCACCAACTTCATGGGCGGAAACGAAGAGATGTCAGATTGGGCAGACGGTGTCTGCCCAATTTCAATTATCTTGTTTTCAGGTAAATACAATCTTGCAGATGTCTGCAAAACCTGTTTTTCACCCAACAACTGCACCACAACAGACTGCAACTGGGGATAGAGCAGATAGAACTGTCGGAACAATTTGAGGTTTCGATACGAAAAACGGCTTTTGTTAAGCCCTGCCGCCAACCTTTCCAGCAACCGCCCCCCATACTCCGCCCTGTCTTCGCCCTTCTGTTCAAACTCCACGATATAATAGCCCACCAGCCAGTTGCGCAAAGTCAACAGGCGGTTGACAGATTTCCCGGCTTCGAGCCGAAAACCTTCGTCAAGCGTACTGAGCAAGTTTTGCAGGTGGGCGAAATTCATGATTGCCAGTTTATTGAGTTATTGGGCTTAATGAGTTTTTGATAGAATTCGAGGTACTGGCCAGCGGCTTTTTCCCAAGTGAATTGAGCAGCCCAGGCTTGCATCCGGGCAGGTTTTTCTGGATCCTTTTCAAAGTCTTTCATGCCTGCGGCAAAGGTTTCTTTCAGGGTGTGGGGTTCAAAATCTTTGAAATAGTAGGCCTCACTGCCGCCGATTTCTGGAAGGCTGGTGCGGTCGGAAAGAAACACCGGCTTGCCCAGCGACATGGCTTCCACCACCGGCAACCCAAACCCCTCAGAAAGCGAAGGGAACAAAAGGGCCGTGCAGTTTTCGTAGTATTCCAATTTCGCCTCATCGCCCACGGGGCCACAGAATTCAATCCGCTCGGCCACGCCAAACCTTGCTGCTTCCTGTTCGATTTTGGCACGGTATCCTCTGCTGTCCGGCCCAGCGATAATCCA
This sequence comes from Saprospiraceae bacterium, assembly GCA_046155725.1. GTDB lineage: Bacteria > Bacteroidota > Bacteroidia > Chitinophagales > Saprospiraceae > M3007. Next base: position 4,851 of record JBJXFT010000323.1, read on the forward strand.
TCGAAACGCCTTGAATTCCGCCAAAAGCGGCATCAACACGTGGTAGTTTTTCTTCGGATGAATGCCGATGGAAAAGAAGAAGGGACGTTGGACGTTGGATGTTGGACGTTGGACGTTGGACGTTGGAAGTTTGAAACTCCCCCCGTTGTAAATCACGCTTTCGACCATTCCGGCGGGTACTTCCAAATGTTGCTGAACCCACTGGCGCACATACTCTGAGATATAAACCAGGCCCTTTGCCCGATTGATTTTTTGCTGCATGGCCGCCATGCGACGGCTTTTTTTGGCTTCCGAATAATCCGGGCGATCCAGAAAATTGAGGTCGTGAATCGTAATAGCCAAGGGCGTTTTGCGGCTTCGCGGCAGGTATTCGGAGTCTTGGTGCATACAGTGCCACAGTGATTCTCCGAATGTGGGCGCGAAGATTTTGTGCCAAGGCTTTACCGATTTGTAGGTCATTCCTTCGCCAAACTCGCCCTCACGCTCTTTCGGCACGAGGCACGCAAAATCCAAGCCTTCTGGCTGTTGTGCAGTCAAAGCGTGGCCCAATTGGAGGCAGTATTGCCCCAGGCCGGAGTACGGGTTTCGCAAGCGTCCCATTTCGAGCATGACTGTTGGCATGGTTGATAAACACTAAGAGGGGTTTTTCTAAGAGGGGTTTCTTTTAAAACACTAAGGAACTAAGAGGCACTAAGGCTGATAGGGGTATGAGAGGGGTATTATTAAAACACTAAGGAACTAAGAGGCACTAAGGCTGATAGGGGTATGAGAGGGGTATTATTAAAACACTAAGGGACTAAGAGGCACTAAGGCTGATAGGGGTATGAGAGGGGTATTATTAAAACACTAAGGGACTAAGAGGCACTAAGGCTGATAGGGGTATGAGAGGGGTTTCTTGTGGGAGTCAAAAACTTAGTGACTCTTAGTTTCTTAGTGTTTTAAAAGAAATTAATTGCCTTCGGGCAATGCTGAAAAGTATTCGTTGACGTAGTGCTTTGTGCTGTTTGTGATTTTGTCCGTGAAAAAATTGATCATCAGTCCTTTGGGCTTTTCGAGCAGTTTCATGTAGGAAAGCAATTTGGCAATCTCAATGGGGTTGATTTCCTGAGTGGCTTTCAATTCCACCAGCACACAGTCATTGACCAGCAAGTCGAATCTCAATTCAGTTTCTAAAGTGATTTCTTTGTAGTGGACTGGCACCACTTTTTGTCGTTGCACATAAAAGCCGCGCAATCTCAATTCATATTCCAGACAAGCCTCGTAAACTGATTCCAACAAACCAGGGCCTAAAATTCGATGCACTTCAATAGCGCAGGAAATGATGTCGTAGGCTATCTGATTGACTTCTTTTTTAGTCATGATTGTTTTAGTTTGACGCAGATTCAACAATCAAATGCAACGGGCGGGGGCGATTGAGGGTTTTTCTGTAAGAACTCTATTGGTGTCAAAAAACCGAGAGATTTTCGGGGCCTGTTGTTGAGTTTGTCTTGCGCGGTTTT
>JBJXFT010000337.1:0-10135 GCA_046155725.1 Saprospiraceae bacterium
AAAGGTTTCAAATCCTTCGCCAACGAAACCGTCATCCACTTCAACGATGACGTGACGGGCGTGGTGGGCCCCAACGGCTCTGGCAAAAGCAACGTGGTGGATGCCATCCGGTGGGTGCTGGGCGAACAAAAAAGCCGGGAACTGCGCCTCGACAAAATGTCGTCCATCATTTTCAACGGCACCAAAAAGCGCAAAGAAGGCCAAATGGCGCAGGTGACGCTGACATTCGACAACACCAAAAACGTACTACCCACCGACTACACCAGCGTCGCCATCAGCCGCATACTCTACCGCAGCGGCGAAAGCGAATACCGCCTCAATGGGGTCTCTTGCCGCCTCAAAGACATCACCTCGCTCTTCCTCGACACCGGCATCGGCCCTGACTCTTACGCCATCATCGCGCTCAACATGGTGGAAGACATGCTCTCCGACCGCGAACAGGCGCGGCGCAAGATGTTCGAGCAGGCCGCCGGGGTGAGCAAATACAAGGCCCGCAAGCACGAGACCCAGCAAAAACTCGAAGCCACCGCCGCCGACTTGGACAGGGTGGAGGACATCCTTTTTGAAATCACCGACCAACTCAAAAAACTCGAAAAGCAAGCCGAGCGCGCCCAGAAATACTACGCACTGAAAGCCGAGTACAAAACCATCAGCGTCGAACTGGCCGTCCACAACCTCTCGCACCACAAGAAAGGGTTCAAAGAACTCGAAAGCCAAATCACCCGCGAGGAAGACAATTACCGCAGCACCGAGGCCATGACCCGCCTCCTCGAAGCCGACACCGAGGCCAAGCGCAAGAGCCACATTGACAAGGAAACCAGCCTCAGCGAGCAGCAGCAAGAGGTGAACCAACTGACAGGGCGCATACGCGGCAAGGAAAACGAGAAGGCCATGCTGGAGCAAAAACGCTCCTTCGTCCACAACGACCTGCAACGGCTGAACGACCAAATCGCCAGCAGCGACCATACCCTGCGCTCACTCGATACAGAAATCGAAGGCTACCAGACCGACCTCAACTACGAGCGGAATTTGGAAGCCGACTTTGAAACCACCCTCGCCGAAGCGCAAAAAAGCCTCGAAAAAGTCCGCTCCGACCACAACCTGCTGAAGGGAAACTTGGACGAGTCCGTGAAAGAGCAGCAAGGTTTGGAGCGCGAAATCGTGGAATTCGAGAAGACAAAAGCCATTCAGGCAAACCAAATCGAAAACCTCCGCCGCGATGTGGAACGCACCCTCGGCGACATCGCTATGCGGCGCGAGGAAATGAAAATGTTGGAAAAAAACCTCGCCGAGCAAACCAAAACCGAATCTGCTCAAGCCAAAAAAATCAGCGACCTCGACGCGGCAGAGACAAAACGCAAGGCTGATTTGGCCACCACGGAGGAGCAGCAGGACGCGCTCGCCAAAAAACTCGCCGACCACAACCGCTCCCTCGATGCCCGCCGCAACGAGCACAAACTGACCAAAAGCATGGTCGAATCGCTCGAAGGATTCCCCGAAAGCATCAAATTTTTGAGCCAGGACAAGGAATGGGCCAAGCGGTGCCCACTGCTTTCCGATATGCTTTACGTCCGCGAGGAGTACCGCATCGTCATCGAAAACTACCTTGAAAATTACCTCAACTACTACGTCGTGCCAAATGCCGCCGAGGCCATAAAAGCCATCGGACTGCTCGGCCAGAGCCAAAAAGGCCGCGCCAATTTTTTTATGCTCGACGCTTTCCGAGAGTACCAAGCCCCGCTCGCGCTCTTGCCCGATGGCATTCGGGCGGTGGATGTGGTGGAGGTAGAGGCGCAGTACAGGCCGTTGATGGAGTTTTTGCTGGAGAACGTGGTCATCGTGGAAGACTCTCTCCCCATTGGGGAGGGCAGGGGCGGGGTTGACCTGACCATCCTTTCCAAATCCGGCACGTTTGTAAAAAGGAGATTCTCCATGAGCGGTGGCTCGGTCGGTCTTTTTGAAGGAAAAAAGATTGGTCGAAAGAAGAACCTCGAAATCCTCGACACAGAAATCAAGAAGTTGGAAAGCACGGAAAACCAACTGAATACCCAACTCAGCACCCTCCGCGCCCACATTTCCGCGCTGCGCAATGCCGACCAATCGGCCACGCTCCAGCGCGAGCGCGAGGTGCTCAACCGCCATAGCCAAGAAAAGGCTGGGATGCAGGCCAAGTTGGACAACATCGCGGCGTTCGTCGCCAATTTTGACACGCAGGCAGGCGATGCCAACCAGCGCATCACCGGCTTGACGGAGAGCAATGCCCTCATCGAAAAGCAGTTGCAGGAAAAAACTGCTGCCGCCAATGTCCTACGCGAACGCCTCACGAGCGCTGATGGCTCGTTTCGCAACGTGGCCGAGCAACTCAGCCATGCCAGCGCAGATTTCAACCAAAAGAACATCGAGTTCATCCGGCAACAAAACAAGGTCAACACCCTTCGACAGGAATTGACCTTCCGCGAGAACCGCCGCAACGAACTCCGCCAAACCCTTGCTGCCGCACAGATCAACCTCGCCCGCAACAACGACGAGATAGGTCTGATGGAAGAAGACATCCAAGGGATTACGTTGGGATTGACCACGGCTTACGCCGAAAAGAAGGAAAAGGAAGCCGCACTCAGTGGCGTAGAGCAAGCCTATTTCAAAGCCCGCAACGAAATCCACGAACTCGAAAACAAACAGCGCGACAACTTCCGCAAACAACAGGATTTGCAGGTGCTGGTGAACCGGCTGAAAGATAAGTTCAACGATGTGAAATTTGAGATAACCGCCATCGGCGAGCGGCTGCGGGCGGAGTTCGGCATCGGGGTGAACGACATTATTAACCAAGAACCCAACCCCGAATATCAACGCGATACCCTCGAACGCGACGTGAATAACCTCAAACGCCGCCTCGACAACTACGGCGAAATCAACCCCATGGCCATCGAAGCCTACAACGAGATAAAAGAGCGGCACGACACCATCGCCGGGCAACGCGACGACATCCTCGCGGCCAAGGAAAACCTCGCACAAACCATGAAAGAAATCGAGGAAACCGCCACGGCCCGTTTTCTTGAATCCTTCGCCCAAGTGCGGGAGAACTTCATCACGGTATTCCGCACACTATTCACCGAGGACGATTCCGCCGACCTGCTGCTCAGCAACCCCGACTCGCCGCTCGACTCTGACATCCTCATCATTGCAAAGCCCAAGGGCAAACGCCCGCAGACCATCGCGCAACTTTCTGGCGGCGAAAAAACCCTCACGGCCACTGCGCTGCTTTTCGCGCTCTACCTGCTCAAGCCCGCGCCCTTCTGTATCTTTGATGAAGTAGATGCCCCGCTCGACGACGCGAACATCGAGAAGTTCAACCGCATCATCCGCCAGTTCTCCAAGGATTCGCAGTTCATCGTGGTCACCCACAACAAAGCGACCATGGCGGCGGTGGATACCATCTATGGCGTGTATATGCCGGAGCAGGGGGTTTCAGCCGTCACGCCCGTTGATTTCAGGAAGTTGGGGCATGAGGCTATGGTGTTTGAGGCGGGGTGAGGCAACGCGGATTTCGCGGATGGAGCGGATTGGCGCAGATGTTTTACTTTTGTCAAAACATTTTGACTACCAGACATGAGAATCACCAGTCTGAACATACAGAATTTTAAGCGATTCACGAATCTGACAATTGATGAGATTCCGGAATCTGCAAAGTTGGTTTTGCTTATTGGGGCAAATGGTTCGGGCAAGTCCTCCGTTTTTGATGCCTTTGATTTTATCGCAAAAGGGCATTTGAAACATAGCAGTACCCAAGAGTATTATAGCAAAAACACCTTCACCCCCCCATCCCTATCCATAAATTTTAGTGATGGCAGCAATTTCAAAAAAGAAGGATGGGCAGTATTAACAGCTTCTGGAAAGGAAATTCCTCCCAAGTTTTTTGGTCGGAGCAGTATCAGGATCGTTCCACAAATACTGAACCAAGCAAATCGTGACGCAATTATTAGTGATTCTGACAGCCCCCAAACATATATCCAAAATGACACCCGATTTCTCAACGATGTTTTTGCTTTCATCCAAGAGATAAACCGCGCCCTCCGCGAGCCAGTTTTTAGTGGCAAAACCGCAGATACGCTCCAAATATTTCGAGATTTTATAGAGCCACTGAATGTCTCGTTGCTCAAAATCTTTGGAGGTGATGAGCAGACTACCATTCAGATCGCCGAATTTCAGGATGCTACCCCGAACTCCGCTCCCAAGCTTATTTTTAGAAAAGGCCAATCCAAAATCAACTACGACTTCCTCAGCCATGGAGAAAAACAGGTAATCATTCTTTTGCTCAATTTCATAGTCAGGCAAGAGCAATACCGTGATTCCATAATTTTCATTGACGAAATGGATTGCCATCTGAACACATCTTTGCAATCGCGCCTATTGGGTGAAATTGTCGAGCGTTGGGTGCCTGAAGATGCCCAATTATGGACAGCAAGCCACGCCCTGGGTTTTATTGAATATGCCAAAGAATCTGAACGCTCGGCTATCTTGGACTTTGATCTATTAGATTTCGATAAGCCCCAGGTGATTCGCCCCTCGGACAAAACGCACTACGAAATTTTTGAAATAGCGGTCAGCAAAGAGTTTATTGACAAGGTGTTTCAAGGCCGTAAGGTCGTTTTTGCAGAAAATACTGACACACCGCTATACAACAACTTGTCTTTGGAAAACACCTTTTTCTTTATTGCCAACGATAAACTTGACGTGTTCCAGAAAGCAAAAAACTTGAATAAAGTAGGGTTGATTGACCGAGATTATCTTTTGGACGAGGAGGTAGCAGCATTACGGGAGACATATCCTTGGTTGAGGGTTTTACCCTATTACAGTATTGAAAACCTACTCTACCACCCCAACAACTTGGCGGAATACTACGCTGAGAAAGCACTTAGATTTGACAAGGCATCTTACACTGCTGCAATCACGAGCGAAAAAAACAACAAACGAGAAGACCTGATTTTCGGTCTTGCAAAAGCCCGAGACGGCTATCCCTTTTTCAAAGAGATCAATCATGCTAAACGGCTCAAAAACTTCCGCGATGACACTCGCAAGATAATTGAGTTGCTAAAAAGCGATGACTTTGAAACCTTTTACAGTGTTTTTCCTGCCAAAGACTACGGAAGAAATCTTTCGGAAAGACAAAACCTTGATAGGTTGCAGCTCGCTAAAACAAAATGGTTCAGGCAACAAATTGTTGAATCCATCCAATAGGCTATTTGGGGCATGAGGCAATAGTGTTTGAAGCATCTTGAGATGGTCTCCAAAAGTCACTATCACCGTTCATGGTTCATACTTCCTCGTTCATACTTCATCGTTCAAAAAAATGCTCTACGCCATCGGCACAAAAGTCAGGCTGCGCTACACCGGCGAGCGCGCCACCATCACCGCAGTCTTGGACGGGGGTATGCTGCAAGTGCGGCTCGAAAACGACCCTGATTTTGAAATCCCTGCATTCGAGGAAGATTTGCAGCGCGACGATGCGGCAGAGCCTGTGTCCGCCGGGGCGAAATTCATACAAGGCAAACAAGAGAAAAAGCCGGAGCCACCGCCCGCGCGCCGCATCCTAAGCCAATACAAAATATTGAAGCCAAAAGGTTTGCAACTCGCTTTCGAGCCAATGCCTGGGCGCGATGGCTCGGTGTCGCGCTTCAAAGTGTGGCTTTTGAACGACACGCCCCACGAGTTCCTGATGGAGTTCGACCTTTTCACCCATGCCCGCGACGTGCTGGTGCTGGACGATAAGATACCCGCAAGCACGGCCCTCGAACTCGGCGATTTCCTTTCCGACGACCTCAACGACGCGCCCGAAGTGTCCCTACGGGTGCAGCGGATCACCACTGCCGGGCTGGACGAACCGCTCGAACATTCGTTGAAAATCAAGCCCAAACAGTTTTTCAACAGCCTGCTCACCGCGCCCATCCTCAATGTGCTGGCGTATCAGTATGTGCTGATCGAAAATTTTGAACCCGAAGAAAAAAAGGAGGAAAGCGACTTGAAGGCCTACGCCAAACAACAGGCGCGAAAGCCCCCTGCGCGGGAGGCGTCCTCAAAGCAAGTCAAAGCCTTTGACCCGGAGGCGCTTGCCAGCTTCGAGCCGGAAATTGACCTGCACATTCAGAGCCTGATAAACGGCCATGCGCGCTTGGACAAGAGCGAAATCCTGCGCATCCAACTCCAGCATTGTCTCCGATTTGTGGAAAAAGCCGTTCGCCTCGGCGCGCCCCGCGTGTTCCTCATCCACGGCGTGGGCGAAGGCAAACTGCGCGATGCCATTGCTGGGCAATTGCGCGACAACCCATACGTAGTGAAGTTCAAAAACGAGTACCACCACAAGTATGGGTATGGGGCTACGGAGGTGATTTTTTGAAACAACAACTTTTTATAAAAATGAAACAGATAGTTTTTCTTTTTTGCCTGTGCTCAATTCTTGATACAGCAAAAGCAATTAGTCCATATTGCAATGGGGATACACTCAATTGTTTGGCTTTGAACGGGCTAAAACTTCGGGAAACTCCAAAAGGGAAGGCAATTACTTCAATAGCACTTGGAGAAAGCATGGTAGTGCTGGCAACGTGGGACTCATTAATTCGCTCAGATACCTACGAGCAGATTGGAGGTCAATGGGTCAAAGTGAGTTACAAATCCCAAACCGGGTATGTTTTTGATGGCTATTTGTCAAAAATGCCTGCGCCTTCATTACAAGATTCAAGTTTGTGGGAGTATTTGGAAAGGGTCGCAGTCGCGGTCGGGAGGCCTGTTGAAAAAAAATCGGATTGTCCAAATAGCGGGGGAGGTGAGGGGACTTACGCTGTCTCTATCCAACAATATCAGGGTTCAAATTTTACTGCCAAAAGCATTCATTACGGCGGCTGGGAATGGGGACACTCCACTATTTCTTTCGACTATGTAGCGTTTGAAGAGATTTTCCTAATCTGTAAGGTTGTGTTTCGCAACTCGTATGCCAAGGGCGATTTTATTATCCGCCAAGATTCTCCTGAACACTTGGTTGAAGTAAATAACGAGGGTGATTTTGGGTATGATAATTTTCACATGACCTATGTCCGTGAGCCGGATAGGGCAGTTGTTGTACGAATTGATAGCGGGTATTAAAGGCATTGGCTCACCCGTTCCCCTTGTTGTAATCCGCCAAAAACTTCTCCAAACCAATGTCCGTGAGCGGGTGGTTGAAAAGCCCCAAGATGGCCGAGAGCGGGCAAGTCACCACGTCGGCACCGGCTTTGGCAGCCTGCACAATGTGGAGCGGGCTGCGGATGCTGGCCGCGAGAATGGCCGTTTCGTAGCCCGTCGTGCCGTAGATTTCAAAAATATCTTTGATGAGTTTCATGCCGTCCCAGGCCGTGTCGTCAATGCGCCCGATAAAAGGGGAAACATAAGTCGCACCTGCTTTGGCGGCCAAAATGGCCTGCCCGGCAGAGAACACGAGCGTACAGTTGGTGCGGATTCCCAACTCCGTAAAGTGCGCGATGGCTTTTACACCCTCCCTTATCATCGGCACTTTCACCACAATGTTTTCGTGGAGCTCGGCGAGTTTTTTGCCTTCGGCCACCATGCCTTTGAAATCGGTGGAGATGACTTCAGCGCTCACGTCGCGGTCTTTGCCCACGATTTCGCAGATGGAGCGGTAGTGTTTCATCACCTCTTTTTCGCCCGTGATGCCCTCTTTCGCCATGAGCGAGGGGTTGGTGGTCACGCCGTCAAGGATGCCGAGTTCGGCGGCTTCGCGGATGTGGTCGAGGTTGGCAGTGTCAACGAAAAATAGCATGGTTCAGAATTTGATAACGGTGGTGGCCGCCGTAGATTTGGCTGCAAGGTACAAAAACGTCTGCCATCCCAGATTTTCAAGACCCGTGCATAGAGCAGCGCGACCACACTACTGGACATTTTTCACACAACGCCACGACGAATATGAGTTGAAAGTGTCTAATTTCATATCGTTGTGCCGTCGTGGCGTTGTGTGAAACAAAAATGTCCGGTAGTGTGCAGCGCGACGCTTCTCAATCATTCCTCCACAAATCGCTCGAAAGCACAGGCTCCTCCCCGCCGCCGTTCATGATGCGCTCCTGCTGGTTGATGCCCTCTTGGTGGATGGCTTCCAAAAACATACTGATAAACTCGCGGCTCAAGTCGCCTTTCTCCGCCCTTCGCCGACAAGCCTCGGCCAGCGCGCGCCAGCGTTCGGCTTGCAGGATCGCCACGTTTTTGTCTTTTTTGACGTAGCCGATTTCGCGCACAAGGTGCATCCGCTGTGCAATGAGGTAGATAATCTCCTCGTCCAATTCGTCAATCTGCTGCCGGAACGACTCGATGTTTTCTTGAAAATCAGGGTCTTCCGAAGTCTTGGAACGCTGCACGAGCGAGCCGACCATTTCGCCAAAGCGCTGCGGCGTGATTTGCTGCGAGGCATCGCTCCAAGCATTGTCCGGGTCGGGGTGCACCTCCACCATCAGGCCGTCGAAGTTGAGGTCGTAGGCTTTTTGGGCAGTTTCGGCCAAGATGTCGCGCCGCCCGCAGATGTGCGAGATGTCGCAAATCACCTCCAAATCGGGGAATTCCTGCATCAGGTCAATCGCCATTTGCCAGCGCGGCACGTTGCGGTATTTCGAGTCGCCGTAGGTCGAGAAGCCTCGGTGGATGGCGGCGATGCGCCGCAGCCCGGCCTTCTGTAGCCGTTCGATGGCGCCGACCCAGAGTTTGTAGTCGGGGTTCACCGGGTTTTTCACGATGACAGGGATGTCGGTGCCAGCCATTGCGTCGGCGATTTCTTGCACCGAAAAAGGGTTCACCGTGGTGCGCGCGCCAATCCAGAAAACATCCACGCCATATTTCAGGCATTCGTAAACGTGCTGGCCCGTGGCGACTTCCGTCGTGGTTTTCATCCCGGTTTCTTCTTTCACGCGGCGCAGCCACGGCAGCCCGGCCACGCCGATTCCCTCGAATGCTCCCGGCCTCGTGCGCGGTTTCCAGATGCCTGCGCGGAAGAGGTCAATGTTTTGGTCGGCAAGGCCATGAGCCGTGGCCATCACTTGTTCCTCCGTTTCTGCGGAGCAGGGCCCGGCGATGAGGGTGGGGCGTTTTTGTTTGTTGAATATGGGTTTGAAATTCATGAAAGCAAAACACGCCGCGCGTGTCAGGGTTTTTGTTTCAAAAACTATTTTTGAAATGTTGTATCGGTATGGTGATGCAAGGATTTAAAAAGAAATCCCGAACGGGCAGGCGGTTGTCGGGATAATTTTCTGGAGCGCGGGGAGGGCGTGAGGGAGCGCGGGGTTCAGCCCGCGTCAACAAAAAACTCTGTTTTACGCGGGCTGAACCCCGCGCTCCCTCCCCTCACCCAAAAATCAAACTCCCAATCCTGACCATCGTGCTGCCTTCTTCCAGCGCGATGCGCCAATCGCCCGACATACCCATGGAGATTTCTCGGAAATGGCCTGCTTGTGGAAAGAAGTCCGATTTCAGGTTTTCAAAAATGGTTTTCAAGTGCCGAAACTCTCGGCGCACCTGTTCGGTATTTTGGGTGAAAGATGCCATGCCCATCACCCCGCAAACGCGCACATTTTGCAGGGCCGAGTACGGCTGGCTCTGGAGCATTTCGACGGCTTCCTGTTCGCTCAGGCCAAACTTGGTTTCTTCTTGCGCAATGTGGAATTGGAGCAGGCAATCAATGACCCGATGGTTTCTGGCCGCCTGTTTGTCAATTTCTTGGAGCAGCCGAAGGCTGTCCACCGAGTGGACGAGCGAGACAAAAGGGGCGATGGGTTTCACCTTATTTGTCTGCAAATGGCCGATGAGGTGCCACTGGATGTCGGCAGGCAGCGCGGCCTGTTTTTCGAGCATCTCTTGCGGGCGGTTTTCGCCAAAGATGCGCTGGCCCTGCTGGTAGATTTCCAAGATGCGTCCCAGGGGCTGGGTTTTGGAAACGGCCACGAGGCGGGCATTTTTGGAAGATATCTGTGTTAAAAGTTCGGTCATCATAGCCGCAAATTTCATATTCAAATGCGGCATTGCGCTACCTTGCGGCGTTTTTCTAAATCTTGCCTTTAAAGCATCCTGACAATCAGACATCCGGCGAAATTCATTTCGCGCTACTCTT
>JBJXFT010000441.1:0-10332 GCA_046155725.1 Saprospiraceae bacterium
GAAGATGATTTTGTAAAAATCGTCCCCGACTTTGTGGCCGAAGTGCGCTCCCGCAGCGACCGCTTGGCAAAACTCCAAAAGAAGATGGCCGACTCTTGGATGGCCAACGGCGTTCGGCTGGGCTGGCTCATTGATCCATACTCGGAGCAGGTACACATTTACCGCCAAGGCCAAGAGGTCGAAATCTTGAAAGGCTTTTCTGGGAAAAAACTTTCTGGCGAGGATGTGCTGCCGGGTTTTGAGCTGCCTTTGGATAAGATGCAGGTCAAGGTGTGAAATGATTTCAGGCACGCACTACACTTTCATTTCTCCTTTTCGCCCACTCGTACACGCCGAACATCGCTGCCGAAAAGAACAAATCTCCCAGTACGGTATTGCCCAAAAAAGGAAGCCCCGCCGTGTAGCAAGCCGCAAGACCGGCAGCAGTCTTTGGGTACATCCCGCTTTCCGCCCACACGCTAAAATTGGTGACAAGGAAAAAAACAGCCGAAGCCGAAAGGCTCGCGCCGAGCACCCGAACACCACTTACTTTTTTGCTGAGCCAGCCCATGCCCGCCAGCATCACCAGCGCAAACGCGGCGTAAATCCACCAAGACGTGATGAGGGTGAACTGGCCGCCGTACAAGTCGCGGTACACCACATTGTTCAGAAACAAATCCGTGAGGAACAGCGCAGCAAACGGCACAGCGAGCATCAGCCATTGGCGGCTGAAATAGGCTGCGCCAAAAAGGGCAATTGCCCCGATGGGCGTGAAATTGTGCGGGTGTGGGAGCAAGCGCGTGAGCGCGGCGAGGGCGATGAGCGCAAGTGCGAGGCGATATTTCATAATTGCTGCGGATTTGTTTATTGGGCGGATGCGGTGATTTTAAAACCGGGGCGAAGATAGGACGAACACCCCTCGCGCCGTGCCGTTTTTCCAAAAATCAATTTGCCCAAAATTGGCTTGCCGTATCATTGCGGCATTGTTTACTTCAACTTCCCGAAAGTTTAAAACTTTCGGGAAGTTCGTTTCCCATCCTACTATTTTTTTCGAAAAAACTCATGCGCAACCCTCTCACCCTCTCACGCCCTCTCACCCTCTCACGCCCTCTCACCCTCTCTCACCCTCTCTCACCCTCTCACCCTCTCACGCCCTCTCACCCTCTCACTTCTCACCCTCTCACTTCTCACCCTCTCACTCCTCTCACACGCGCAGCCGTGGCAGCAAAAAGTGGATTATCAAATCAACGCAGACATGGACGCGGCCAAGCACCAATACCACGGCACGCTCCGCTTGGCTTACACCAACAACAGCCCCGACACGCTCGACAAAGCGTTTTGGCACCTCTATTTCAATGCCTTCCAGCCCGGCAGCATGATGGACGTGCGCTCGCGCACCATCGAAGACCCGGACTCCCGGGTGGCCGACCGCATCGCCAAACTAACGCCTGAGGAACAGGGCTGGATAAAAGTCAAAGCGCTGAACCACAACGGAAAAGCCGTCAAATTCTTGACGAACGAAACCATCCTCGAAGTCGCGCTCGGCGAACCGATACTGCCCGGCACGACCACCGTTTTTGAAATGGAATGGGACGCGCAAGTGCCGCTCCAAGTGCGCCGGAGCGGGCGCGACAGCCGCGAGGGCGTGGAATATTCCATGGCACAATGGTATCCCAAACTCTGCGCGTACGACGAGCAGGGCTGGCACGCCAACCCCTACATTGCCCGCGAGTTCTACGGCGTGTGGGGCGATTTTGACGTGAAGATTTCGATAGACAAAAACTACCTCGTGGCCGCAGGCGGCTACCTCCAAAACGCGCAGCAAGTCGGCCACGGATACGAAGCCTCCGGCTCAAAACTCATACTCCCCGAAGGCGACAAGCTCCTTTGGCACTTCAAAACGCCCAACGTCCACGACTTTTGCTGGGCCGCCGACCGCGATTACACGCAAAATTCCGTGGTGGCCGACGACGGCACTATCATGCGCTTTTTCTGGCAACAAAATAAGGGCTACGACGAGCAGTGGAACAAACTGCCCGAAATCATGAACCGCGCCCGCACCATCATGAACGAGCATTTTGGCAAATACCCCTACCGCGAATACTGCTTCATACAAGGCGGCGACGGTGGCATGGAATACCCGCTCGCCACCCTCATCACTGGCAACCGAAGCCTCAACTCGCTGGTGGGCGTGGCCGTGCACGAGCAACTCCATTCCTGGTACCAGATGGTGCTGGGCAGCAACGAAAGCCTTTACGGGTGGATGGACGAGGGCTTCACTTCCTTTGCCGAAGACTTGGTGATGAACGAACTCGCCCGCGAAAACCTGCTGCCCGGAAGAACGGCGGAGACCAATCTTTACGACGGCACTCTGGGGGCATACGCCGCCCTCGCCACCAGCGGCAAAGAAGAGCCGCTGACCACACACGCCGACCATTTCCACAGCAACTACGGGTACGGCCTGGCGGCTTATGTGAAAGGCTCGGTCTACCTCGCCCAGATGGAGTACATCGTGGGGAAACAAGTATTTGACCGTGGCTTGCTGCGCTATTTTGACACTTGGAAATTCCGCCACCCGAATGCCAACGACGTGACGCGGGTGTTTGAAAAAGTGAGCGGCCTCGAACTCGACTGGTACAAAGAGGATTGGGTGAACACCACCAACACGATTGACTATGCCGTGAAATCTGTGGAAAGCGAAGGCCGCAAAACCACCAAAGTAGTCATAGAGCGCATCGGGCGCATGGCGATGCCGCTGGATATTGTGGTGACTTACGCCAATGGCGACCAAGAGATTTTTTACGCGCCACTCGAAGGGATGCGCGGCGAAAAGCCCGCCGAAAACAATACCGCGCGCACGGTGCTGCCCGACCACCGTTGGGTAGACCCGACCTACGAGTTTGAAATCCCAGAGAAAATGAAGAAGGTGGCCACGGTCGAGATTGACCCCACGCACCGCATGGCCGACATCGAACTGGGGAACAACGTGTGGAAGAAGCCGGATTAGGCTTGACCATACTACTGGACATTTTTCACACGACGGCACAACGCCACGACGAATATGATTTGAAAGCGTTGAGTTCCGTGTCGTTGTGCCGTCGTGCCGTTGTGTGAAACAAAAATGCCCAGTAGTGTGCGCCCAACGCCCAAATCGCTATCGGTACATCGTGCCAGATTCGAGATACTCCCACACCGGTTCCGGCACAAGGTAGCGCACGGACTTTCCGGCTTTGATGCAGTCGCGGATGTAAGTGGCGGAAATGTCGAGCGGCGGTGCTTCGAAGATGCGGACGCGGGGGTGCGCAGCGAGTTCGCCGAGTTCGTAGGCCGGGCGTTTGTAAATGTACAGGTCGTATCCGGCGAGGATTTGCTCATGATTTTTCCAGAGGTGCAGCGAGCCGAGGTTGTCGGCGCCCATGATGAGCACGAACTGGTGCTCGGGGTGCTTTTCTTTCAAAAACGCGAGCGTGTCAATGGTGTAGGAAGGTTGGGGCAGTGCAAACTCCACGTCGGAGGCTTTCAGTTTGGGGTTGTCGCCGATGCCGAGCCGCACGAGGTGCAGGCGGTCGTGGTCGCGGGCGAGGGTTTTCTTGGGCTTGAGGGGGTTTTGTGGGCTGACGACGAGCCACACGCGGTCCAAATTCGTTTGTGTAGCCATGAAGTTGGCGATGACGAGGTGCCCGATGTGGACGGGGTTGAAGGAGCCGAAGAATAGGCCGATGCGCATGGGTGGAGATGATTTTGTTTTTTTGAAATGCTACCCGCCCCATTGAGCCGAGACACAAAACTCAATCAATCCTTTTTTGGAATTCCGCTTACGGATAGATGTCGCCTCGATATTTGCATAGCCCGTTTTTTTCAGGATGTCGGCCATGATTTGTTCGGTATGAACAAAAACTCCGTAGAAAGAGGAGTTGCCGATGATGTAGTGGAGCTTTGCGCCGGGATTTAGGATGAGCCGAGTATTTTTCAAATGCTCGGCCAAATCGTTAAAAAATTTGTGGACGTATCGAGCCATCAAATCACCGTTGGCATTTTCAGGCGAGGCAATGTTCGCACAAGTTTCGTGCAAGAGGTCTGGCAGGTTGGTTTGGGTCGGTTGCCAATTTTTCAAGCGACTGGTAGCGATGCCCCATGTGCCGCCCATAGCCTTCCAATCCAACTCACCCGCGTCGCTCCCATTGTGGAGAAATTTTGACCAGTACATGTAAGGCCGCAATTCGCGGATATAACTGATTCGGTTGGGATAGGGCGGCGATGTAACGATACGGTCAAACTTTCCGGGCGCATCGCAGGGGTCGCGTGCATCCATTTCTATTATCTCGGATTTTCCCGGAAGGGGTTGCGTGGCAGACTTGGCGATGTAGTTGAAAATGGCTTGAAAAAGCGTTGCGATATGCACTTGGTCGAACGCCCTTGTCCCATTTTTGAAGGACATGGACACATGGTTAAAGGCTGCCGCAGAGGTTTCGATGACCAAGCGACAGAAAGCAGCCCAAACCAAGTTGCCCGGGTTTTCGGGGGAAGGCTCACCGCAAATATCTGCGATGAGCCCCCGCAATTTCGACAACGTTTGCAAAGTGCCAGCATCCCACCAGCGTTCAATGTTGTGAATTGGAGGTGCCCAGTAATCCTTGCCGTCGGGAGTCAGGCAAAGGACAATCTTCGCCACGTCCGCTTTCAATTCCTGAATTTCGGAAATCGAATAGTTGCGCGACTTTGTGTTCCCCAGCCATATCAGGAAGGGGTTTATGTCAAAAGAAACAGCCTCCAAGCCTCGCTCTGCCGCCACTATCCCCGTGGTGCCTGTACCAGAAAAGGGGTCCAAAATCCGTTCTCCGGGCTTGCTTTCTTTGAGCAATGAATGCACCAATTTGACCGAATAGGCCGGGGTGAGGCGCAGCCAGCCGTGCCGCCCCAAAAGGGCGTTGTACTTAAAGGTGTAATCGGCGGGAGTATCAAAGAGCAGTTCCATCGGGATTGAGAAGTGTTTGGAGAACAGATTGAATTTCATCTTTAAACTGGAGGGAATTGCGCCGGAAAAAGCCAGCGAGGTCGTAGCCCAAAACCTGTTCAGAAAAAGCAAAAAAGGAGGAAAACGGATCGGAGGAAAGAATGCCAGTCAAAACGCCGCAACGGTTGTTCCGATAGCGAAGCACTAGATCACCGTCAATTTGAGTCGAAAAAACTGTGATGACTGGCAGATAGCCATTGGCCCAAGCCACAGTAGCATTGTCGATGTCGGCATTTTGTCGCTTGCTGTCTTTGC
Organism: Saprospiraceae bacterium; assembly: GCA_046155725.1. Classification (GTDB taxonomy): domain Bacteria; phylum Bacteroidota; class Bacteroidia; order Chitinophagales; family Saprospiraceae; genus M3007. The sequence goes on from JBJXFT010000441.1 coordinate 5,249, forward strand.
TCTTGTAACCCTGCCGAACTTCAAAAACCACTCCGTTCGCCGGGATTTGAGCGGCAGAAATTTGTTTGCAATAACCTTCTGTCCAATCTCTTAACCGCGCTGAAAGCGCGGTATTCTTCATCAGATTCAAATCTAAGCGGCCGTCCAGCGAGAGCGTTTTTTCCTGCCCGGCACTGGTTCGTGTCGTGTATGACCACCCTGCGTACTCAGGTTTTTCATACTGAGCCAGGTCCGAAAGCACTGCCTTGAAAAGGTGTTCGCAACCGATGCCGATCTGTCGGTAAACCGAGGTCATTCCTCCTGCTGCCTTGTGTGCAGCGTACATCAAATCGGAGTCCAGACCAATCCAAGCATAAAAGGGGTCAGCACCGTACAGGCCGAGAAACTGGCCGAGTGAGAGCCCCTCGCTTTTCGCGCCCACGCCAAATTTGGGGCGGTACTCTTTGCACTTCCTGATTGGTTCGAGGAATAGATTGGCGTAATGCGCTTCGGTTTGCATGGCGGGCGTTTTTTAGAAGGCGTGAAGATAGCCCCTTTTGATTTTTCCGAGCGAGCGTACTTTTGCGCACACGATTAAGCAAGTACACCTCCAAAACCTCCACGGACATCCCCAAGGCAGATTATCTGATCGCCAAATTGACCACCTTCAAAAATGGACATTTATTTTGAAAGCCCAGACCTGTTGTACCTGCTCGGGATCGTCCCCTTGCAGGCACTTTTGCTGTGGTCGTATTGGCGTTGGCGGCAGCGCACGTTGCGGCGTTTAGGCTCGCCCGCATTGGAAGAGCGGCTGTTGCAGGGGTTTTCGGCGCAGCGTTTTTGGGGAAAAAATTTGATGTTCGTGGTAGGCATTGCGCTCGTGGTGATTGCCATTGCCAGCCCCGTGCGCATAGAAAAAGAAGAAGGAGGAAAGCAAAACAGCGCGGATGTGCTCATTGCGCTCGACATATCGAACAGCATGCTGGCCGCCGACGTGAAGCCCAGCCGACTGGAACAGGCCAAAGGTTTTATCCAACGCTTGGCTCCGGCCTTGGACGGCGAACGCATCGGGCTGGTGTTTTTTGCGGGAGAGGCTTTTCCGCAAATGCCGCTCTCCACAGATTTTGAGGCACTGCTCATGTTTGCCCGCAACGCCCACCCAGATTTCATCACCGACCAAGGCACCGACATCGGCACAGCGGTCGAGTTGTGCAAGCGAATGCTCGAAACCGACGAGCAAACCGGCCGCGCCATCATCCTCATCAGCGATGGCGAAAACCACGAAGAAAAAGCCCTGCAACGGGTGCGCGAAGCCCGAGAGGCAGGCGTGCTGCTTTATACAGTGGGGGTGGGTTCGGCAGGCGGCACCAACATTCCGGCGGAGCGGGCGGGCGGGGCGGTTCGGCGAGATGGCCAGGGGCAACCGGTGCGCACTTCCGCCAACGAATCGCTGATGCAATCGCTGGCACAAGCGGGCGGAGGTCAGGCGCTCAATCTCCGCGAACCCGACCGCGCTCTCGAGACCATCAAAAGCGCGGTGAACCGCCTCCAAAAAAGTGCGGTGACGGCCAATGCCACGAGCAAGAAAATCTATTTTTTCCCCTGGGTGCTGTTGGCTGCGCTGCTGTTGCTGATTGTGGAGCAGGTGATGTGGTGGAAGAAAAGAGGGGCAGCGTAAACGCTTTATTGAGTTACTCCTCCGACATATCCATCGTGTGGTACACGTTCAAAACATCGTCGTCTTCTTCCAGTTTGTCAATGAGTTTCACCACAGCTTCCACCTCCGAGTCGTCTAATTTTTTGGTGGTGGTGGGCAGGTATTCGAGCGCAGCGCTGGTGGTCTCGATGCCCCGGTCTTCCAAGGCTTTTTGGAGCGCGCCAAAGTCCGTGAACCCGCAATAAAGCACCACTTCGTCTTCTTCGCGGCGGATTTCCTCCAGCCCTGCGTCAATCAGTTCCAGTTCCAGTTCGTCCCAATCGTGGCCTTCTGATTTTGCCTTGAAAACGCCCTTGCGGTCAAAAAGGAAATTGACGCTGCCCGATGTGCCCAGCGCGCCGCCACAGCGGTCAAAGTACATCCGCACATTGGCCACGGTGCGGGTAGGGTTGTCGGTAGCAGTTTCCACCAGCACCGCCACGCCACTGGGCCCTTTGCCTTCATAAATCACTTCCTGAAAGTTTTCGGCCTCCTTTCCAGAGGCTTTCTTGATGGCGCTTTCCACGTTGCTCTTTGGCATATTGGCCGTTTTGGCGTTCTGGATGGCCCCTCGGAGGCGGGAGTTGTATTCCGGGTTGGGGCCACCGGATTTTACGGCCAGCGCGATTTCGCGCCCGATGCGGGTGAAGGTTTTGGCCATGCCGGCCCATCTTTTAAATTTTCTCTCCTTGCGGAATTCAAACGCGCGTCCCATGCTTCGTTGTAGTTGTTGGTTAAGAGTTCTTGGTTGTTATTTTTCTGAAAAAGCGGGGCAAAAGTAGGCTTTTTGTTTTCAGGAAAAAAAGCGGGGCGAAATTTGAGGCGGGGAGAATTTGCAACGAAATGACCATCTTTGCAGCGTTTTTTTAACCAAACACAAATTCATTCCCATGAAAAGGACTTTTTCTCATGGCGCTTTGTGCCTCTTTCTTTTTCTCCCTGCCATTGCTTGGGCGCAGGACAGAAGCTCCCAGCCAACTCAAATTTCGTTGCAAGTGAGCGACAGCCAGACTTCTTCTCAAATTCAAAGTTCTGAATCGGCTGACTCAACAAGTACGTTGGGTTTTGCGACCGAGGTTTCCCAAAGCGCACCGATGTTCCCCGACTCGCTGATGCAGAACTACGAGGTAGAAACCTTTCAAGGTGTGCTGAAAATGGCCGACTTGATTGGCTTCAAGTACAACGACGTACTGGCGAAAGCAAAAACCGGAGACATTGATGCCATCTGGCAACTGCTTGATTTTCATAGAATAGTGGACGGGAAAGACGCGCAGAACCACGCTGTCACCTGCCTCGAAATCATCCCGCTCGCGGGCGACATGCCATTTGCAGCTGCCGTGTTGCAGTGTAGCCCCAAATTGAAGGCTGCCGTGCTGGAACGCACAGTTCTTGCGCAGAGCCGCACCAAAAAGGGATTTCTGCGCCAAAGCATGGCGAACTGGGCGCCTTTCACTTGGGCTTCCCTCAACGGGCAAACGCTTGAAATAGAAGGAGAAAACTCCGCGCCTGCCACTGCCCCCGATGCCAATTCAACAAAAAAACAATGATTTTCAATGGCTTTTCGAATCTACACCAAAACCGGAGATAAGGGCGAAACGGCCCTCTTCGGCGGGCGGCGCGTGCCGAAAAGCCACCTTCGCGTGGACGCTTACGGTTCGGTGGATGAACTCAACTCGTTCACCGGCTGGCTGCGCGATTCAGTTGAAAACCAGCGCATTCGGGAAGTTTTGGCACAAATTCAGCACCGCCTTTTCACCGTCGGCGCGCACTTGGCTTCCGACCCGGCGAAGCACCCGCCCGTGCCGGATTTGCTTTCTTCCGATATCGAATTGTTGGAAAAAGAAATGGACGCGATGGATGCGGCCTTGCCGCCGCTCAAAAATTTCATCCTGCCCGGCGGCCATCCGGCGGTGTCGGTTTGCCACGTCTGCCGCACCGTGTGCCGCCGCGCCGAGCGCCTTGCGGTGGCACTTCACGCATCCGAACCCGTCGAAGATATTGTGCTGCAATACTTGAACCGACTTTCCGACTATTTTTTCATGCTGGCGCGCCAATTGGCGCACGACTTAGGGGCGGAAGAAGTGATTTGGAATCCGAGGTGAAAACACAGTAAATCAGCGTGTTACTTCCTGAACCGCTCCGCCACCACCAACTCTTTCGACCCCGGCGTGTGGACGTAAAAGCCTTCGCCGCTTTTCGCGCCGAGTTTCCCGGCAGTCACCATATTTACCAATAAAGGGCATGGCGCGTATTTCGGATTTCCAAAACCGTCGTGCAGCACGCGCAAAATGGAAAGGCAAACATCGAGGCCAATAAAGTCGGCCAAATGGAGCGGCCCCATCGGGTGTGCCATTCCGAGTTTCATCACCGTGTCAATTTCTTCCACCCCGCTCACGCCTTCGTAAAGGGCGTAAATCGCCTCGTTTATCATCGGCATCAGGATGCGGTTGGCGACGAAACCGGGGTAGTCATTCACCTCTACGGGAGATTTGTCCAACTGGCGCGAGAGCGCCATAACTTGCTGGCAAACAGCGTCCGACGTGGCATAACCACGTATGACTTCCACCAATTTCATCACCGGCACAGGATTCATAAAGTGCATTCCGATGACTTGGGCGGGGCGTTTGGTCGCTGCCGCAATTTGGGTGATGCTGATGCTCGAAGTGTTGGTAGCAAGAATCGCTGATGCGGGCGCAAATTGGTCCATTTCACCAAAAATCTTGAGTTTCAAGGCGAGATTCTCGGTCGCTGCCTCCACCACGAGGTCGGCACTCGACACGCCATTTTTCAAATCGGTCATGGGGTGGATGCGGCGCAGCGTGGCGGCTTTGTCCGCTTCGCTCAAAGTTCCTTTTTTGATTTGACGGTCAAGATTGCCGCCAATGGTCGCCAGCGCCTTGTCGAGCGCCGCCGACACAACGTCCACGAGGGTGACTTCAAATCCATGTTGGGCAAAAATGTGGGCGATGCCGTTGCCCATAGTGCCGCTTCCGATGACGGTGATGTTCATTTTGTTGATTTGTAGAATCGGTGATTTGTTGATTTAAAAAGGCGGGCAAACGTACAAGAAAACCTGCGTTTTAACAAAAATGGTCAACTTCGAAACCCTGAAACCAGTAACCTTGAAACCTCATTTCCTCCAAACAATCATCGCCGCCGGGGTGATGCCCAAAGTAGGATGCCATTCCGAGCCAAAGTCGAGCGCGAGGCCGTTTTTCAGCCGAACGCCCGCGCCAAAACCCACGCGGGTCGTCCCGCCCGTGCGCACACCGGCGCGTATAACCAGCACATCCACAGGGCGATACTCAAAACCCGCCTTGATTTGCGCGTTGCGTTCAAGCGATTTTTCCACTTCTGCCAAAAAGATAAGAAGGCTGGAGGTTTGCCACGCCGCGCCGATTCTTAGCAA
>JBJXFT010000348.1:0-19972 GCA_046155725.1 Saprospiraceae bacterium
GGGTCTGTCGATCATCGCCGCCTCGGTGCTGGTGCCGGTCGTCATGTCGGTATGGTGGAAGCGGATCAACCGTTGGGGCGCCATGCTCGCGGTTGCGACCGGCTTCGGCATCACCAGCGCCGCGCTGCTGCTCGGACTGTCAGGGGGCCTGGGTAGCGGAGGAGCCGGAGCTGCCATGGTCGTCACGGCCCTGGCTCTGCCGGCCGTGGCCGCCGTCGCCGCGATCGTCAGCCTCATGACGCCACGGCCCGAGAAGCGCATGCTGGACGTCGTCCGCGACATGCGGGTTCCCGGCGGCGAGACCCTGCTCGACCGGGAGCTGCGACTGCAGCGGGCGAGTCGCAAGCGGCCAGTTTGATCTCAAGGCCCCAATCGGGCTATCCCAGCGGCCAAACACTGGAGCATGCCCATGCGAGATCGCGCGACCGGAGGCCTCTACCCTGCCATCGAGCCCTACCACACCGGGCGCCTGAAAGTCGGTGACGGCCACGAGATCTACTTCGAGGAGTCCGGCAATCCCCAGGGCAAGCCGGCGATCGTCGTGCATGGCGGTCCTGGCGGTGGCAGCTATCCGGCCATGCGCCGGTTCCACGATCCCGATCGCTACCGCATCGTCCTGTTCGATCAGCGCGGCTGCGGCCGCTCGACGCCAAACGCCTCGCTCGAAGCCAACACCACCTGGCATCTCGTCGCCGACATGGAACGCATTCGCATCCACCTCGGCGTCGACCGCTGGCAGCTGTTTGGCGGCTCCTGGGGCTCGACCCTGTCGCTCACCTACGCCCAGACCCATCCCGATCGCGTGCGGGAGCTGGTGCTCCGCGGCATCTTCACGCTTCGGCGCTCGGAGCTGCTCTGGTTCTACCAGGAAGGAGCGAGTTGGGTGTTTCCGGACACGTTCGCCCCGTACAAGGCCCATATCCCAGCCGCCGAGCAGGGCGACATGATCGCTGCTTATCATCGCCGGCTGACCGATCCCGATCCCGCCGTCCAACTCGCGGCAGCCCGGCTGTGGAGCATGTGGGAGGGCTCGGCCTTGTCGCTCATCCCCGACCCGGATCGGGTCCGTCAGTTCGCGGCCGACGACTATGCCCGCGCCTTCGCCCGCATCGAGTGCCACTACTTCGTCAACAAGGGCTTTTTCGAATGCGACGACCAGATTCTGCGGGATGCTCACAAAGTGCGAAAGATTCCAGGTGTGATCGTGCACGGCCGCTATGACATGTGCACGCCCGTCAAAATCGCCCACGATCTCAAGGCGGTCTGGCCGGAGGCCGAGCTGATCGTCGTGGCCGACGGTGGCCACGCCTTGAGCGAGCCTGGCATCGCCAGTGCCTTGATCGGCGCCACCGACCGGCTCGCCTCGGTCTCAGGCTGAGTTGAAGATCACAGAGCGGTATCCCTGCCCTCATCCTCGCTCAGGCCGTCGACCATGGACTTGAAGCGCTTCAAGACGCGCTCCATGAAGCTCATGGCCCGATCGACCTCTTCCTCGCTCGGCAGCTTGAACGACATCACCGGCCCATCCGAAAGACCGCCGGCAGCCGGCGGGGCAGCATCGGCGCCGGCTGCCGAAAGCCTGCCACGCAGCTCCGCATTCTCCTCCGCCAGCCGGTCGATCTCGTCCTGCAGCGCCCGGCCCTCGTCGGGCAGTGCCCGGCAACTCCACACGCCTGCCTCCGCGACGCAGCGATCGACAGCGCCCGTCAGCGTATCCAGCCGCAAGGCGCCACCCTCGATCGGCGTCATGGAATAGCGCGCCGCGGGCGGCGCATCCTGCGCGAGTGCCGGCTGGGCTACCAGCCAAACTGCGACGGCAATGGCGTACTTCGTCATGAAACCCTCGGTGTCCTTGAGCCCTCACCACGAGTATAGCTCCGCGAGTTCGGGGAGGGAATAGAATCCGCGAGCGTACCGTGTGCCGCAATGCCTGGAAAATGGAAGTATAAATGAAATTATTTTCCTGCTTATACGAATTTCTATCCGCGAAACATTGAGTATATGAGAGTATAAATACATATTATGAACTGTAATTAACCAAGTGTTTACTCCGAATTGCGACTTTGCAAGTCCGATGTCCGTTTCCCGTCTTGCGTTCGGACACGCTAGCGTCCCCCCGACTTCCGGCAGTCGGGGACCCGCGAGCTGCATTGAACTGACGGGCGCCACATGCGAAACGCATCGAAAGACGACATCATCGCCGACGTGCGGGCGAGGCTGAGCCTGATGGAAGGGCATGCCGCCGTTGCCGGACCAAACGATGCGCCGATCGCGGTGTTCCGCGACGAGTTGCGCATGCCTGCCGACGAGTCTGGCGGACCGATGCGTGAGAGTCGCCGACCACTGGCGGCGGCCGCCATTCGGTTGCAGATCGCCGATCCGGCTGCCGTCGAGCCCGAACCCGCAGACCCCTCGCTCGACGCCCTCTACGCCTCGATTGCCGCTGTCTATGCCAGCACGACCGGTGCCAACTCGTGGACCAGCAAGCCGCATCGACGCAATCGGCCCGCGAGCACACCCGTCGAGATGCCATTGGGCCGCCGGAGCGACAACTTGAGCGAGGAGCACGACGTCGCCCATGCGGCACTCGTCGCTTCCGATCTGGAAGCATCGTTCTTTGTCGAGCCCGAAGCCGCATGGCCTGAGCCGCGTGCCGACATTGCCGACTACGAGACACCGGCGGCTCTGAATTGGCTCGAAGCCCCGAATATCCACTCACGTCTAAAGTTGACCACTTCTGCAAACTATTTGTGCAGGGTTCGTTGAAAATACCAAGAGCCGGGCCAGAATTCATCGTTCATCGTTCATCGTTCATCGTTCCCCACCCCGTCTGTGATTTTCACCTCCCAACTGCGCAGTTCGCGCCCCCACTTCTCGCGGTATTTTTTGGAGACAAAAGTTTGAAAGCCTGTCACGGCATCTTTGTGCAAAAGGTTGATGGTGCAGCCGCCGAATCCTCCGCCCACCATCCTTGCGCCAAAAAAAGAAAGACTGTTGGGCGTATTGTCCACGAGGAAATCAAGTTCGGGGCAACTGACTTCGTACGCTGTTTTCAAACCCTCGTGGCTGGCGCACAGCAGCGGGCCGATGGCTGGCAAACCGTTTTTCTTCAAAGTTTCGCAAGCCGTTTCCACGCGCCCGTTTTCTTCCACGACGTATTTGCAACGCAGAAAAACGGGCTTGCGCAAGCGGCTTTTTTCAGAAAAAAGCATTTCCAAATCCACGTCGCGGAGGCTGCGCACGGCGGGGAAAACGCGCTGCAAATGTCGCACCCCTTCTTCGCATTCTTGTCGGCGGGTGTTGTATTCTGAGTTGGCGAGTTCGTGTTTCACCCCAGTGTCGCAGAGCAAGATGGCGGTGTCGCCCGCTTGGAGCGGGATGTATTCGTGCTGGAGGCTGCGGCAATCGAGTTTCAGGGCGCAGCCCTCGCGCCCCATGAGCGAGGCGAACATATCCATGATGCCGCAGCGCATGCCCACGAAATTATTCTCGGCGCGTTGGGCGAGCCGGGCGAGCGCGGGGCGGGTGAGGCCGAGTTGGTAAATCTCGTTGAGCGCGAAAAGCATCCCGCTCTCCATGGCCGCCGAACTGGACAGCCCTGCGCCGATGGGGATATTGCCACCAAAAATGACGTTCGCGCCGCCGACTTGGTGGCCGTCATGGAGCAGTTCAGAAAAACAGCCGAGGAGGTAGTTGGGCCAACCAAGCAGCGATTTTTGCAGATTTTTTATCTCCCCCTGAAATTCTTCCCCCAAGTCGAGCGCGTGAAAATGCAGATTTTGGTCGTCTCTTGGCGACACGGCAAACCACAGGGCGCGGTCAATGGCGGCGGGCAGCACAAAGCCCTCGTTGTAGTCGGTGTGCTCGCCGATGAGGTTGATGCGCCCCGGCGCGCGGACGACGATGGCGGGCGGCTCGCCGAATGTGCGGCGGAAGGCTTGGGCGACGGATTCAGGATACATTTTTTACTTTGCTGCGCAAAATTGAGGTTTCTGCGGAAACCCGCTTTCTTTTCATGATTTCCAAACCGTGTTGAAATGAAAAACACCCTGCGCCTTCCGCCGCATTTCTCCAAGACACCCTGGCTTCTCTTTATTTTTTGCTGCGCAACGTTTGGACTTCAAGCCCAGTGGCTGAAAATAGACGGCCTGCCAGGCGGGTCTATTTTGAATGTGAAACAAGGCCAGCATACGGTCTTTGCCACGGGGCATGGGTTCACGTGGCGCTCAACCGATGGCGGGGCGTATTGGGAAAAAATCCCCGAATTGCCCAAGTCATCCTCTGTGCTAACAGATGGGGCCAACGTGCTGGCTTCCTCTGGTGGTGGTGGCTCTTTGGGGTTCCAGTTGCTTCAGTCCGCGGACGATGGTTTTACGTGGGCAGAGGTGTTTTTTGACCCGCTTGACTCGTTGGGTCATCCGTTCCGAGTTTTTGGCACTTACGTCTATGCGAGCAAGAATTACAACAAAGAGGTCTATCGGAGCAAAGATTTCGGGGCTACTTGGGAGTTTGTTTCCAATGAGCCGTTTGGGTTTACGCCCGATGAAGGAAAGATGTACCGCAGCGAAGGATATGCCCTTTTGGAATCCTCCGATGGAGGCTTCGCTTGGGACACGCTTTTGGTTTTGCCAAACTACATCAAACTCCAACTCAAGAAAGGGCCAGAAATACTGTTGAGCAGTTGGACCCCTCAAGATGGCAACATCCTTTACTTCTCAAAAGACAAGGGGGAGACTTGGACGACCCTTTCCATTCCTACTGCGGAACAATACCCCTATGATATTTTCACGCTGCACCAAGGAAAACTGTATGCCTTTCGGCGATACTCGACTTATGCTCTGGTGGCTGACTTGTCTGTGGGAGTGTTCGAGGACTTGGAGTTGCCGGAAAATTCCTTGACCGCTTACGCGGCAATCTCTACGGGCGAAAAACTCCTGCGCGCCACTTTGTACAGCGGAGTGACCCTGAGCAGCGATGGCGATTTTTGGTACAAGGCTGAAGGAATAAGCACCGGGGCGGTGCTGCAGGATTTCGATGGGGATATGTATGCTACGCCCGGAACGGGGGTTTATCGGCTCGAGCCTGACAAGGAGCATTGGGAGTTGGCGGTGCCCGATTCGGAGCTGAAAGAGGTTCGCGGCATGGCCGTGGACGGCAACTATGTCACCTTTGCCTCTACCGCTGGCAAAGTCTGGGTGTCGAGCGACGGGGGGCAAACCCTCGAACTTGGGAAAAACGAAGACGGCAGCACGGTGTACGGCATTTATAGAATGGAGGAGGCTGGAGGGCAGTTGTTTGGCTGGGACTATGGTGGCTTGCGCATTATTCAACCAAGGTTTTCAGACGACCACGGGCTGACTTGGAAAAGCCTTTCGCCCGCGATAGGCAATCTTTTCCCCACAAGGTTGTCAGCTTCCAACGGGCATCTTTACCTGTGCGATACTTTGGAACTGCTTTACCGGTGGGATGCTGCTGCGCAAACGTTCGAGCAAATTTCTGCCACGCCCCTCCCTTTTGCAGGGAGCAAAGAATCGCTCCACGGGCCTTCCATTTTTGTAAAAGACGACACCTATCTTGTGACCGAGCCTGCGGGCAGTTTGCCGCCGAACATCGTCGAAGCGCGATACTTTGTCTCTACCGATGCTGGGCAATCTTGGGCCGAACACCTGCTCGGCTTGGGGAGCGTCGGGTGTTCGGGCGATACCATTTATGCGACAGGCTTAGGGCTTTCCGTAGGCATTTCAACTGATGAGGCGGCTACTTGGCAGCCATTTTCGGAGGGGATGGAGGAGGAGGCTGCTTGGCTCGAAATATTTGAGGGCGAGGTTTTTGCAAGCACGCCAAACGAAATTTACCGCCGCAAAACCAACGGCGAAATGCCCAGCGTCCTGAGTGCCGAGCCTTCCCAGTTTTCGCGGGTCAATGTTTGTCCCAACCCATTTCACGACCATTTTTCGGTTCAAATATCAACGCCCGCCACCGCGCCGACCACTCGCCTCTACGATATGCTGGGCAGAGCAATGGCATTGCCTGCCGGGCATTTTTCTGATTCCCAAATCTTCTTTGCGGGAATGGAGCATCTGCCGCGAGGGGTTTATTTTTTAGAAATTCATTCGGGCGAGAATCGCTCCGTGCAGAAGTTGACGAAGTGGTGAAAAGGAGGGCGAGGGAGTGCGGGGTTTAGCCCAATGGTGTTTAGTTAAGGATTTTAGTCAGCGGCAGAGCCGCCCAATATTTGTAGCAGTTGTCGGAATCATGCTTTGGAGGTGCAGCGCACCGCGATATTTCGGTGCGCTGCACCTCCAAGATTTAGCCTGCACGAATTTCTACAAATATTAGGCGGCTCTGCCGCTTAACTAAGCCTCGCGCTCCCTCACCGCGCTCCTTCACGCGCTCCAACCTCAATTCACCTTAACCACTTTCAAAGGCTTGGAGGCTTGTCCGTTCTGCTCGATGCGGACGAAGTAAACTCCACTTGGCAAGCCCGTGCCAACGACTGCCTGGCCCGAATTGCTCACCAGTTCGAGGGTTTGCACCAAATGCCCGACAAGGTCAAAAACCTTCAAAACGCTTTGGCTCTCCACATTTTCGTAGGCCACGGTGGTCGTGCCTCGGAAAGGGTTGGGCATGGCAGAAAGGGTAGCCACAGGCTCCAAATCCTCCGTGCCGAGCGACTGATCCACCACATTGAATTGGTCAAAAGCAGCCTCGTAGGTGTCGAATATGGTGCCGTTCGGGTTGTCGAAACAAACCACGCGGATGCTCACCGTGCTGCTGAGCGGCACAAAAGCGGCCACGTTGAATTGCATCAACTGCCAGTCGAGGGTATTGCCCTGACGTTTCCAGGCCAGTTTTTCCTGTGTGCCGTTGCTGACGTAGACTTTTATCGAGTCCACGAATTGTTGGTTGACGTTCGCGCTGACGCACCACAGCTGCGCCGAAATGCGCGGGTTGAAGTATCCGCTCAAATCCATGACAGGCGAAGTGAGGATGGAGGTTCCGCTTTCCACATCGTCCAGGTCTACCTCGCCCGTAGCGTTGCCGGTCACAAAGCAAGAAAAGCCTACGTCGCCATTCACGTCCGCATTGGGTGCGACCAAAATTCCCACGTCCACGCCGAGCGGCGCATCGGTGCGCTCCCAAATCCCTTCCACAGAGGTGCCGCTTGCTTGCCAGCCGTAGTCGAACACAAAATCGTCTTGGTAGCCTTGTGTCAAATCAAGCACGACCTGCTGATTGTCAATTATGCTTTGGCTCTGCACTTTGTAGCGGTAGCCCCAAGCCCCGGCCACGATGTCATAAAGCCCGCCCACCACATTGGGGATGCTGAACTGGCCGCCGGCATCTGAAATAGTTTCAAAAGTGGCATCAAGCGAGATGATGGAAACTGGGGCGTTGGGGATGGGCAAGCCATTGTCGGTGCGCACCACCATTCCGCCAACGGTGTAAGAAGAAGATGGCGTGAGCGCCACATCGAGCATCGTCACTTCGCCCGTGAGCAGGTTGGCGGATGCCGTGGCGGGCTGGTAACCAAACTTGGTCACCTGCACCTGCACCGCGCCGGGCAGTGACTGCCCGGTGTGATAAATGCCGTCGGCGCCGGTGGTTTTGGCCGAGGTGGCGTTCCCCAAAATCTGCACCGTCGCGCCCACAAGGGGCAGCCCGTTCGTAGCATCCGTGATTTTACCTTCCAAATAGCAAGCGCGTTGGTAGCTGGGCGTGAGCATCCAAAGTTCGCCCGGGTTGATGTTGCCCACCACGAGATTGCCAGAGGGCAGGTATGGGTAAACGCCCCAGCAGCCATCGAAGGAGCCGCCTGTGCCTTGCGGGTAGGTGTCGTAATTGCCCGTTTCCACCAGACTGTTTGGCTTCGTCACGTCCACGATGGTCACACCCTGCGTGTACCAAGCCGTTATGGCGTAATTGCCCCGGATGTGCGTGTTGTGGACAATGCTGCCAGAGCCTGGGTTGGTCTGCATTTTGTCCAAAAATTTGATATCGGTGGGGTCGCTCACGTCGTAGGCGGCGAGGTAGGAATCGGGCGTTTCGTCGGTCGTGAAAATCGTTTTGCGGTCTTCCGAAAGCCAAGTATTGTGGGTAAAATTGTTGGGGGTGCTTTGCGTGTTCAGCACTACAGGCATAGCCTTGTTCGTCATGTCCACAATGGCAAATTGGCCCGTGTAGATGTGCCCGGCGTATAGCGTGTCGTTGTCCACATAGCCGTCGTGGATGTAGCCGAGTTCGTCAAACTTGCCCACATAAGTCGGGTTCCAAGGGTCGGTGTTCAAGTCCAGCACCACCGCGCCGCCGCTGAAAAGGTTGCTGCCGTAGGCGTAGAGGAAACCCTTGGCCACGTCAATGTGCAAGGCGTGGATGGTATTGAGTTGCCCTGCGATGGCACCGTCGCCGGTGTAAAATTTGCTGGGAAGAGGAGCCAGCGGCAAGGGGCTAAGGTTCACGATCTGCACCCCTTGGCCGCCTTCCGACACGACGTAGGCGTAGTGCGAATAGGTTTTGATTTCTTTCCAAAAATTGTCAGGGCCTGGCACCTGCACGATTTGCACAGGCACGTCGGGGTCGGTCACATCCACCACGATAAGCCCTTTGGAAGCACCCACGAGGGCATATTCTTGCCCAATAGGCGAAGCCCAGCCGCTCATGTTGGCCACGGTTTGGCCGGGAAAAGAGAGGGTGGATCGGAACGCGATGTTTTGGTTTTGTGCAGAAACCGCCGAGGAAACGGCGAAGGCGAGGAGGAGCAATGGAAGGGAATGTTTTAGCAGTTTCATGTAGAAAGATTTGTGTGTAGAAAGATTTGTGTGTAGAAAGGTGAGGGCGTATGACGGAACGCGCAGTTCCGGGCAGCCTAAAAGACGGCAAATAAAGGCGCAAAGTTGCCGCAGATGATTTTGCTTTTCGACCAACAGGGAGAAAGCGGGGAAGAACCCTGTACTCGTGGCAGTATCCGCCAAAATCAAAAGAAGGGATGAAAGTAGATACGCAATCCCAGCGTACCCTCGGCATCCTGGAAGATGCCGAATTGTGCAGCACCCTCAACCAAAAGGAGGGCGAGATGAACGCCGTGCCCACCATCAATGCAGGGGCTTTTGTCTCGATTATTGAACCATATTGTTTGGGATGTTCCTCATTGCCTGAGTATGCTCTACCACTGCAAAATAGTTTATGCCAAACAAATTAGCATACGGCTTGAATTTGCTTCGAAATGAATTGTGTAGCAATTGTACATCACCAATTTGTGATGTATCACAGTGTACGATCGTGACAAACTTAAACTGTGTTTTGGCATCGGGTGCCTTCGGAAAACAAGGGTCAAGGTTTGCAGCATAACCATATCTATGCTTACTTGACAAGAACATCGAGAGACTGTCAACTGCTTTTTTCACTATGTCCCATGCTTTCTGTTCAATAGTTTCGGCTGCTGCGATGGAAGCTAACGAATAGTCCTTCAATTCAATCAACCAGTAAAAATTACCGGCTGCGTCGTACCAGCAAGCGTCCATTTCTTTGAAATGATTGCCTGACAACGATGTGTAGCCCTGACAAGTGGAAAACCTGAAAAAGTTATTATCAGGGAAATTTAGAGTGATGCTACTTTCTGTAAAACCGGGCATTGCGATAAACTGGTTTTAAAGTCCTAAATCAAGCCTTACTTCCTTATCTGCCATTAGTATCGCTTCATCAGAAATTGGGTTTTCCGGAAACTCATCCGTTAGATCAAAAAGTTGAGACCTTACTGGTTGTCCTCTTTCTCGTGTGAGCGAGTAGCAATTTGTTTTCACCTTCTCTTCTTTGGCACAGAGGTGAATTTGTTTCAACACGAAATAGTTGTGTGTGGCAAGAAATATCTGAACCCCCGATTTTGCCATCAACAATAACATCTCAGCCAGTTCCCTAATGGCTTCAGGATGCAACATGGTTTCGGGTTCGTCCATAAACAATACTGAATTTGAATTCAGTTGTCGGTTACGGATGAGTGTAGTTATTATGCCGATTTTTTTAACTCCCTCGGAAGTAAGCGTTAGCGGAAATTCTGTTTTCCCTTTTTTATAAACAAACTCGTCCAATTCGTCCGTCTGTTCTATTTTCCCTTCAAAGAGTTTTTCTAGTTTCCGATTGACCTGAACAAGCTCTTGTACGATATTTCCTCGTTGAGTCTGAATCACTAACGATTTTATTAAGTCAAGGTAAGTGTCATCAAACCCAAGCATAAATAGATTGTCTCTCGTAGCGCGGATCGCTTTAAGGGGCGTTAGTACTTCTTTGGCTGGAATAAACAAGCAACGAAACTGTTCTGGAATCGGTTTGATGGCATCTTGACCGCTAATGGTGCTGTTGGTAGATTCTCCAAAACTGAAATGTAACCGATCTTCATACTTAAGTTCGGTTTGCTTGAACAAGATATCCACTTCAAGTTTTTCACGGGATACTTTATTTACCAATTCTCCCAAGCCCTTTTTGCCAGGCTGAAACGTGTTCGACATTTTTTCCGCCAATACTTTTTTGAATCCAATGTCCTCGTTTTGTTTCCGACGGCTATAAATATCAATGCTCTTGCAGATAGCATACAGGAGTTTTAGCAGGCCGGTTTTGCCCGTGTCATTTTTGCCAATGATCACATTTACTGGCGCAAACTCACCGCTCTCAAAATGAGCGTGTCCCATAAAATTTTGGATCGTTACCGATTTTATCATGCTTGGTGTTGGTACTTATTGCTAAAACGTAGGCTAGCCCACCGCCACTTCCCCCTCTGCTTCCAAAGCCAATATGCCGCCTTCGAGGAGCAGTTCTTTGGGGGCTCCTTCGTAAGCAACGACGAGGCCATCTTTCGCTTCGTTGAGCACTGCCGTCAGCGCAGTGCCTTCGGCGGGCGTTTCGCCCAAGATGAACTCAGCGAGCGGGTCTTCCACATATTTCTGGATGGCGCGGTGGAGCGGGCGGGCGCCGAACTGTGGGTCGTAGCCTTTTTCTGCCACAAAGTCTTTGGCCTCTTCGCTGAGCGCGAGGGTGAATTTCATATTGTTGAGCCGCAGCGTCAGGCTGGCCAGCGCGTTGTCTATGATTTTGAAAATCTCCGGCTTGCCCAGCGAGTTGAACACCATCACGTCGTCAATGCGGTTGAGGAACTCTGGCGAGAACGTCTTTTTCAGCGCGTTCTGAATGACCACCTTGGCATTGTCCTCCGCGGCATCTTGGCGCGCTTGGGTGGCAAAGCCCACGCCTTGTCCGAAGTCTTTGAGTTGGCGGGCGCCGATGTTGGAAGTCATGATCACGAGCGTGTTCTTGAAATCCACCTTGCGGCCCATGCCGTCGGTCAGTTGGCCGTCGTCGAGCACCTGGAGCAGGATGTTGAACACGTCGGGGTGGGCTTTTTCAATCTCGTCGAGGAGCACCACGGAGTAGGGCTTGCGCCGCACTTTCTCTGTCAATTGGCCGCCCTCTTCGTAGCCGACATAACCGGGAGGCGCGCCGATGAGGCGACTCACGGTGAATTTTTCCATGTACTCGCTCATGTCAATCCGCAGCAAATTGTCTTCAGAGTCAAAGAGGTAGCGCGAAAGGGCACGGGCAAGTTCGGTCTTGCCGACACCCGTGGGGCCGAGGAAAATGAAGGAGCCGATGGGTTTCTTCGGGTCTTTCAGCCCCACGCGGTTGCGCTGGATGGCCTTGGATATTTTGAGGACGCTCTCGTCTTGGCCGATCACCATTTTGCGGATGTCGTCGGCCATGGCCACTAATTTTTTGCTCTCGCTTTGGCCGACTTTCCGCACGGGGATGCCCGTCATCATCGCCACTATTTCTGCGATTTCGTCTTCTCCTACGGGATAGCGGCGCACCTTGCTTTCTTCGTCCCATTGCGATTTGGCGAACTCCAACTGGCGCACTTGGCGGCTTTCGAGGTCGCGGAGGTTGGCCGCGTCTTCATAGTTTTGGTTTTTCACCGCGTAATTTTTGCGCTCGCGGATGGCCTCGATTTCTTTTTCCAACTCCTCGATGTGCTGCGGCACCACGATGTTTTTCAAATGTACGCGCGCGCCCACCTCGTCGAGCACGTCAATGGCCTTGTCGGGCAAAAAACGGTCGGTGATGTAGCGGTCGCTGAGCCGCACACAGGACACGATGGCTTCGTCTGAATAGGTGACGTTGTGGAATTCCTCGTACTTCGATTGGATGTTGCGGAGGATGTGGATGGTCTCCTCTTGCGTGGGCGGTTCCACCAGCACTTTCTGGAAACGGCGGTCGAGCGCGCCGTCTTTCTCGATGTACTGGCGGTACTCGTCGAGCGTGCTGGCACCGATGCACTGGAGTTCGCCGCGCGCCAGGGCGGGCTTGAAAATATTGGAAGCGTCGAGGCTGCCCGATGCGCCGCCGGCGCCCACCATGGTGTGTATTTCGTCAATAAAAAGGATGACGTCGCGGTTTTTCTCCAACTCGAGCATAATGGCCTTGATGCGCTCCTCGAATTGGCCCCGGTATTTTGTGCCGGCCACGAGGGCCGCCAAATCCAGCATTACCAAGCGTTTGTTGTGGAGCGTGCGGCTGACTTTTTTCTGGGTGATGCGCAGCGCAAGCCCCTCCACGATGGCGGTTTTGCCCACGCCTGGCTCTCCTATGAGCACGGGGTTGTTCTTTTTGCGGCGGCTGAGGATTTGGCTCACGCGCTCTATTTCGCGCTCTCGCCCGATGATGGGGTCGAGTTTGCCCTCTTCGGCGAGTTTGGTGAAGTCGCGCCCAAAATTGTCGAGCACGGGAGTGCGGCTTTTCTCTTGGCGTTTTTGCGAAGGAGACTGATAAGTGCCGCGCTCTTCGTCAAAATCGCCATCGGACTGGGCCATTATTTTGGGCTGCGCCAAGTCTTGTTCGGAGCGCACATACTCCAGTTCTTTTTTGAAAGAATCGTAGTCCACGTCGTATTCGTTTAAAAGTTTGGTGCTGCTGATGTCGGCATATTTGAGCATTGCGAGCATGAGGTGTTCGGGGTGCACCTCTTCGGTCTTGGTCATTTTGGCTTCCACGAAAGTGGCTTTCAGTACGCGCTGTACTTGGGTGGTCATGGCGCATTCGCCCACGTACAAGTTTTCGGCAGGGGGGAAGGTGGAGTATTTGGGGATAGAGCGCTCGAGCCGTTTTTTGAGGTCGGTCACATCTACCAAAAGCGAGTCGAGCACGCGCACCGGCAGGCTGTCGCGCTCCGCGATGATGCCGAGGAGCAGGTGTTCGATGCCGACGTAATCATGTCCCAGCCGCCGCGCCTCTTGGCCGCTCTGGTTGATGATCTGCTTGACGATGGGGGAGAATTTATTGTTCATTATCAATGAGATAAAAGTATGCTAGATTGATTCGATTATTGAGATTAGCCCGATTGGCCCGATTGGAGGCCGCAGTTTTGGTGCGACAATTTTAGGCTAATTGTTCCGAACGCGCCAAGTTCTTTTGCAGCGCAGCCTAACATTTTTTTTCGCGCAGGGTTTTCAGGGCGGTTTGTACAGATTTTTTGTCGGCCAAAAATTTTTCTCATAGAGGCAAAAACCCAGCCTAACTCGCCCGGTCTGCCAAGCCGTCAGGCCAAACCCGTGCCCCGAAATTTTTATTGAAAAAAAACGAGCAAGCGTCTACATTTGCCATCCCAAGTACGATTGCGAACACGTTTTTTCAAACAAAAAAATCTTGACAATCATCCGTCTATGAAATATCAGATTGATAAGCAGGAGCAGTATGCCATACTTACGCTGCACGAAGAAAACCTGAACTCGACCATTGCCCCGAAGCTGAAGAGCGACCTCATCCTGCTTTCTCAGGAGGGGATTCGTAATTTTATCCTCGATCTTTCCAACGTAAAATATGTGGACAGCAGCGGGCTGTCGGCCATTCTGACAGGCCACCGCATCTGGAAAGGCACCGGCTCTTTCGTCCTTGCCGGCGAAATGAACCCGATGGTGACCAAGCTCATCGAAATCTCGCGCCTCGAAACCATCCTTACCATCATACCCACCATCAGCGAATCTGTTGACTATGTGATGATGGAGGAACTGGAGCGGCAGTTGGAGACGGATTAGAATCTGATTCGCCACGAAAAAACAAAAGCGTTCTGTCAGCTGCAGCTGGCAGAACGCTTTTGCTTGGTGGGCATATTTTTTCCAAAAGGATTTTTTGCCAAAAGTTTTTTTCCCAAAATCGGAGCGGAGGCACTAATTTTATCCCGCCGCCGAAAAGCCCATTTTTTTCACCAACTTTCACCGATTATGAAACAGATCGCATTTCGCTATGGCATACTGATGTTTTTTGGCCTCACAGGATTCTTCTTGCTCATGCACATCTTCCGCTTGAGCGACAACTATTACCTCCGCATCTTCAATGGCGTAATCCATGTAGGCTTGCTTTGGATGGCCTTGCGCACTTGGGCGCGCAGACACCATGAAGGGACTTCCGACATTACCTCAGGAGTGGTTGTCGGGATGTTCACTTCTTTTGTCGGGGTCATCCCGTTCACCATTTTTATGGCGATTTTTTTGGCGCTCAATCCTGAGTTTCTAGCCGGCATCAAGGGTCAAACACCTCTGGGAGACTATTTCACCCCCATGACATCATGCTTTTTTATCGTGGTGGAGGCGATTGTAATTAGCCTTATCGGCTCTTACATCATTTTGCGCATCTTGGATGCGATGCGCGAGCGGGCGTGAGCGTTTGATTCCTCAAAATAAAAACCGGGGAGGCCGCATATCGGCCTCTCCGGTTTTTCATTTTTGTCAACGGTCAACGGTCAACGGTCAATGCTCACATATTCGCAATGATCTCCGACCCAAACTCCGAGCATTTGAGTTTGGTCGCCCCTTTCATCAGCCGCTCGAAATCGTAGGTCACGCGCTTCTTGCGGATGCTGCGTTCGATGCCTTTCACGATGAGTTTGGCGGCCTTGTCCCAGCCGAGGTACTCGAACATCATCACGCCGGAGAGGATGACGGAAGAGGGGTTCACCATGTCCTTGCCCGCGTATTTGGGCGCCGTGCCGTGCGTGGCCTCGAAGATGGCGTGGCCGGTGAGGTAGTTGATGTTTGCGCCGGGGGCGATGCCGATGCCGCCGACTTGTGCGGCGAGCGCGTCGGAGAGGTAGTCGCCGTTCAGGTTGAGCGTCGCCACCATGTCGTACTCGGCCGGGCGGAGCAGGATTTGCTGCAAGAATGCGTCGGCGATGCTGTCTTTGATGAGCATCTTTCCGGCTGCAAGGGCGGCAGTCTGGGCATCGTTGGCTGCGGCTTCTCCTTTGGCTTCTTTGATGCGGTCGTATTCAGCCCAAGTAAAGACGCGGTCGCCGTACTCGCGTTCGGCGAGTTCGTAGCCCCAGTCTTTGAACTTGCCTTCCGTGAATTTCATGATGTTGCCCTTGTGTACGAGCGTCAGCGATTTGCGCTTGTACTTGAAGGCGTGCTGGAGGGCGGCGCGCACGAGGCGCTCGGTACCTTCTTTCGACACTGGCTTGATGCCGATGCTGGACGATTTGGGGAAGCGGATGTTCTTCGCGCCCATTTCGTTCTGGAGGAACGCGATGATTTTGTCGGCCTCGGGGGTGCCCGTGAGGTATTCAATTCCGGCGTAGATGTCCTCGGTGTTTTCGCGGAAGATGATCATGTCCACCAGGCCGGGTTCTTTCACAGGGCTTGGCACACCTTTGAACCAGCGCACGGGGCGCACACAGGCGTAAAGGTCGAGTTGTTGGCGGAGGGCCACGTTGAGCGAGCGGATGCCGCCGCCGACGGGCGTGGTGAGCGGGCCTTTTATGGCGACTTTGTATTCGTCAATAACTTTGAGGGTCTCGTCGGGGAGCCAACTGCCAGTCTTGTTGAAGGCTTTTTCGCCCGCGAGCACTTCTTTCCACACGATTTTCTTTTTGCCTTTGAAGGCTTTCTCTACGGCGGCATCGAGCACGCGCACGGAAGCCGCCCAAATGTCGGCGCCCGTGCCGTCGCCTTCTATGAATGGGATGATCGGGTCGTTGGGGACTTTCAGTTTTCCCCGTTTGATGGTGATTGCAGAACCTTGCATTTTTTTCAGAGATGAATGTTGAACGATGAACGATGAATGATGAATGATGGATGATGAATTGGGAAAACCAACCACCAATTCCTAATTGACCCTGCCTACCGACAGGCAGGCATTCACCAAAAAGGCGGGCGAAGGTAGGGAGAGGAGAATTGTTTTTGAAGCCCTACCGCTCATATTCTCTCAAGGGTTTGAAAGCGATTTCCCAACTTCTTTGCTTGGTTGAGTCTCGGGCATGGTCTTTCAGCCATTCGAGCATCGCGGAGTTGGCTCGTGCCGTCATATCGGCAGAGTTGGATGGGTTGTGCATCCGCAGGGCTTGTTGCTGGATGTCCTTGGCGGCATCTTTGGATATGAACCACCCCAAGGGAAGCTCCACACCAGAGTTTCGGTTGAGCCTGAACACGCAGAAATCAAAAAGGGCATCGCGCTCGCAACACCTTCGGAGATCGTTGATGGTGTTGATGGTCTTCCCGTTTTGAAGGTTCAGAAAGGTGACGAATGAGGCGCTCAGACCCTTGTACCGCTCGCTGTACTCGGTCGGCAAGGCTTGGAAAGGCTTGGCAATGTCGAGGTCGCCATTTTGGATAAAGATGATAACGGGCTTGATGTGGACGTTCACGGGCTTGCCCTCGGCATCGGTGGTTTGAACGAGGATCTTTCCCCCGTTCGATTTGGGGAGTGCGCCAATGATCTGCTGCAAAGTGAGCAGCCCCGTGTTTTCAAAATACCCGCCGTCCACGATGTTGCACAGCGGCTTGCCGTTGTGGCCCGGTTCCACGATACGCCCTGGGGGCATTATGAGCGGGAATCGGTCGCACATGGAAGAAGCGCGTGCCATGCTCAGGTCGCCCTCCATGTAGGCATGAACGTCCAGCGTGTTGGGGAAGATGTCCGCGCTCACTTTCAGGTTGCTATACAAGGCCCTTTGGGCAGTTTCCACGATGGTGCCTTGCAAGAGCAGAGAGGGGTATTTGTAGGGGTCTTTTTCCCAAAAATTGAAAAAAGAAACTGTGTCGCCGCGCAAGCCGGTTGCCTTGCAAAACTCGTATTCCACCGCATTCTCGAAAGAACGCGCCCGGTCAAAATACTCCACTGGAAAGGGAAGGAAGTTTTGGAGCAAGTCGGGGCCATAAAAAGCCAACAAGGAACCGGATAAGTAATCGGCGCTCACAAACTTGTACAGAATGGAGTCCCTTGCGCGCGCTTCCGCAGCGATTGCATGATCATTTTGTGCTTTTCGCAGCCATTGATACATGAGAGAGCCGACCATGCCCCCCGACGAGCCGGAAATGGCAAACGTGCGGTCGTAGAAAGTGGAGTCGGCCGAACTCAACTGGTTCAGCACCTGCGCCGTCCAGTTGGCAGCCCGGATGCCGCCGCCTTCCACCGCGATAAAGTAAACGGGCATGCTCACGGTATCACCCTTGGTCAGCCAATGGCTTTTCTTGCTTTCCACCCATTTGCCAAAATGCTCCGCCACCTCGGGCCGGTCAGTATGGACAGAACCCCCGTTTGCCCGGATAGTGTGGTTGTTGTTGTAGTGGCTGAAATAGAACACCATCACCACCGTAGTGAGCACAATGGGCAGCTTGAATTTGCCTTGCCAATAGATGAGCAGCGTCGTCCACACGGCCATAGAGGCAAAGCCGACAAAAACCGAAGCCAACGGGCCAATGGCTGTGCCGATGATGTGTATCATGGAGCCATTTGGGTTGAAGTAGGAGGCAATGGCGTAAATAGTGATTGGCACAAGCCCCAATGTCACGAATACGGTGACAAACAGGGTCTGCCAAGCAAGCCCGTACTTTCTGTCATCAATGAAGGAGATAATGCGCAGGTCGTCTTCGAGGTCATCTGGTTCATTGGAATAATCCACGATTTGGGGCGACACGGTCAGTTTTGCGCTGATATACCACAGGAAAAAAAACGTCACAGCAAAGTGTGCCAAAATGCACCAAACATCGTCATTTTGCCTGAAAAGCCCTGCTGCAAAAATCACGAAAGGAGCAATGGCTGTGAGCCTTGGGAGGATGCGGCCCACGCCCAGCGCAGTTTGGGTGGGAGCCGTCAGGTTGCGGCTCCCTTTTTCGTCGGAAAGCTTGAGCGCAATTTTTAGGTTCATCAACTGCACTCTGGAACTTCCCCAAGTAAATATGCCGAGAAGGATCAGGGCTATTTCCGCCAAGACGAAATGCACCCAACTTTGTTCCCCGACGGAACGCAGCAGATCGCGCCCTTGGTCGGAGCCCAAAAGCACCACGGCGAACAAAGCGATCAGCACATATTGGTTGGTGAGAAGGCGGAACACTTGCCAAAAACTGGACGCAACTTCTTTAGAATTCTGGAGGTAATGGACAAAGCGGTTCCAGAGGGGTTCTTCATCCTTTTTCGGCGTACGCGCTTCAACTGCAGGGCGTACCAGCTCCGGCTTGGCAAAAAGCACTTTCAAGGGGTCAACTAAATAATCGTGGAATGTTCGGTCGAATAAGGAGCGGGGCGTGAGTTTTGTGGACATGGTTTTCAAAGTTTGTGGGGCGCTCGGCAAGGCTGGGAGCCTTCCCGAAAGGTATCGCAAGGGTTGAGAGAGCGAAAGCCCCGAGTGAACAAATAGTTTGGTCGGCAGTCTGCTGTGATTCTGCGAAAGCAAAACGCAGCGAGCAAAAGTATAGGTTATCCCTGATGCGCCGAGCATTTGTTTGATTTTTAGGGGGGGGTGGCCTTTTTATCAAATAAAAGCGGCATGGGCGGGAAAGAAGCGGCCCTCAACAATTTTGAAAAAAAACCTCCCAAGCCTTGTTTTTTCAAATGCATTTCTACCTTTGCCCTCGGCCAGCGCGAGATTTTGCCCTTTCTGGAGTCTCTTTTTTAATCTCTCCCGTGAACATTGCTCCGCCCTTTGCGCAGGCCATATTGCCACCACACCCCGGCTAAAACCAATCATTAGTTCACTCATCAGCACAAACTCCTGTGGCAAGGACGTGGCATACGCGAATCGCGTACCACAGGCTGAAAAATTTTCAACATGACCGAGACAATTCCTTCCAGTCGCCCTGAAAAACCTTCCTTATGCCGCCATCTGGCATTCCTCACCCTTCTTTTTGCGGCCTTTGCCGCCACGGCTTTTAAGCCCGTCAGCATCAAACCATCTCGAGCCGAGGACGCGGAAATAATGCAGTTCCGCACCGGCATCGCAGGTTACGCCCAAAATTTCCTCGGCCTCCGCTACCGACACGCGGGGCATTCGCCCAAAACGGGCTTTGACTGTTCGGGATTCACCAACTACATCTTGGACGAGTTTGGCGTGAAAGTTTCTGCCTGTTCCTCCACCCAATCGCGCCAAGGGCTGAAAGTGTCGCTCAACGACGTGCTGCCCGGCGACCTTGTTTTCTTTGGCACGCGAGGCCGCATCCAGCACGTGGCATTGGTGGTAGAAAAAACCGCCGAGGGCATTTTCTGTGTCCACAGCACTTGCAGCCGGGGCATCATCGTAGAAAATATATCCACTTCCAAATACTGGAAGCCTAAAATCCTATTCGCACGTGATGTGATCACGGGGCTGGCGGGCTGAGAGCGCCGCATCGAAGCAAAACGAGACCCAGTTTGGAAGAAAGGGTTGCCCTCGCAAGGGGGCAACCCTTTGTGTTTGTGGGCAGCAGCGTTTTTTCGGAAAAATTCAAAACCGGGCTTGCTGATTTTTGGAAAGCAAAACTATCTTTGCCCCCTCCTTTGGAGAAAGGCACAAACCGCTTGGGCATCAAAATTGGAAAGTAGATGCCCTGAAATTTCAAGCCGAATTAGCTCAGCGGTAGAGCAGCTGATTCGTAATCAGCAGGTCGAGGGTTCAAATCCCTTGTTCGGCTCCAAAAGGTGAGAAAGTGAGAAAGCGAGAAGGTGGGTATTGTCTCAGATTCTC